>DASYVN010000072.1:0-3674 GCA_035937095.1 Candidatus Limnocylindria bacterium
GTGGCGCCGAGCACGAGGCGGCCGCCGGCGACGGGCTTCTCCCCACCGGTCGGCACGCCCGACGCGGTCGGCGCTGTGGTCGTCGGGGCACAGGAGATCGCCACGATCATGGCCGCGCCGAGGACCGACATTAGTCGACGCATGCGTTCACAACCCCGTCGCCCGCTTTCGTAGCGGGCGATACGTCTGGTACGCGGGAGACTAGCCGACCGTTCACTCCGGGGTCGATCCGGTCGATCGGGGGGTCGTCGGACGTCGGGTCTGCGTTGTCAGGCTCGGTGAGGCGCGGAATCTGGCCGCTTTGCGAACGACCGGGCCTCGACCCTCCCAGTACGAAGGTCACACCCGCGGGGGGCGTAACTCCGCCCAGTGCTCGACAGACTTGGCCGCAGGTGAAGCGCTTTGCCGCGGACGCAGCCGCCCAGGCGATGGTCGAGCTCGCGCTCACCTTGCCCCTGCTCGTGTTCGCGATCCTGGGTGGTGCCGACCTTGCCCGGGCGTTCGCCCTGCAGATCGCCGTGGAGAACGGCTCGCGCGCCGGCGCCGAGTCCTACGCGATCAACTCGGCGCCGACGAACGCGCTCGCGCAGGCCGGGGCGGTCGCCGAGATCAACCGCACGCCGACGGCGAATGCATCCATGTCCAACGTCACCGTGATCAAGGCTCAGTCCGACGGGACGACCGCGTGCGTGAGCCCGCCGACGGTCGCAACGCCGTGCTTCGTGTCCGTTCGCGTGCAGTACGGCTGGTCGACGATCATCGCCTGGCCGCTCGTCCCAAACAGCGGCACCTTCGACCGCACGACGACGATCCGGACGTTCTATTGATGCGCCTGCTACGAGCCGCGCGTTTCCGCGACGAACAGGCAGCCCAGGCGCTCGTCGAATTCGCGCTGGTGCTGCCGCTGTTCCTCCTGCTCGTGACCGGGATCTTCGACGTCGCGCGTGCCGTCTGGCAGGAGAACACGCTCGCCTACGCGGCGCGCGAGGGCACGCGCTACGCCATCGTCCACGGCGCGTCGGGCGTCCCGATCGTCGGGCCGTGCACGAGTTGCCTCAATCCGGCGACCAACAATCTGGGCAACGTCACGAACGCGGTCACCGCGAACGCGATCGGCGTCTACAACATCGACGTCACGATCGATTACCCGGACGGCGGGAACAACCGGAACCAACGGGTGACCGTCGACGCGACCGCTCCCTTCGTGCCCCTGCCGTCCCAGTACCTGCTGGGCAGTGCCTTCCAGATCACGCTGCGCGGTGGCTCGCAGCTGGTGATCCAGCGGTGACGAAGATGCGCAGGTTCTTCGGCCCGGAGGCGGAGGGCGGCCAGGCGATCGTCATGGTCGCGATCGTCTTCATGGCGCTTCTCTTCGCCGTTGGCCTCGCGGTCGACGCGGGTCAGCTCTTCGCGGCGAAACGGACCCAGCAGGAAGCCGCCGATGCCGCGGCCTTCGCCGGGGCGGTCGTGCTCTACCAGGGCGGCACCGTCCTGCAGGCGACGGCCGCGGCGATCGCCGACGCGACGACGAACGGCTACACCGACGGCGTGAGCAGCACGACGGTCACGGTCAACGGCTCCGCGACGGCGTCGTCGAACCCGCCGACGTCCGGCCTGTACGCCGGCGAGAGCCCGGTCCTGCACGTGGAGGCGGTGATCGTCCGCCAGGTGAGGACGACGCTCGTGCCCGCGGAGTCCGCATTCAATCCGGTCCGCGCGCGCGGGGTGGCGGGCTCCGAGTCGCTGAACAATGGGTACCCGATCATAGCGCTCGGGACCGGATGCGCCGTCGCGGGACTGACCGTTTCGGCGAACGAGAACATCCACGTGTACGGCGGCGGGATCGTGTCCAACTCGTGCAGCACCTCCGCGGTGAGTGGCTTCAGCTCCATTCAGGACCTGCTGATCTGCGCGTCGCCGCCGGCGCCCTGCACCCCGAACAGCTACCGGCTTTCGATGGTCGGCGGGACGACCGGCAACACCTTCCCCGCCGGCATCACCGTGACCACCGGGATCACCGCGGTCGCCGATCCCTTCGCCGGCTACCCCAAGCCGGACGGTCACAGCTACAACGGGGTGAACGTCCTACCGACCGATCCGGCGCGGATCGCCGGCACCACCACGGCGGTCGAGGGCATCTACACGACCCAGCTTTCCACCGTCGCTCTCTGCCACGGGATCTACATCCTCAAGGGCGCTGGCCTGGGTGGCGACATCACCCGCGATACGAACGCCGCGCATGTGGACCCGAACACCAACACCGCGTGCGACGGGAACGTGCTGATCTACAACACGACGAGCGCTTTTCCCACGACGACGGGCACCTGCTCGGACATGGGTGCCGCGGGTACTCACCCAATCACGCTTCGGCCGATGACGACCGGCCTCTACGCGAACATGGGGATCTACCAGGACCCGGCCTGCACGAGCGCCCTTGTGGTCAGCGGCACCAACACGTTGGATATGGGCGGCACGATCTACATGCCGAACGGCGCGATCAACCTGAACGGGAACACCGCGACGATCAACGGCGGCCAGCTCATCGCCAAGACCATCAACATTCAGAACGGCAACATCAACATCACGTACTCATCCAGCACGACCGCGACGCCCAAACTTCCGCGACTCGCCGAATGAGCTAGAGGCCAAGCTCCGCGGCCGCAAGCGCCGGCGGGACCGAGGCGCAGCCAAGCAGCGCGTCGTGGAACTGCCGCATCCCCCAGTTTTTCCGCTGCGCGCGTGCACGGAGGTCGAGGATCGCCGCGCGGCCGAGCGCGTAGCTCGACGGCTGCAGCGGGTTGAGGGTATAGCGGCGGCACTCGCCCACGGCGTTCGGCCGCTCGAGCTGCGGCCCGTCCATCATGAAGTTCACGGCCTGCTCGAAGCCGAGCTCACCGGTCGAGAGCCCGACGTCGACGCTCACCCGCGCCGCGCGCCAGAGCAGATCCTTCAATCGCAGCAGCCGGGTCTCGGGGTCATCGAGGAAGCCGAGCTCGGTCATGAGCTCCTCGACGTAGAGGCCCCACCCCTCGATGAACACGTTCGACCGGAGGGCCTTGCGCGCGAGCGACGGGTGATCGGCGGCGATCGAGAGCTGCAGGTGGTGCCCGGGGTAGCCCTCGTGGCAGGCGATCACCGCGATGCCTTTGCGTGGGTGACCGGAGAGGCGCTCCTCTTTGACTGCGTCCGGCTCGCCGGGCGCCGGGAGCGTCACCCAAAACCGGCCGCGCCGCGACCGCTCGAACGGACCCGGCTGCACGTACGCCGCGTACGGCAGGGTCGGGCGCGCGAAGTCGGGCATCGGCTCGACGGTGAGCGACTCGTCCGCCGGGAACGACGCGAGGTCCGCGACGTGCGTCGCGGCGCGCGAGCGCTCGATGTCCGTGCGGTACGCCGCCACGAGCTCGTCCTCGGACGGGTGCTCCTTGCGCAGGCGCTCGATGCTGTCGCGCCACTCGGTGTCGCCGAGCGCGCGCGCGGCCTCGAGGAGCTTGGCCGCGGTCTCGGCGTACAGCTCCTGGCCCCACTTCTTGAGCGTCACGGCGTCGTACGGGAGGAGCTCCTTGTCGCGCAGTAGGGCGTCGAAGGCGTCGCGGCCGATCGCGAAGCTCCCCTTCGCGCGGCGCATGAGGTCATCGCGCAGCCAGGAGGCGTACTGGTCGAGCGCGTCGCCG
>DASYVN010000073.1:0-5472 GCA_035937095.1 Candidatus Limnocylindria bacterium
CGGCCGATGACCGTCGTGCGGTCGACGGCCCACAGCTCGTCCGGTGCCCGCAGCGCGATCGGCCCGTAGTGGGCCCGCGTACTGAACTGACCATCCGTGTACAGGGCGAGGATCGCGTCCTCGCCTCCGCAGAAGCGCACCGCGTTGCGCACGATCGCGTCGAGCACGGGCTGCTGCTCGGTCGGCGAGCTCGCGATCGTCTGCAGGATCTCGCCAAGGGCCGTCTGCCGTTCGAGAGACTCTTTGGTCTCGTTGAACAGCCGAGCGTTCTCGATGGCGATGACGGCCTGGTCGGCGAAGCTCTCGACGAGCCTGATCTGCTCTTGCGAGAACGGCCGCAGCGCCGTCCGCCACAGCGCGATCACGCCGATCGCGCGGTCGTTGCTGATGAGCGGGACCGCGAGCAGCACCCGGAAGCCGCCGAGGCGTTTGGCATCCGCATAGGTGTACGTCGGATCGGCGTCGACGTCGGGGATATGGATCGTGCGCCGCTCGGCGAAGGCCCGTCCGGTAGCCGATCCGATGTAGTCGGTCCTGATCGGATGGTCCCGTTGCCATTCGCGCATGACGTCGGCCCGCTCACCGAACGAAGCGCGCATCGCAAGGACATCGCCGTCGACCTGGTACACGAAGCCGTTCTCCGCCTCGGTGAGCCGGCTGGCGTACGCGATAACGGTGTCGAGCACGCCGGCGAGATCGAAGGCGGTCCCGCTGATGGCCTTCAAGACCTGAGCGGTCGCGGTCTGTCGCCCCAGCGACTCCTTCGTCTCGTTGAACAGCCGGACGTTCTCGATCGCGATGACCGCCTGGGCCACGAACGTCTGCAGCGCGCCGATCTCGCGGTCGCTGAACGGCCGGGTGTCGAAGCGACGGAGCGCGATCGTGCCGACGGCCACGCCATCGCGGAGCAGCGGCGCGACGACGGCGGCGTGGAAGCCGCTCGCCCGCGCAGTCTCGGCGCCGAGCGGGAACTCGGTCTCCGTTTGGAGATCTTGCACCGCGATGGTCCGCGCCTCGCGGAAGGCACGGGAGTTCATCGAGGTCCCGTCGTTCGGGTAGCGCAGGTCGCTCGCGACAGGCACCGGTCCGCGGTGCGCCGCCAGTCGCAGGTGATCGCCGTCCGGGAGCATGACGATCGCGTCCTCGGTGGCGCAGAACCGCAGCGCATTCTCTGTGATCGCTTCGAGGACCGGCCGGACGTCGGTGGGTGACGACGAGATCACCCGCAGGATCTCCGAGATCGCGGTCTGCCGCTCGAGCGCCTCCGTCGTCTCGTTGAACAGCCGGACGTTCTCGATCGCGATGACCGCTTGCGCGGCGAACGTCTCGACCAGCGCCACCTCCTGGGGAGTGAACGCACCGGCCTGGCGTCGCCGGAGCTGGATCGCGCCGATGGCTGCCCCGTCCTTGAGAAGCGGGGCGGCGAGGAAGCCGCGGTAGCCCAGTCGCCGGGCGGTCTCCTTGCCCTCACGGTATTCGTCGTTGCTGAGCGCCTCCATGTCGGCGATGTTGAACGTCCGCGCCTCCTTGATCGCCCGGCTCGTCACTGTGCGCCCTTCGATCGGGAACGCGCGGTAGTCCCACTCGATCGGCCCATGGTGCGCGATGAGGTGGACCGATCCGTCCTTGATGAGGGCAACGCCCGCATCCTCCACCGCGGTGAAGTCGGCGGCGCTCTTGGCGATGGTGTCGAGGACCGGCTGTACGTCGGTCGGCGAGCTCGAGATCACTCGCAGGATCTCGCTGATCGCCGTTTGCCGCTCCAGCGCGTCCGTTGTCTCGGTGAAGAGGCGGGCGTTCTCCATCGCGACGGCGAGCTGGTCGGCGAAGGTCTCGACGAGCGCGATGGTCGGCTTGTCGAATCCGCCGGGATCCGCGCGCGACATCGTGAGCACGCCGATGGACTCACCGTCACGGACGATCGGCACCGCCATTCGGGTCCGCCGCTTCTCTGGATCGGGGAGCTTCGGCTCCGCGACGGCGGTGTCCGCGTAGTGGAAGCGTTCACCACTGAGGGCCGCCCGGCCCCAGATCGTGCCAGGCTCCGGCGTCGTGCGATCGCCCTTCTTGCCTGGCGTGGCGCCGAACGTCGCAGCGAGCACCCAGCCATCGGGGTCGCGACGGAAGAGACCGGCGGTCTCTGAGCCGGAGAGCCGGACCGTGGCCGTCACGATCATGTCGGCGACGTGGTCGAGGTCGACCGTGGGATCGGCTAGCGCCTTCATCACCGCGCTCACCGCGGCGAGTTGCTTTCGAGCGTCTCCGGTCGGGTCCGGCGCGGCCGTCTTCTTCGGTACGTCCTTCGTGCGCGCGGCCGCGGCCTTGCCGCCGCTGCGCGAGCCCCCTTGGCCGGTCTTCTTCGTTGCCGCCCTCATGAACACGAAGTATCGGGGCGTCCTGTCGCCGCGGGCTAGCGCCGTCCGTTACCTGGGGCACCTGCCGCGGGTGCTCTTCGCAACGCTCGACAGCCCACCTACCCTGAACGCCCCGGGAGGGTGGATGGACATCTGGGAGACCCTGCGCGAGCGGCTGGATTACGCCTCCTTCGTGCCGACGCCCGTCTCCGGCGTCGAGCGCGCCGATCTGCGCCGTCGCGACGGTAGCCCGTACACGATGCTGAAGAACCCGCACGGCGACGGCGGCGCGGGCCGGTATCTCCGGCTCGATCCCGCCGACGTCGAGCTGTTCGAGCTCATGGATAGCCGGCGCTCGATCCAGGAGGTACTCGTCGCGCAGCTGGAGCGCACGGGCGTGTTCGCTCTCGATCGGCTCGCGCGGCTCACCGCGGCGCTCCGGGCCAACGGCTTCTTCGGCGAGGAGCCGCCGGTCCTCTACGAGAAGCTGGCCGCGCGGAAGGCGATGCGCGATCCGATCGTGCGCGCGTCGCTGTTCCTCCGCCGGCTCGTCATGTGGGACATCGCACGCTGGTCGAACGCGGACGGCGTCGTCGATCGCGTCTACCGTCTCGGCGGCTGGCTCGCGTTCACCCGCGTCGGCGCGGCGCTGCTTGTCGGCTTCGGTCTTTACGGCCTCTGGCTGTGGTTCCAGGAGGTCCGCGATCCGACGCTGCAGCTCGCCACGATCGACGGCTCGTACGTGCTCGGCATCCTGGCACTCATCGTCCTGCAGGTCATCTCGATCTCCGTGCACGAGGCCGGTCACGCGCTCGCGATCCGCCACTACAAACGGCACGTCCGGCGGTTCGGCGTCGCGATGTACTACCTCTTCCCGTGCTTCTACGTCGACTCGACCGACATGACCCTCGGCTCACGCGCGCAGCGGATCGTCGTTTCGCTCGCCGGACCGTTCGCGGGGCTCACCACGGCGGCCGCGTGCGCGGTCGCCGTGGTGGCCCTGCCCGGCACGCTCGCCGGCGAGCTTGCGTTCAAGGCCGCGAGCCTCTTCGTGTTCCAGTTCGTCTTCAACCTGCTGCCGATCCTCGAGCTTGACGGGTACCACGTGCTCGTCGACGCGGTCGATGCACCGTTCCTCCGCCAGCGCGCGATGTGGTTCGTGCGGAGCGCGGCGATCCGAAAGCTGCGTGCGCGCGCGCGGTGGACGGGCGAGGAGGTCGGGCTCGCGCTCTTCGGGGTGTCCGCGATCGTCACGTCGCTGCTGACGCTCGTCCTCTCGATCCTGCTGTGGCGGTCGCGCATCGCCATTGCGGGACGCGAGCTGCTCGCGGTCGGTCCGTTCGGTCTGGCGCTCTTCGCGATCCTGATCCTCGTATTCGTCGGACCGCTCGCGGTCGCCGTGATCGCTCGGCTCATCGGGATCGCGAGAACGAGCGTGACCCTGGCGACCGCGCGCAGCCGTGGGGCCGCCGCGCGCGAACTGGGCGCGCGCACGGTCATGCTCGGGCGGGTCCGATTCCTCGCCGGTCTTCCCGGTCCGACGCTCGCCGCGCTCGCGTCGCATCTGCGCGTCGAGCGCGTCGATGCGGGGCACACCGTCATCACCGCCGGGAGCGTCGGCGATCGCTTCTATCTCGTGCGGTCCGGACGGCTTCAGGCGGTCGCGCCCGATGGCACCGTCCTCGGCGAGTTCGCCCCTGGCGAAGGCTTCGGCGAGCTCGCGCTCATCGACCGGATCCCGCGCACGGCGACGGTCCACGCGCTCGAGGCGGCCGAGCTCTGGTCGCTCGACAGCTCGCATTTCCAGCGCTGGGTGCGCGACCGGTTCGAGATCGCGGCGCGCATCCGCGCCGATCAGGGCCAGCGTCAGGTGCTCGCGACGCTGCCGTTCTTCCGCGACCTCGAGGGCCGCGAGCTCGACCGGATCGCGGCCCGGGTGCAGACCCGCCGGTACGAGGGCGGCGAGGTCGTGATCCAGGCCGGCGAGAGCGGTGGCGGCTACTACCTGATCCGCGAAGGCACGGCCGACGTCAGCCTGCCGGACGGGCGGTATGTCCGGACCCTCGGGCCGGGAGATGGCTTCGGTGAGCTGGCCCTCATCTTCGGCGTGCCGCGGACCGCGACCGTAACGGCGAAGGGCCCGCTGGTGGTCGGGGTCCTCGGCCGGCCGGACTTCGCGGCGCTGGTTGCGGCGTCAGGTGAAACAATGCGTGATTTCCGTGCCCGAACGGGCCATTATGTCGGGGCCGGCCTCGGTGGGGCCGTTGGGGGAGCGTGAGTGGACTGCTGGATCTGCGAGCGGCCGGCGCTCGCCGCGTGCCGGTTCTGCGGCCGAGGGGCGTGCCGGGAGCACGCGAAGAGCCACCCATTCGTGCTCGATATCTACCGGGGTGCCAAGCGTCAGGCCCTGCGCGCGCTTGTGGTCGAAGACGCGATCCATTGCGGGGTCTGCCGGCCACGGAGCGAGCCCGTGGACATGCCGGAGCTGGAGTAGGGGAGGCGAAGCCCGGGGTCGGAAAGGTTAGGTAGAGCACAGAGGGCGCGTGCCGCGGTGTATCGAGCGGCGTGCGCATCTGGCGCAGATTTCACCCAATTCCACCAACAGGAAAGAAGGAGCAAGGCGATGGCAAGCAAGAACCTAGGGGCAGTGATCCAGCGAGCGATCAGCGACGGGGCGTTCCGTCGCCAGCTTCAGTCCGACCCTGCCGCGGCGCTCCGCGGCTTCAACCTCAGCCCGGACGAGATCGCGGCGATCCGCAGCGGTGACTCGAGCAAGCTCATGTCGCTCGGTGTCGACCAGCGGATGAGCAAGGCGTTCTCGGTCAGTGGCGGACTGGTCGGCGGCACGCGTTCGTCGGTCTCCGACATGGGCGCCGCCGGCACGGCGGGCACGATCGCGAGCGACCAGACGATGGGCACCCGCGAGGGCATCGTGGGCGACCCGGCCTCGAGCGGGCGGGCCGGCCTGGCCGACCCGACCATGAGCGGCACCCGCGCGGTCCACGACAGCGAGCCGACCGATCTTCGCGGCATGGTGAGCACCGGCAACGTGAGCGGCACCCGCGCGGTCCACGACAGCGAGCCGACCGATCTTCGCGGCACGGTGAGCTCCGGCGAC
>DASYVN010000074.1:0-1661 GCA_035937095.1 Candidatus Limnocylindria bacterium
CGGCCGCGTGCAGCGTGTCCGCGCGTCGGCCGAGGCCCAGATGGGGTTCGCGGCGCGGGAGCATCCGCTGCTCGTCGCCGATGGCCTCGGGGGCTTCATCTTCCCGCGGTTCCATCCCTCCTTCGACGGCCTGTTCGCGATCGTGAAGCTCCTCGAGCTCCTCGCGCTGCAGCAGACGACGCTCGCGGAGCTGATGGACCAGACGCCAGCGGCCCACCTCGTGCGGCTGAAGGTCGAGTGCCCGTGGGAGGACAAGGGGCGGGTGATGCGGATGCTCGCCCAGGAAGCGGCGACCGAACGCACGAAGCAGGTCGACGGCGTGAAGCACGTCTACGACGACTCGTGGGTCCTGGTGCTGCCCGACGCCGACCAGCCGCTGTTCAGCGTGTGGGCCGAAGCGCCGGATGACGGCCGGGCCTGGGCCCTCGCGCACCAGTACGCGGACCGCGTCGGCAGCTTCCGCGTCTCATGAAGATCGCCATCGCGCAGTGCGCGCCGGCCCTGGGCGCGGTCAAGCGGAACCTCGAGATGCATCGCGAGTGGATCTCCAATGCGAAGGGCCGCGGCGCGAAGCTCGTCGTGTTCCCGGAGCTCTCCCTCACCGGCTACTACCTCAAGGATCTCGCGGCCGACGTGGCCTGCGCGGCAGACGACGCGCAGCTCGCACC
The DNA here is from genome assembly GCA_035937095.1 of Candidatus Limnocylindria bacterium. Taxonomy (GTDB): domain Bacteria; phylum Chloroflexota; class Limnocylindria; order P2-11E; family P2-11E; genus UBA4735. The sequence continues at coordinate 669 of DASYVN010000074.1, forward strand.
GATCGCCGCGGCGTCACGCGACATCGACGTGATCGCGGGTTTCGTGGAACGGTCGAAGGACGCGAAGCTTCACATCGCGCAGGGCTACTGGTCCGGCGGTGCACTGCGCCACGTGCATCGCAAGGTCTACCTGCCGACCTACGGCATCTTTGACGACGGCCGGTACTTCGGACCCGGACCGGGGTTCACCACCTTCGAGAGCGCGATCGGCACCGCGGGGATGGCGATTTGCGAGGATCTCTGGCATCTCTCGGTGCCGTACCTGTACGCGGTCGGCGGCGCAAGTGTCATCTTCTCGCCTTCGGCCAGCCCGGGCCGGGGCGTCGCCGAGGGTGGCGATCTCGGCACGGCGGCGTCGTGCCGGATGATGGACCAGTTCTACGCGCAGTACCTCACCGTCTACCTGGTCTTCGCAAACCGCGTCGGGCACGAGGACGGCATCGCGTTCTGGGGCGGCTCGGAAGTGGTCGCACCCGACGGCACGGTCGTCGTCCGGGCGAAGGAGTTCGAGGAGGAGCTGCTCCTGGCCGAGATCGATCCCGCGCTCGTGACCCGCGAGCGCGCGCGGAACCCCCTGCTCAGGGACGAGCGGCCGGACCTGGTGTTCAAGGTGCTCGCGGAGCGGATGGGCCTGCGGGTGGCCGAATGATCCAGCAGGACCGGCACGCGATCCGCATGGCTCCCGGCGATCTGACACCGCTCCGCATCGACGAGGCCCTCGTCCGCAGGATGCTGGTGTCTTTCCTTCGCGACGAGACGCGCAAGGCCGGGATGCAGCGCGTCGTGCTCGGCGTGTCCGGTGGCATCGACAGCGCGGTCGTCGCCGGGCTGGCGGCGGAAGCGCTCGGCCCGAAGAACGTGCTCGGCCTCTTCACGCCGTATCGGACCACGGCCGCGCAGTCCCGGACGGACGCCCAGGCGGTCGCGGCGGCGTTCGGCATCGCGCTCGAGGAAGTGCCCATCACGACCCAGATCGACGGCTACTTCGCCACC
>DASYVN010000075.1:0-2002 GCA_035937095.1 Candidatus Limnocylindria bacterium
GGGAGCGTCGCGTCGTTGACCACGCCGTTCGCGCCGAGCACGCCGCAGTGACCGTGGCTCGTGTACTCGCAGAGACAGACATCCGCGACGAGCACGAGGTCCGGGGTCGCCTGGCTGATGCGCCGGAGCGCGTCGGGGACCGGCCCCTGCGGGTCGGCCGCCGCGCTCCCGGTCTCGTCTTTCGCCTCGGGCAGACCGAACACGAGCAGGCCAGCGACGCCGGCGACCGCGGCCTGCTCGGCGACGCGCGCGACCTCGCGCGCCGGCCAGCGGAAGTGACCGCTGAGCGAGGCGATGGGCTCGGGCCGTGTGATCCGCGCGTCGACGAACACCGGGAGCAGTAGCTTCGCCGGGTCGATCCAATGCTCGCGCACGAGCGCGCGGAGCGCGGGTGTCCGGCGAAGCCGGCGGTGCCGGACGAACGGGCTCCTCACGCGCTCAGCGACCGATGGCTGCACGGTGCCCCGCCAACGCGGACTGGATCGTGCGCGCGAGCTCGTCCTCGTCAGGCGTCGCGACGACGGGCTCTGTACCGAGAAGAACGCGGACCCGATTGGCCGTGGCCGGACCGATCGCGATCGCGACAGCGAAGCCCGGTGGGGTCCTCGCCGCAGCGAAGCCCTCGACCGCAGATGGCGACGCGAAGACGACGGCGTCGGCGGCAGGGACGCGGTCCCGCCGCAGGGTCACGGTCCGGTACGCCACGACCTCGCCGACGAGCGCGCCGCGGCCCCTCAGGATCGCGGCGGGCTCGACCGCGGCATGATCGGAACGCGCGAGCAGCACCGCACCGCGCGGCAGCGGCAGCTCCAGGGCGAGCGCCGTGCCGCTCGGGACCGACGGGGTGAAGACGACCTGCAGGCCGGCCGCGCCGCAGGCGGCGCCCGTCGCGGGGCCGACCGCGGCGACCGGCGCCGCGCAGGCTCGCCCGCCCAGCGCGGCGGCCACCGCGCTGGCACCGGCACGGCTGGTGATCACGAGCAGGTCGTCCGCGGTCAGCGCCAGCAGCGCGTCGCGGAGCGGCGCCGGGTCGACGAGCGGCTCGATCCGGATGCACGGCAGCTCACGGCTCGCGATGCCGGCCGCGGCCAGACGCGTCGCCAGGCCGGCGTTCTCGCCCTCCGGGCGCGTGAGCAGGACGAGGGGCTCAGACGGCATCGAGCACCCCCACATCAGACAGATCAGACAGGTCCGACGCGACGGCACGCGCGACCGCGAGCGGATCCCGACCCACGGCGCTCGCGCGCCGCCCGTCGAGCAGCGCATCGAGGATGAGATCCTCACCCGCGATGCGACCGAGCGCGCCGAGCGCGAGGTCACAGCTCCCGCCGAGGAGCCTCAGGAGCTCACGCTCGGCGTCCGTGGTCGAGCGGGTGGGCCGATGGTCGATGGCGCCTAGCCGATCGCGGGTCGCCTCGTCGTCCGCTCGGCACTGCACCGCGATCGCACCCTGCCCGGGTGCCGGCAGCATGACCGCGAAGCTGAGGATCTCCTCGTCGCCGACGGCCAGCCCTAGCCGTCGCATCCCGGCCAAGGCGAGCACGGTCGCGTCGTGATCGCCGCGCGCCACTTTCTGGAGCCGCGTCTCGACATTCCCGCGGATCGGCCCGGTCACGATGTCCGGCCGGACCGCGCGAAGCGCCGCGTCGCGCCGCGGGCTCGACGTTCCGACGCGGGCGTGCGGCACCAGGCTCGCGAGACCGCCGCGTGCGGTCGTGACCAGCACGTCGCGCGGGTCCTCGCGCGGGAGGATCGCGGCGACCGTGAGGCCAGGACGGGGGCCGGTCGGGAGATCCTTGAGCGAGTGCACCGCTGCGTCGATGGTCCCCGCGCGCAGGGCGTCCTCGAGCGCCGTGACGAAGACGCCGTCGCCGAGCTCCTGCAGCGGCCGCGTCGACTCATCGCCAGTCGTGCGGACCACGCGGATCTCCCCCGCGCCACCCAGCGCCTCGAGGACCAGCCGGGTCTGCGCGAGCGCGAGCGCGCTGCCGCGGGTACCGAG
>DASYVN010000076.1:0-32283 GCA_035937095.1 Candidatus Limnocylindria bacterium
GGCCATCAGCAAGCGCCTCGTGGCGCTGCACGGTGGCCGCATCTGGGTCGAGAGCGGGACGAACGGCGGCAGCGTGTTCAGCTTCACGATGCCGGTGCACATGCGCGCGGCCGTCGGTGTCGGGGGGGCCGACTGATGGCCCGGATCCTGATCATCGAGGACGAGGCCAACAACCTCGACGTCGCGCGACGGATCGTGCGCGGCGCCGGGCATGAGGCCCTGACCGCGATCGATGGGCTCGCGGGGCTCGAGCTCGCCCGCCGGGAGCATCCCGACGCCGTCCTCGTCGACCTGCTGCTGCCGAAGCTCGACGGCTGGGCCGTGACCCGCGCGATCCGCGAGGAGCCGTGGGCCGCCGAGATCCCGATCGTCGCCGTGTCGGCGCTCGCGATGCAGGCGGATCGCGAACGCGCGCGCGAGGCGGGCTGCAACGACTTCGTCACGAAGCCCTACGCGCCGGCGGAGCTGCGCGCGGTCCTGAACCGGTACTTCGTGGATGGCTCGGCGCCGAAGGTCGCCACGCGTCCGGCGGATCTGCCGGCGTCGGGCATCGCGCCGTCCGAGCGCTTGGGCAAGGTCCTGGTCGTCGACGACGAGCCGGCGAACGTCGAGCTCATCGTGCGCCGGCTGAGCGGCAACGGCTACGAGACGCTCACCGCGAACAACGGCCACGACGCGATCGCGGTCGCGACGAAGGAACAGCCCGACCTGATCCTCATGGACATCATGATGCCGGGCCTCGACGGCTGGCAAGCGACGAAGCTCCTGAAGGGTGACCCGAAGACCGCGAACATCCCGGTCGTCTTCGTGACCGCGCGCGATCGTCCCGAGGACGTGGCCGCGGGATTCGAGGCCGGCGGGATGATGTACGTGAACAAGCCGGTCGAGCCGGTGGAGCTCTTCGCCCGCGTCCGGAATGCCATCTACATGAAGCGGCTGCAAGACGATCTGCGTCGCAAGAACGAGGATCTGCAGCGGCTCGAGGGCTCGCGTCAGGAGCTCATCGGGATGCTCGGCCACGACATCCGGAACCTCGCCAACAGCGTGGTCGCGTTCCTCCAGCTCGCGCGCATGGGTGAGCTCACCCCCGACCGTCCGGAGTTCGCGCAGCTGCTCGGCCTCTCGGAGGCGAATATTGCCGAGGTCCTCCGCATGGTCAACGCGCTCCTCGACGTCTACAAGATGGAGGAGGGCCGCCTCGAGGCCGTCGCCGCGGTGAACAAGCTGCGCGACGTCGTTCGGCGCAGCTTCGCGCAGCTCACGCCCGAGGCGATGGCCAAGGGGATCGCGCTCGTCGAGCGCATCCCGGAGGACACGACCGTGTTCATCGACGCCGGGCTGATCGTGCGCGTGCTCACGAACCTGATCTCGAACGCGATCAAGCACACGCCCGGTGGCGGCACCGTCACGATCGACGCCGAGCTCTCGTCCGCGGACAGCATCGTGGTGCGCGTCACCGACACCGGCCCCGGCATCCCCGAGGCCGACGCGACGCACGTGTTCGATCGCTTCTACCAGACCGACACCGGCCGGAGCCGTGGTGGCACCGGGCTCGGCCTGGCGTTCTGCAAGCTCGCCGTCGAGCTGCACGGCGGCAAGATCGGCGTGGCCAACGGCGGGCAGCCGGGCGCGATCGTCGAGTTCACCATCCCATCGGCGTCCCGCGTGGCGGCTGCCGAGGCGGTGACGGCGTGAGCTGGCTCGGTGGCCTCTTCCCGGTGCGGCGCGGCGAACGCGGGATCGTGTTCCTGCTCTACACCCTGCTCTCGATCACCGTGATCGCGAACTGGGTGGGGAAAGTCGGCTCGAACTCGATCTTCATCAAGAGCGTCGGGGTGACCTACCTGCCGATCGCCTACGTGATCGCGCCCCTCGTCCTGCTCGTCGCCTCCAGCGTCATCTTCTCGCTCGTCGGCAAGATGCGCCGGCGAGACCTGTTTATCTGGTACGTCGGCATCGTGACGGTGCTGTCGGTCGCGGCGCAGGTGTTCTTGCCGGTGACGAGCACCGACTACTGGTTCACGTACGTGCTCGCGCAGGTCGTGAAGGACACCATCTACCTGATCTTCTGGGTGTACGCGGGCAACCTGTTCGACAGCGAGCAGAGCAAGCGGATCTTTCCGCTGTTCGCGGGCTCGCTGCTGGTCGGCAAGATCGTCGGCGGCTTCGTGGCCGCGGCGCTGACGCCGGTGATCCACTCGGAGTCGTTCATGGCCATCGAGGCGGCCGGCTTCGCCTTGGCCTTCGTGATCCTCATTCTCTTCCGCCGGCACCTGCCGGAGGGCGAAGGGGCGGTCGTGGCCGAGAAGGGCCAGCCCAAGAGCATCGGCGAGCGCCTGGCCGGGTCGTTGAACGGCTACAAGCTCGTGTCGCGGGACAAGCTCCTGCGGCCGTTCGGGGTCAACATCTTCTTCTGGTATTTCCTGATGCAGATCGCGAACTACCTGTTCGCGGCCGGGCTCGACGCTGCGTCCAAGGCCGGGACGCTCCAGCAGTCGCAGGACGATTACACGCTGCTCTACGCCTCCGTGTACACGAGCGGCTCGATCGTCGCGCTCGGCATCCAGACGCTCTTCACCGGCGGGCTCATCCGCCGCTTTGGCGTATCGGTCGTCATCTTCGCCTTCCCGCTCTGGTACCTCGTGACGTTCGCCGCCGGGACGCGGTTCGGCCTCACCGCGGGCGCCGGGCTGCTCATCGCGGTGCTCCTGCAAGCCGCGGAGCGGATCGTCATCCCCGCACTGCACCTGCCGGCGACGCAGATCATCTACAACCAGGTCGCCTCGACCGTCCGGCCGCGGGCGCGTGCGTTCTTCTCCGGCGGGCTCAACGCCGTCGCCGAGATCGGTGCCGCGCTCGTGCTGGTCGCGGGCGCGATCAGCGCGAGCCCCCAGGTCGTCCTCGGATTCGGCACGATCTGCTCCGCGCTCTTCGTCGCGAACACGTTCGGGCTCCGTCGCGCGCTCGGTCGGCGGATCGTCCAGAACCTCCGCTCCGAGGATCCGGAGCTGCGCCGCAACGCCTCGCAGATGCTGCACGGCGAAGGCCGCGCGGTGCCGACGGCGGACCTGCAAGGCCTCCTCGGTGAGGGCAGCGCCGACATCGAGGCCCGCGTGCGGCTCGCGCTCACGCGTCGGGGCAAGCTGCGGGTCGCCGCGGGGCACACAGAATGACCTCTGAGATGCAGGCCGACCACTCGGCGCAGCCGGAAAGCGTGCCGCGTCACGAAGATCGCTTCATCGCGAGCGAGGAGCTCGCGCGCCTCGTCATGCGCACCGCGGGCTCGCACCTGCAGCTCGCGCGCGACGACCGCCCGTACCAGTGGTCGACGACCGCGTACTGCGATACCTACGACTGGGCCATCTATCGCGCGGCCGAGGCCGGCCAGGCCCTGCGCCTGCGGTTCCGCGAGTACCACCGCACGCGGCCGGACGAGGCGTTCACGAGTGCCCGGCTGTGGCTGGAGCTGAAGGAAGACACGATCAACATGTCGCGCAAGGAGCGATTCGAGATTGCCGGCGACGTCGTGCCGGCGTTCCTGCGCGGCGAGACCGACCTGACCGACGCCTCGGTCGGGCTCGGCCAGAAGGCCGCGGAGCTCGTGCACGCGGGTGCGCGCCCGGTGGTCGTCACGCAGTACAACCGGCTCGCCTATGCGGGGCCGGACGACCGGATCCGCATCACCGCTGATCACAATCTCATCTACCTCGCGGTACCGTGGACCACGAACAGCGACGACGCGGTCCCGATCCGCATCGGGCCGATTCTCGCGCGCGAGACCGATGTCGTCATCGAGATGAAGTGGTTCGGCGAGCTGCCCGCGTGGGCCGAGGAGCTCCACGGCTACCTCCGCCAGCGGGCACCCGCGGACCGCCCATCCAAGTTCGTGGTCGCGATGCGTCATCTCCTGGGGGAAGTGAAGTCTTGACCGTCATGCAGAACGACACGACCGTCGTCGTCGTCGAGGACGACCCGGCGTCGGCCGATGTCCTCCAGCGCCGCCTTCAGGCCAACGGGATGAGCGTATCGGTGGGCCGGACCGGTGGCGACGGGCTCGCGCTCATCCGCGAGCTCCATCCGGATCTCGTCCTGCTCGACGTCGGCCTGCCCGACACGGATGGCTACGACGTGTGTCTGCAGGTGAAGAGCGACAGCACGACGGCCGACATCCCGGTCATCTTCCTGTCGGCGCGCGGCGACGTCTTCGACAAGGTCCGCGGGCTCTCCTGCGGCGCGTCCGACTACCTCACGAAGCCGTTCCATCCGGCCGAGCTGCTTGCCCGCGTCGACGCGGTGCTCAGCCAGTCCCGCCGGGTGCGCGGGCCGCGGCTGTCCAAGCCCGCCGAAAGCGCGCGCGCCGGCCGCCCGACGGCCATCATCGCGCTGAGCGATCCGGCCCGGCGCGAGCGTGCCGAGCTCATCCTCGGTCCGAAGTTCGAGATCATCGCCGCGGGCGCCGAGGGGCGGGCCGTCGATCTCCTCATGGTCGATGCCGACGCGAGCGTCGCCAGCCAGATGGGCAACGACGGTCCGGCCGTCCTGCGGGTCGCTCCAGCGGGCGCTCCCACGAGCGCGGACACCGTCGTCCTCAACGACGAGCTCGCGCGTATCGCTGACCTCGCGGTCCGCGAGCGGGAGCTCGGCCGCGACGTCGATGCCGCCGCCGACGCGCTCATCGCGCTCGCCATGGCGTTCGAGTCGCACGATCGCGCCACTGCGGGGCACAGCGAGCGCGTCGCGAGCCGCGCCGTCGCCATCGCCAAGGCCCTCGGCCTCGACGCCGCGAGCTGCCAGACAATCCGCGTCGGCGCGCTGCTCCGCGACATCGGCAACACGAAGCTGCCGCTCGGCCTCGTGCGCAGCCGGAGCGAGCTCACGCCCGTTGAGCGCGCGCAGATCGAACAGCATCCGGCCCTCGGGCAAGAGCTCCTCGCCCCATTCCGTCCGCTCGCGCGGCTCCTGCCGATCGTGCGCTCGCATCACGAGCACCTCAACGGCAGCGGCTATCCGGATCGGCTCAAGGCACCGCAGATCCCGCTCGAGGTGCGCATCGTCGCGGTCGCCGACCGCTACGAGGCGCTGCGGATCGCGCGTCCCGACCGGCCGGCGATGTCCGCCGACGCCGCGGTCCAGATCCTTCAGCAGTCCGTCCAGCGCGGCGAGCTCGACGCGGCCGTCGTCGCAGCACTCGCCACGGGTGTCCGCGGCCACGATCGAGGGGAGGCGGCAGGAGCATGAGGAATGGAACCGGATCAGGCACCACGAGGGTGCTGATCGTCGACGATGAGCGGCTCTTCGCGGAGCTGCTGCGAGTGGCGCTTCGGAGCGCGGACGGCATCGACGTCATCGACGTCGTGCACGACGTGCAGACCGCCGTGCGCAGCATGACCGAGCTTCGTCCCGACGTCGTGCTCGCCGACTACCACCTCCCCGACGGTACCGGTGCCGACATCGCTCGCACGGTCCGCGCGACGCTTCCCAACACGTCCGTACTCATCCTCACCGGCGATCCGTCGGTGACGACGCTCTCCGACGTCGCGCGCTCCGGCGCGGTCGGTCACCTCACGAAGGACCGGCCGTTCGACGAGGTCGTCGAAGGCGTTCGCGCCGCGGCGCTCGGGGAGATCCTCTTCGCGCCGAGCGAGCTCCAGCGGCTCCTCCTCGAGCGCGAGACCCGGCCCCGCCCGCTCGAGCCGCTCACCGCCCGGGAGCTCGAGGTGCTCCAGCTCCTGGCCGAGGGTGCCTCGACCAGCCAGGCATCCGAGCAGCTCGGCATCTCGAGCGCGACCCTCCGGGCCCACGTCCAGGCGATCCTCAGGAAGCTGGGGGCCCACTCCCGCCTTGAGGCCGTCGCCGAAGCCGCCCGTTTGGGGGTCATCACCCTCGACGCCTGGACCCGCGAGAAGACGGCCACCCGCCCGAAGGAAGTCGTATGAGCTTCCCCCGCCGGGGGGTGTGGACCCCCGTAGAGTTCGGTCATCGTTCTGCGAATGGCCGTGATGAAAGGTGCGTACGACATGGCGAAGCTGCTGATCGCTGACGACCTCGTCCCGATCCGCCAGATGGTGCGGATCACCTTGTCGACGCAAGGCTGGACGATCCTCGAGGCCGAGAACGGCCAGAAGGCCCTCGAGATGGCGCGCGCCGAGCGTCCTGACCTCATGCTGCTCGATGTGGACATGGGCGCCGGTCCGAACGGATTCGACGTCTGCCGCGAGCTGAAGTCCCACGAGGACACGAAGGGCATCCCGATCGTGATGCTCACCGCGCACGACAGTGAGAGCGATCGCGCGGTCGGCTTCGCCGCCGGCGCCGCGCAGTACCTCACCAAGCCGTTCGGCCCGCTCGAGCTCATCGACACCATCCGCACGATCCTCGCCCCGGCCTCCTGACAAGCTCTTCGTGGACGGCGAGCGCCCGACCGCGCTGCATACCGGCCTAGCCCGGAACGTCGAGCTCGCCGAGCTCGGCCCGACGCTGTCGGCCGAGTCCGAGGCGGAGAGGAAGGCCCCCGAGATCTTCCGTCAGCTCCTGCAGCAGGCGATCCGCGTCTCCGAGCAGGCGAACGCGCAAGCCCTCCGCATGGCCACCGACTTCGCCGCCGTGTACGCGCGCGAGCAGCGCCTCGCGAAGGACTTCGACGCCAAGCTCGGTGAGCTCGCGCTCCTCGAGCGCCAGGCCACGCGCTATGCCGAGGACCTCGCCACGCTGTTGCGTCTCGAGCGCGAGCGGCGCCGCGAGCTCGAGCGCGCGCTTGTCGCCGAGCAGAATGCCAACGTCGAGCTGCGGCGCACCGGCCTCCAGGGCGTGAGCCACATCCTCATGGCCGTCTCGCTGAAGGACCTGACCACGGGGCAGCACCTCCTGCGCGTGCGCAAGTACGTCGAGTCGATCGCCGCGAAGCTCGGCCTGCCGCCGGCCACGGTCGAGGAGTTCGGCTATTCGAGCGTCCTCCACGACGTCGGCAAGATCCAGACACCCGACGACATCCTTGGCGCAGCGCACGAGCTGTCGACCGATCAGTTCGACGTGATGAAGCAGCACTGCATCGACGGCGAGGCAATGCTCGGTGACGCGAAGTTCTTCGCGACCGGCCGCGCCGTCGCGCGCGGGCACCACGAGCGCTGGGACGGCACCGGTTATCCGGACCGCAAGCAGGGCGAGGACATCTCGCTCGCCGCGCGCATCGTCGCCGTGGCCGACGTGTACGACGCGCTCACCTCGAAGCGTCCGTACAAGGAGGCCTGGAGCGCCGAGCGCGGGCTCGCGTCGATCGAGGAGGGCTCGGGCAGGCAGTTCGACCCCGGCGTGGTCGCGGCGTTCGTCAGCCTGTACCACGAGGGCGCCATCGAGCGCATCCGCGGCGAGGTCGGGGACCAGCCCTAGCCCCGGTTCGAACCTCCTCTCGGCGGGCGTCTTACTGGTGTGACCCGCTCGCTTCTCGTCCTGGTTGTCACTCTGATCACCGCGTGCGGTGACCTATCGAGCGGCCAAGGCGCGCCCGCGTCCGCGAGCCCTTCCGTCGCGGGGGCAACAACGCAACCGCTCGACTGTGTGGGGCTCGCTCAGCTCCGGCCAAACCCGCACCCCCCTCGCGGTCGCCGACCTGGGCGACGGCCCGCGGCGCGTCACGAGGGCCGACGGGGGCTGCTCGCTCATCGCACCGAAGGCCTGGTCGGTGACCGCCAGTTTCGCCGGTGGGATCGAGCCCCTCTACGGGCAGGTGCACCTCGCGAGCTTCGACCGGCAGACGGTGCAGACGCCGCGGCCGGAAGCCGGCTTCATGCTCCCGCCGGAGGTGGGCATCACTCTCGACATCGAGGTGTGGCAAAACTCACTACGAGAGCCGCTCGACCGCTACGCGACAGGCGTGCGTATCGGCCCGGACCAGATCGAGGTCGTGCCCGGCGGACCGGTCACCGTCGACGGTCGGGGAGCGTTCCGGCTGACGATCCAGGACGAGCACCGATTCCAGCCGACCAACGCACCGCTCATCATCCGTCAGACGCGCGCGGTGTGGCTGGTGCCGACGACGCGCGACGATCGCGTGATCGTCATCGCCGCGACGCCCGCCGAGAGCTCGCTTCTCGCGATGGCGGAGCGGGCGGTCGCGACGCTCCGCGTGACCACACCGGTGGAACTGACAACGCCGGTGATCGTTCAGCGCAGCGAGATCGTGACCCAATGGACCACCGGAAAGGCCGGCGATCAGATCGCCGGCCGCCGCGTGGCCGTGTAGCTCATGATCTACGCCGAGGCGAGCGCAGCCATGATGGCGCCGTACCCGAATGATCCGAACGGTCCACGGTCGATCGGCATCCCGCGCATCGACCACGATCCTGACGACCTCTACTGGGTCGTCGCCGTCAGCGGGCCCGACCTGCCACAGGCCGCGGTGGGCCGTTCGGGGCGCCATCGCCCGCGCCGACCGCGTGGATCCTGTACGACACGGCGGCGACCAGCGGCAACCTGTCCGGCGCGGGGCAAGCTGATCGCCACGGCCGGTAGCTGGCCTCCTGGCTTCGATTCGCCTCCCGACCGCTGCCGGTAGCGAGAGCCGCAGCCCGCTCGGTTTGACTTCGCGCTGGAGCGCCCTTCACTGACGGCGACCGATGGACCATCAGACCCTGGCCCTCGCGATCCGCTGGCTGCACGTCGCCGCGATGGCCATGGCATTCGGTGGTGCGTTCCTCGTCACCTGGCTCGCCTGGCGGGGGCCGGCGGATCGGATCGCGGACATCGCGATCCGCTACGAACAGCTCTTTTGGGGTGCCGCGGGCGTCCTCGTCATGACCGGGGTCGGCAACCTGGGCGCCCTCGGTCCGGCGCTCCCCGCGCCGGGCACTGACTGGGGGAGGACATTCATCACGAAGCTGCTGGTCGTCGCGATCCTCGTCGCGATCTCGCTGCCGCGCTCGCTCGCGGTCATCGTGCTCGCCTCGCGCGCCGAGCCCGCTCGGGCCGGGCTCCGCGCGATCTACGGCGTCACCACGGGAACGCTCGCCGTGACCGTCGGGCTCGCGGTCACGCTGGCGCACGGATGACCGGGCTCGCCTGGGCGCTCGGCACGTTCCACGCCACCGTCGTCGGGCTCGCGCTCCTGCTCCTCGCGTATCCGGGCGGCGGGCTCGGGGTCACACTGGGCGGGCTCAGCACCGTCACCGGCCTCGCGCTGTTCGTCGCGCTCTGGGCGACCACGGTCTGCGCGACCGGCCGCGCGTTCGCGGGGCTCGATCTCGTGACAGATGGCACGGCCGTGCGTGGCTTCTACCGCCGCGCGCTTCGCTGGGGCGGTGCGAACGGCGTGCTGTTCCTCTGGTCATTCGCGGCGATCCTCGCGCTCCAGCAGGCAGTGACCGCGCCGGGCACGTTGTCGCTCCAGACACTGTTGCTCGGTGCGGGCTTCGTCGTGGGGATCGGAAGCCTCTTCGCGTTCACCTTCGGCGCGGTCATCGGCCTCGGCCTCGCGTCGATCGACCTCGTCGCACTCGCGCTCGCGCGTGCGATCGCTAGGGGCTGAGCTTCTTCCGCGCGTCCAGGTAGAGCGATCGGACCATCGGCGCGGCTGGATGGAACTCACCGACGTCCAGGTACACGGTCCACGCGTCGACGGCGCCCCTCCAGTCCTGCTTTTGGTACAGGAGCAAGCCCTTCAGGAAGAGTCCGTCGGGATCCTTCGGCCGCAATTGCAGGACGCGATCGACCGCGACCATCGCGCCGTCGGGCTGGCCGGCCTGGGTCAGGATGAGCGCGAGGCCGTTGAGCGCGGGCACGCTGTTGGCATCGATCGCGAGCACGCTCCGGTACGTGGCGACGGCGTCGGCCACGCGGCCGTCCTGGCGGTACGCGTCGGCGAGCGCGAGCAGGGTCGGGACGTCGCGTGGCGCGGCCTTCGCCCGCGCCTCGAGGTCGGCGCTCGTCGGCCCGGCCGCGGGCACGGTCCCGGTGATCGGCTCTCCCGGCGCGCGGTCCCCCGCGGCCTGCGGCAGGCTCTGGGCCACGAGCGCCGCGGCGATCCCGACGAGCAGCGCGGCGATGCCGATCGTCCGAATGGGCGCGTGCGCCGGCGCGGCGGCCGCGTCGGTGACGAAGGCGCTCCGTTCGAGCACCCCGCGCAGGCGGATCGCGTCGGCGCGATCGATGGTGCCCGCGGCCTCGGCGAACTGGAGATCGCGCAGCGATGACACCGCGCGCGCGACGTCGTCGCCCGACGTCGCCCGTTCGGCGGGCCAGGCCCGGGTCCGCGGAGCGAGCCACGGCCATAGCGCCGCGAGTGCCCCTGCGGCGATCGCAAGCCCGAAGATGACCGCAGTCACTCGGGCTCGCTCGCCACGAGCTCGCGCAGCCGTTGCAGCTCGGCGGCAGTGGGTGCGTTCGCCGTCGCCGCGGGCGACGGCGAACGGGCCCGGCGCCACGCGAGCCACACGCCGCCGGCCACCGCGGCCAACGGCGCGAGCCAGATGAGGCCGCCCGGGGAAAGCAGCGGCGGCGATAGGAGGATCCAGTCGCCATAGCTCCGCCGGAACTCGGCCCGGATCTCGTCATCGGTCCGCCCCTCCGCGACGCGCTGCGCGACGAGGGCGCGCATCGAGCGCGCGGTCTCCGATGGCGAGTCCTGCACCGAGAGGCCCTGGCACACCGGGCAGCGAAGCTCGGCCGAGATCCGGTCGACCCGCTCGGCAGAGGTGACCGGCTGCGGCCGCGCGCTCCACGCGATGGCGAGGCCCACCGCGAGGATCGCCGCGACGATGATCCAGCGCGTCCTGCTGAACCCGCTCAACTCGCTCAACCCGCTCACTGCTTCGTGCTCTGACGGAGGGTCTCGATGCCCTTGATCAGCGTCGCCTCGTCGATCGGCCCGATATGCCGTCCGGCGATCACGCCATCCGCGCCGATGAAGTACGTCTCGGGCGGCCCGAACACGCCGTAGCTCAGAGCGACCCGGCCGCTGTCGTCGATCGCGCTCGCCCAGGTGTTGCCGAGCCGGCTCGTGTACGCGCGCGCGGCGTCGGCCGAATCCTGGAAGACCACGCCGAGGAGCACCACGTCGGTGCCGCGGTACCGCTCCCAGACGTTGGTCAGCGCGGGATTCTCCTCTTTGCACGGGATGCACCACGAGGCCCAGAAGTTGAGGACGACGATCGTGCCCTTGTACTGATCGAGCGAGACGCTCGTGCCGTCGCCAAGCGACGGCAGCGTGAACGCCGGCGCGGGCTTACCGACCGTGCCGGTCCTGATGTCGTGCGGGTCGCGGCGGAACGCGAGCGTGAGCACGAGCGCGAGCCCGACGATGAGCGCGACGGCCGAGTAGCGCGCGATCCGCTTCATTCGGCCCCCACCGCGTCGGCCACGGCCGTCGGCACGAGGATCGTGCGCCGCTTCGGCGGCGGGAGGGCCGCCAGCAGGGCGCCGAAGCCGACGACCGCCCCACCGGCCCAGAGCCAGGAGACCAGCGGGATCACGCGCACGCGGACCGTCGCCCATGCCTTGCCCGTCCCGTCGTACGCCGCGAGGATCGTGTAGATGTCGGCGCGCGAGCCGGCGGCGATGCCCGGCGAGCCGATGGCCTGTGCGCTATTCGGGTACTGCACCAGGCCGGGGTGGAGCTGCTCCGACGCGCCGTTGCCCGTGATCATCAGATCGGCGACGGTCGTCGCCCGCTGCGGCTCGGCGATGTCGCGCAGTCCGGACAGCACGATGTGGTAGCCCGCGACGTCCATCGCGTCGCCGGGCCCGAGCGTGCGCTCGAGCTCCGTCGTCCGGGCTTGGCTCGTCGCGATCGCGACGACGACCATGACGATCCCGAGGTGCACGACGTAGCCGCCATACCGGCGGCCGTTGCGCCGGAACAGCGAGATGAACGCGGTCACCGGAGCCTCGGCGTGCAAGGTCCGGCGCGCGCGCACGCCGCGCGCGAGCTCCTGCACGACCGACGTGGTCACGAAGGCCGCGAGCGCGTACGTGAGCACCGGCGCGACGCCGGTCATCCCGGCGACGACCGCGACGACCGCGCCGGCGGCCGCGGCGATGAGCGGCGCGGTGAACTGCCGCTCGAGCGTCGCGCGCGAGGCGCCGTGCCACGGCAGCTGCGGCCCGAGGCCCATCAGGAACAGCAGGGCGAGGCCGATTGGGACCTCGACCCGGTCGAAGTACGGCGCGCCGATCGAGAGCTGCGCGCCGCTCACCGCCTCGGCGATGAGCGGGTACAGGGTGCCGAGGAGCACGGTGAGCGTCGCCGCGACGAAGAGGACGTTCTGGAAAAGGAAGATCGCCTCGCGCGAGAGCGGCGCGCCGATCGAGCCGCGGTCGGTGAGGTCGTTCAGCCGGTAGAGGAGGAGCCCGACCCCGAGCACGAGGATCGCGACGAAGTAGCCGAGGAGGAGCGGTCCGATCGCGGACTGGGTGAACGAGTGCACGGAGTTCACGACGCCGCTGCGGGTGAGGAACGTCCCGAGGATCGTGAGTGCGAACGTCGAGATGACGAGCGCGATGTTCCAGGTGCGCAGCAGCCGGCGCTTCTCTTCCACCATCACGGAGTGCAGATACGCCGTCGCGGTCAGCCACGGCATGATCGCCGCGTTCTCGACCGGATCCCAGGCCCAGTACCCGCCCCAGCCGAGCACCGCGTAGCTCCACCAGGCGCCCGCGACGATGCCCACTCCCAGCAGGGCCCACGACGCGAGCGCGGCCTTCCGGGTCTCGGTCAGCCACCGGTCACTCGTCTCACCGAGGACGAGCGCCGCGATCGCGTACGCGAACGGAATGCTCGTGAGCACGTACCCGAGATAGAGGAGCGGCGGGTGCAACGCCATGAGCGGGTGGTTCTGGAGGAGCGGATTCGGGCCGTTGCCATCGGCGGGGACCTGGTCGGCCGCGATGCGGGTGAACGGATCCGCTGCCGCCGTGGTCACGAGCAGGAGGAAGAACGACAGCATCGCGAACAGCACCGCGAGCGCCACCGTCGCGAGGCGGGGAAGGGAGCGCGTGCCGCGCATCGCGACGTACACGACCGCGCCGGCGAGGATGAGCGTCCAGAGGAGGATCGAGCCCGCGAGCGCTGCCCAGAGCGAGATCGCGCTGTAGAAGAGGGGCGTCTCGCGCGCGTTGTTCTCGGCGACGTACACGAGGCTGAAGTCGTGGCTGAGCAGGGCGCCGACCATGGCCAGATCCGCGACGAGGACCAGCGCGAACGCCGCGATCGCGACTGCCCGCGCGCTCCAGAGCGCGCGCCCGTCGCGCTTCCAGGCGGCGTAGGCCGCGGCGCCGAGGCCCCAGAGCGAGAGCGCGAGCGCCGCGCGGAGCGCGCCGGCGCCGATGTCGCCCCAACTCACGGCGCGGGGGTCTGGTGCGTCGGCACGGCGGACCCCGTGGGCGCGGTGTAGACCTCGTCGTGCTTCGCGATCACCTGCGTCGCGCGGAACGTCCCGTCCGCCGCGAAGCTGCCCTCGACCACGGCGCCCGCGCCCTCACGCAGGAGGCCGGGCGGCGCACCGCTCCCGATGACCTTCACCGTCGAGAGGCCGTCGCCGATCGTGAAGCGCAGGTCGCGCGTCGCCGGGTCGTAGCGCAGCGTTCCGGGAAGGATCTGCCCACCGAGGCGCGCGGCCTGTCCCGGCGCGATCCCGCGCGTCGTCGCCTCGGTCGGGGTGAGGTAGTACACGGCCGCGCTCTGCAGGGTCTGCGTCGCGACGTATCCGATGACGACCGCGGTCGCGAGGGCGGCGATGATCAGCACGCGACGCCCGCCGATCCGGCTACCCGCGCTCACTCACCGTCACGCCGGCGGTACCTGAGCGACGCGATGTACAGCCCGAGCGCGCCGAAGCAGATGACGTACCCGGACGCGATGAACGAGACGTTGTCGATGTTCATGCGCGGGCCCCGAGGACGCGCGCCTGACGGCGCCGCTCGATGTCCACCCGTGCGGTCATGAGGTACGCGTAGAGGAACGTGAACGCGATCGTCATCGCGATGAGCGACGCGAGCATCGAGGGATCAAGCGTCGGCTGGAGGTCCGGACGCAGCACGCTCGGCAGCTGGTGCAGCGCGTTCATCCAGGTCACCGACAGATGCACGATGGGCACGTCGACGACGAGCACGATCCCGAGGATCGCGGCGCGCGTCGCGCGGCGCTCCAGATCGTCGGAGAGGTTGCGGAGGAGCAGGTACCCGACGTACATCGCGAACATCACGGCGGTCGTGACGACCCGCGGCTCCCAGCTCCACCACACGCCCCAGGTCGGCCGGGCCCAGATCGAGCCCAGGACGAGGGTCAGGCCGGTGAAGAGGACGCCGATCTCCGCGGACGCGACGGCCACCGCGTCGAACACCGGCCGCTTCGTCCAGAGGTAGGCCACGCTCGCGAGGAAGACGACGACGAACGCGAGATACGCGAGCCACGCGTTCGCCACGTGCACGTAGAGGATCCGCACGACGTTGCCCATCGCGGCGTCCGGCGGCGACCAAACGAGGGCCATCCAGAGGGCCACGAACAGCGCGACGACGCTCGCCGCGCCCAGGAAGGGACGCGCGCGCAGGGCCGAAGTGGTCTTTGCGGTCGTGCTGATCACTCGAGTGCTGCAGGAACGATGGTAAGGCCGAGAACTGAATACACCAACGCGAAGGCGACCAGCAATCCGGCCCAGGCGATCGCTCCAGCCGCGTCTCCGGACGCCGCCGCGGCGGTGCCATTCGTCGCGGCCACGAGCTGTGGCACCAGCACCGGAAGCGCCAGGATCGGGACGAGCGCACCGCGCGAGCGCAGGCGCAACGCGAGCACGACGAAGAGCACGATCACCGGCGGCAGCGCGAGGACGCCGGCGATCGTGACGACCACGAGATGACCAGGGAGCGTGACGTCGAGCGATAGGAGCAGCAGCGAGAGAGCGCCGCCGACGATCGCCACGAGCCCGATGAGGGCGCCGAGGGCGAGGGCCTTGCCCGCGTAGACGGCGTCACGCCCTCCGGGGAGCGCGAGCACCGCGTCGAGGGCGTCATCCTCGAGCTCGCGCTCGAACGAGCGGCTGGTCGCGAGGATCGCGGCGAAGGCCATCGCGATCCAATAGAGCGCGCCGGCGACCGCGGGCTGGCTCGCTGCGAGCGGACCCACGACGAGGCTCTCGACCAGGATCAGGACCGCGACGAAGGTGACGGCGCTCACGAGCCCGTCCGGCTGCCCGCGCTCGGCGAGCACCTCGCGGCGAGCGACGAGGCCGATGCGCTGCAGGCTCATCCGAGCCGCACCACCCGGTTCGCGCTCGGGTCGAGCTCCGGATGTGCGTGTGTGGCGATGACGATCGTCCGCCGCTCGCCGGCGAGGATCCGGATCTTCTGTGCGAGCGCCGCAGCTGCCTGGTCATCGAGCTCGCCGAACGGTTCATCCAGGAGCACGAGCTCGCACCGCTCGATGTCCAGCCGCGCGAGGGCGGCGCGCCGCCGCTGACCGGCAGAGAGCGTCTCGATCGGCCGCGAGGCGTCGCGCGCGTTGATGCCCCAGGCAGCCAGCGCTGGGCCGACTCGATCGGGAGACGTGCCGCGGAACGCGGCGAGGAACCGCAGATTGTCGCGCGCCGAGAGACCGCGCAGCAGCTGCGCCCGCTGCCCGAGGTAGAGCGTCGGTACGGTGACGGTACGTTCGCCGCGCGTGACCGGCACGAGACCCGCGATCGCGCGCAGCAGCGTCGTCTTGCCAGAGGCGTTCGGACCACGGATCACGGTCACCCCGGGTCCCAGGTCGAGGTCGAGGTCGCGGATGATCGCGCGATCGCCGAGCACGACCGTCGCGCCGCGCAGGCTCGCCGTACTGTTCACCCGCGGATGATGCGGCTTTTCGGGCTCGCGCTCGCGGCGTGCGTGCTCGCGCTCGCATGCGGCGAGCCGAAGGCGACCGATCCGATCCAGCGCGGCACGCAGGTGTACCGCGAGAAGAACTGCGCCAGCTGCCATCAGATCGGAAGCGACGGCGGCACTGCGGGGCCGCCGCTCACGCACGTCGGAACGGTCGCCGCGACGCGCAAGCCCGGGATGAGCGCAGAGGACTACATCCGCGAGGCGATCCTCGATCCCGGCGCGTACATCGATCCCGGCTATCCCGACAC
Organism: Candidatus Limnocylindria bacterium; assembly: GCA_035937095.1. Taxonomy (GTDB): domain Bacteria; phylum Chloroflexota; class Limnocylindria; order P2-11E; family P2-11E; genus UBA4735. The sequence goes on from DASYVN010000076.1 coordinate 16,098, forward strand.
GATGCCGCGGGGGCTCGCCCGCGGGCTGAGCCAGGAGGACTTCGACGACCTTGTGCGGTATCTGCTCACCCTCAAATAGCCGTTAGCGCAGGAGGCCGTGCCAGGTCCCGAGTACCGCGCCGAGGACCACCGTCGCGACCGAGACGGCCGCCGCGCCGAGGAGCAGCAGCCGATCGCGATCGGTGAACGGCTGCGAACGCGCGATCGTCCGGCATGGCATGGCCGCGAATCCGCGGGCGTCCATCGCGAGCGCGAGGCGTACGCCCCGACGGATGGCCGCGACGAGCAGGGTGAACGACCGTTCGCGGAACGACGCGATGCGCGCGAGCCAGATCCCACCGTCGTCGATGCCACGCGCCCTTCGCGCGAGACCGATGGTCTCCCATTCGGTCGCGAAGATCGGCAGGAGCCGGAAGGCGGCGAGCGCACCGACGGCGAAGCGGGGTGGGGCCCGGAAGTGCTGCATGAGCGCGTCCGCGAGATCCGTGGGATCGATGGTCACGAACGCGACGACGCCGGCGAGCGCGATCGCGACGAGGCGCAGTCCCGTCGCGATGGCCGCGGCGAATGATGGTCCGCTGATGCCGAAGACGCCGTTCACGACAGCGGCGCCGACCGCCGCGACGAGCAACGGGGCGCTGCGGACCGCGAGCGTGCGCCCGGGGACGCCTGACAGACGCACCGCCACCGCGATCCCGCCGAGCAGGACCGCCGGTGTGACCGGATCGACGGAGAGGAACAGGACGAGCATCACGATCGCGGCGGCCCCGAGCTTCGCGAGTGGATTCGCGGTCGCGAGCGGCGCGCGCGGGTCAGCTCGCAGCGGCGTCAGGAGCTTCATGCCGCGCGTCCCGCCTCGAGGCGCAGCTCGCGATCCGCAAGCGCGCGGACGAGCGCGCGGTCATGCGTCGCGAAGACGACGCCGCGACCCGCATCACGCGCGCTCCGGAGGAGCGACACGAGCTCGGCGTAGGTGACGCGATCCTGACCGAACGTGGGCTCGTCGAGCACGAGCAGGGGCGGATCGGTCGCGAGCGCGGTCGCGAGCGACAGCCGCCGTTGCTCGCCGCCCGAGAGGGTGAACGGATTCGCCGCGGCCAGCGGCGCCAGGCGGAGCCGCTCGAGCAGCTCGGCCGCGCGCGCGCGCGCCTCGTCGCGCGTCGCCCCCGTGCGCAGCGGTCCGACCATCAGCTCGTCGTCCGCGCGAGCGCGTACGAACTGGTGCTCGGGATCCTGGAACACCGTGCCCACGCGCCGGACGAGCGCCGCCGCGCGGAGTCGCGCAAGCGCCGATCCGTCGGCGTCGGTCACGGTGCCGCGCGCCGGGCGCAGGAGTCCGGCGAGCAGCAGCGCGAGGGTCGACTTCCCCGAGCCGTTCGCTCCGGTGAGTGCGACCGCTTCGCCGGCGCGTACCTCGAGATCGACGCCCTCGACGGCCGGGGCATCGGCACCCGGGTACAGGAACGTCACATTCACCGCCTTCATGAGCGTCACACCCAATGCGCCGGGTCCGGAAGGGCGTGGCGTCGCGAACGTGTGATCAAGGGGCGCCAGCTCCACGACGCGGTCGACGAGCGGGCGCGCCGCCTCGCTGTCGTGATCGACGAGCACGATCGCGTGTCCGCGCTGACGGGCCTGCGCGATGAGCCCGCGGACCAGCCGCGCGCCGTCGTCGTCCAGATTCGCGGTCGGCTCGTCGAGCAGGAGGATGTCCGGACCGAGGGCGAAGATGCCCGCAAAGGCGAGGCGCTGCTTCTCGCCTCCCGAGAGCGCGCTCGTCGGGTGATCGTCCGGGTAGGGAAACCCGACGCTCGCGAGCGCGGCGTGCACACCTGGCCAGATCTCGGCGGTCGGCACGCAGTGGTTCTCGAGCCCGAACGCAACGTCGTCGCCGGCGCGCGCCATGACGAGCTGCGTCTCCGGATCCTGGAAGACGACGCCGGTCCGGCCATCGACGCGCAGCACGCCCTCGGACTCGCCGCCGCCGCTCCGATCGAGCAGGCCCGCGATGCCGAGGAGGACCGTGCTCTTGCCCGAACCCGATGGGCCGGCGAGCAGCACGGACTCGCCTCGCCTGATCTCGAGGTCGAGCCCGCGCACGGCCCACGCCTCGCGGCCCGGGTGTCGCCATCCCCAGCCGCGGAACCCGATGGCGTCAGCCAAGCGCGGCCGGCTCAGACGCGGCTCTGCGTTCGTCCCGATGGGAACGGCGCGAGGACGCCGGTCTGCGCCAGGGACCGGGTCAGGTAGTACGAGCCGACGCCGGCGATGACCGCCGCCGAGATCAGCATGAAGGGGACGAAGATGAGCCAGCCGCGCAGGCCCAAGTCCGGGTAGTACACGACCATGTCGTGCAGCCACGCGGCGAGCGCGCTCGCGAGGCCGGCGACGATGGCGATCCCGAGGCTCCAGCTGCGATAGCGGCCGGCCGCGAACACGAGCTCGGCCGCGCCGCCCTGCATGACGCCGGACACGAGCGTGTCCAAGCCCCATTGCGAGCCAATGAGCGCCGAGACGATCGCGGCGAGCGACTCGCAGAACAGGGCCGCGCCGGGCTTCCGGATGATCAGCCCGCCGAGCACCGCAGGGATCAGCCACACGCCATAGAGGACGCCCTGCGACGCGGGCACGGCCGTAAATGCCGGTAACGTGGTGGCCCAGAGGGCGTTCCAGGCCCAAAAGACGACCCCGAACGCGACCGCGATGACGGCGGCCACGACGACGTCGACGGTGCGCCAGGCGGGGGTGGACGCGCGAGGATCTGCCACGGTTTCGACTCCCTACGCTGATATGACTCAGGTCAGGTTCGAGGGTCTGCGCTTCCGCGCACTCTCAGCGGCTTTCGCCGCTCCCCTGTCGTATGAATCTGGCGTCATCTTAGGCCCCGCCGGGGCCCCCCCGCTCCCCCAGCCGGGGCAAGCCGCGCTGAACCGGCCCGGATACCGTTTCTCCTTGCGTGGGGCAGCTTCCTAACAGCCTCGTAGCCGGCGCCGTTATTTCCGTTGAGCGGGAAGAGGACGCTGATCTCGCCCGGCGCGCCGCCTCCGGCGAGGCCGAGGCCTTTGGGGTCCTCTACGACCGCTACGTGGATGCGGTGTACCGGTACGTGTTCTACCGGGTACGGAACGAGGCAGAGGCGGAAGACGTGACGAGCGATGTGTTCATGCGGGCCCTTCGGGCGATCCCGAAGTACGAGCCGCGCCAGGCGTTCCTGGCCTGGCTCTACCGCATCGCGCGCAACGCCGTCATCGACCGCAGCCGCAGGCGCGCCGCTCGCCAGCAGGTGAGCTTCGAGGACGCGCTCGCGCACCCCAACGCCGACCAGGTCGTGCACCCGGACGCCGGTCTCCTTGCCGGATCGGACGCCTCCGTCGTCCGCACGGCGATGCAGCAGCTCACGCCGCTCCAGCAGGAGATCCTCGTGCTGCGCTACGTCGAGGGCCACGACACGAAGACCATCTCGAAGCTTGTCGGCAAGCGCGATGGCACGATCCGCGGCATCGAGTTCCGCGCGTTGAGCGCCCTCCGCGCGCTGATCCCATCGCGGGAGCAGCTCGGATGAGCGACAACCTTCCGCGCCCCCAGCCGCGCGCCGCGTTCAAGCGCGCGCTGCGCGCGCAGCTGATGGCCCAGGCGCCCGGTGTGCTCGGGCCGCGCGAGACGGTGTGGTCGCTCGTGCAGCGCGGCTGGCTGCGCCCGGCGCTCGTCGCGGCGGCGATCGTCCTGCTCCTCGCGAGCGGGACCAGCAGGGCCGCCGCCGACAGCCTGCCGGGCGACGCGGCGTTCTTGCTGAAGCGCGCGGCCGAGCAGGTGCAGCTCGCGTTCGCCCTCGACGACACGACGCGGCTCCAGCTCCTCGCGGAACAGGCTGATCACCGGCTCGCGGAGCTGGCCGAGGCGGTGTCCGCGCGTCCGGACAACGCACCGGTCGCCGAAGTCGAGTACGCCGCCGCAGTGCGGACGCTGACCGGCGCGGTCGACGCCATGCGGGGCCAGCCGGGCGCCAGCGAAGACAAGCGGACCCTCGCTGAGGACGTCGTCGACGCGGCCCACGCGAAGCACCAAGCCGTGCTCGACGACCTCGCCGGGAAGGTCTCGCCGTCGGAGCGCGGGGACGTCCAGCGCGCGAAGGATCAGTTGGACAACCTCCACCCTTCGGACCGGCCCGCTCGCACGGCCGAGCCGACCGACCGGTCCGACGGCACGCGCTCGCCACAGCCGGTCCGCACGGCGACACCGACGCGGGAAGCCGAGCCGACGCGGTCCCCCGAGTCGACGCGGTCCGGGGATCAGCCCCGCACGCCGACGCCCACGCCTCCCGTTCGGCGGTGACCAAGAAGCGCATCGTCCTCATCGAGGACGACGCCGAGACCCGCACGACCATGACCGCGGCGCTCGAGGCATCCGGCTACGACGTGAAGGCGTCGACGGATGCGTTCGCTGACATCAAGCACGCGAAGGCCGACCTCGTGATCCTCGACCTCTTCCTGCACGGGGAATCTACCGGCTGGGAGCAGCTCGACGTCCTGACCCTCGATCCCGCGACTCGGAAGATCCCCGTGATCATCTGCTCCGCCGCGATCGCCTCGCTCGGCTCCGCGCGCGCGAAACTCGCGGCCTTCGACGTCGGGGTGCTCGAGAAGCCATTCGATCTCGAGCAGCTCGAGGCCGCCGTGAGTGCGGCGCTCGGCTCCGCGCCGCGCCGCCCGGAGATCGGGCTCGGCTAGCGGTCCCGCACGAGCAGCATCGGCAGCTCAGCGAGCGACGAGATCCGCTCGAACGAGGACTCGCGGCCGACGCGGTCCACGTGGATCGCCCGGAATCCGCAGGCCGTCGCCCACCCGAGCGCGTCGGGCGAGTCGTCCACGACCACCGCATCGGCTGGATCGATGCCGCAGTCGGCGATGATCGCGGCGTAGTACCCGGGACCGTTCTTCCACCGGTCGATGAGGTCGGGGCCGTACAACCGGCTGAAGAGGTCGCGCAGGCCCATCCCGCGCAGGTAGCTGTGCAGCTGCGCGGCGTCCTCGCCGGACGCGGTATGGAGCGCGAGGCCCTCGCGCGCGAGCGACCGGACCGCCGGCGCCGCATCCGGATACGCGCTCCGGCAGCGCTCGCCGACGTAGCGGTGCGACGCCTGGACCAGGTCATCCACGTCGGATTCGGCCGGTGGGGCCACACCGACACGTGCGCACATGTCGAGCAGCCAGCCGCGGTCCTCGGCCCGCAGCCACGGCACCACCCCATCGGTCGCGGTCTGGAGGTGCGCGACGAACCGCGGCCACCACGCGTCGATGACCGCGCGGTTCGCGTCTGACCACGCCTCGGGCGTGCCGCCGAGCCGGGGAACGAAGAACTCGGCGAGCAGCCGGCGCCACTGCGGGCCGCGCTGGTCGTTGTCGTTCATCACCCCGCCGTCGTCGAGGAAGACGGCGCGGACCCCTCTAGCCGGCGCTCTCGCGCTCCGCGACGTTGCGCGCGAGCTGCGGCCAGCGGCGCCGCACGGCCATGGCGATGCCTTCGGCATCGAGACCGAAGTGCGTGCGCCAGATCTTCTGCGCGCCGTGGTCGACCCATTCATCAGGGACGCCGAGGATCTCGAGCTCCACCTTCGCGCCACGCTCGGCGAAGAGCTCGCTCACCGCGGAGCCGAAGCCGCCGGCCATGACGTGCTCCTCGACCGTGAGGACGCGGCCCACGCGCGCGGCGAGCGCCAGGTAGCGCTCGGCGTCGAGCGGCTTCGCGAACCGCGCGTTCACCACGGTGGCGTCGATCCCGTCCGCGGCGAGGGCTTCCGCGGCGGCGAGCGCCGGGCCGGCGCTGGTCCCGTACGCGAGGATCGCGACGTCCGCGCCTTCGCGGAGCGTTTCGGAGATCCCGATCGGCAGCTCGACAAGCGGTGCGTCGAGGGCCGCGCCGGTACCGGTGCCGCGCGGGTAGCGGAACGCGATCGGGCCGCCGCCGGTCTCGGCGTAACGGACCGCAGTCCACACCATCTGACGGAGTTCGGCTTCGTCCTTCGGCGCCATGAGCACGATGCCCGGGAGCGGCCTGAGGTACGCGATGTCAAAGAGTCCCTGGTGGGTGCGGCCGTCGTCACCGACGATGCCGCCGCGATCCATCGCGAACACGACCGGGAGGTCTTGGATCGCCACGTCGTGCACCACCTGATCGAAGCCGCGCTGCAGGAACGTCGAATAGATCGCGACGATCGGGACGATCCCCTGGGTCGCGAGGCCCGCGGCGAAGGTCACCGCGTGCTGCTCGCAGATGCCGACGTCGAACAGGCGGGTCGGGAACTCCCGGAACAGCGGCGCCAGGCCCGTGCCGGCAGGCATCGCGGCGGTGATCGCGACGGTGTTCGCTTCGCGGCGCATCGTCTCCGCGACGGCGTCGGCGAAGACCTTCGTGTACTGCGGCGCGCTCGCCGCGGCTGCGCCTGTTGGGGCGGCTGCGCCTGCTGGAGCGGCTGCGCCTGTCGGAGAGACGCCGTGCCATTTCTGGTTGTCGTCTTCCGCGGGTCCGTACCCATGGCCCTTCTGCGTGTGCACGTGGACGAATACCGGGCCATCGCGGTAGTCGCGGGCCTTCTTCAGCACGCCCTCGACGGCGTCAATGTCGTGCCCGTTGACCGGACCGAAGTAGGTGAACCCGAACTGCTCGAACAAGATGTTCGGCATGAAGATCGCCTTCAGCGAGTTGAACAGCCGGCGCCGGGCTTCCTCGGCGAGATCGCCGGCGGGCATGTGGTCGAGCACCGAGCGGGCGACGTGCTTGAGCTCGCGATAGGGCGCCGCGGTCCGCACCGTCTCGAGCATCCGGGAGACCGCGCCTACGTTCGGCGCGATGCTCATGCCGTTGTCGTTGAGGACGACGATCATGCGGGTGCGCCGAGCGCCGATGTCGTTCATCGCTTCCCAGGCCATCCCCGCGGTGAGCGCGCCGTCGCCGATGATCGCGACGACGTGCTCGTCACCGCCCTTGAGGTCGCGTGCGACGGCCATCCCTTGCGCGGCGGAGATCGATGTGCCCGCGTGCCCGGCGCCGAACTGGTCGTGCTCCGACTCCGTTCGGACGAGGAAGCCGGACATGCCGCCGAACTGACGGAGCGTGCCGAACCGGTCGCGGCGGCCGGTGAGGAGCTTATGGACGTATCCCTGATGCCCGGTGTCCCAGACGAGCTTGTCGCGGGGTGAATCGAAGACCCGGTGGAGGGCCACTGTGAGCTCCGTCGCGCCCAAGCTCGAGCTGATGTGGCCCCCGGTCTTCTGCACCGCGTCCACCGTGTAGTTGCGGATCTCGCGGCACAGCTGCGCGAGCTCATCCCGGTCGAGTGCGCGGAGATCGGCCGGCCCCTGGATCCGTTCGAGGAGGCTCATCCATGCGTAGTCTAAGCGGCGATGCTCGATTTCGAGCGCCGCAGCGTGGTCGTGACGGGCGCGACGGGCAACCTCGGTCACGCGGTCGTGCGCGCGTACCTCGAGGCCGGCGCGCACGTCGCCGCGCCGGTGCGCGATGCCGAGAAGGGCCGCGCGCTCCGTGAGGCGGTCGGCGCGCTCGCGGACGATTCCGGAGCCTCGCGCCTCCTGATCGGCGACGCCGATCCCGCGGACCGCGGGTCCATGGACGTCTTCGTGGAGCGCGTGCTGCGGACCTGGGGGCGGCTCGACGCGCTCGCGAACCTCGCCGGCGGCTTCGGCACCGGACCGGCCGACGACATCGGGCGCATCCGCGCGCTCTGGGAGCAGAACGTGGCCACGGTGGTCGTGTCCGCGGCGGCGTGCCTCGTGCCGATGCGCGCCCGTGCGTACGGACGCATCGTCTCGGTCTCCGCTGCCGCGGCGTTGAAGGGCGGCCGTAATACCGCGGGCTACGCGATGGCGAAGAGCGCCGTCGTGCGGTGGACCGAGTCGCTGGCGGCCGAGACGAAGGAGCAGGGCATCACCGCGAACGCGATCCTGCCCAGCTCGATCGACCATCCGGTGAACCGCGCGAACATGCCGAAGGCCGATCCGAAGGCGTGGGTCCAGCCGGAAGAGGCTGCCGCGCTCATCCTGTTCCTCACCAGCGCTGCGGCCTCGGGCATCACCGGCGCCGCCATCCCGATCACCGGGCGGACGTAGCTAGATCGCCTCGGCGAGCGCCTTCGCCCACTCCTCATGGGCTTCCGGGTTAGGGTGCAGACCGTCCGGTGCGAGCATCTCTGCCGCCGCCTGCCGATGCATCAGTGGGTAAAGGTCCACGTAGCGCGCGCCGGCGTTCTCCGCTTCCTCCATCGCGATCGCGTTGAAGTGCGCGATGCGTGTCAGGAGCGCTTCGGTCGTGCCGTACGGCGATGCCGCGGGCGAGCGTGACCACTCCGGTTGCGGCAGCCCGACGATCGCGTTGCCGGGAATGCCGTCCTCGCGGAGCTGCGCGTAGATGCGCCGTAGCTGACCGCGGTAGCGCTTGTCATCGCTGCCGCCCCGCACGATGTCGTTCGCGCCGATGAGCAGCGTGACGAACGTCGGTTTGAAGACCGGCACGTGCGGCAACTCCCTCGCGATGAGGTCGTCGGTCGTGTAGCCGTTCACCGCGGGGTTGAGCAGCTCGACCGCGCGCCCGGCCGCGCGCCACTTTCCGGCGAGCAGCGCGGGGAACGCCTTGTCCGGGGTCGTGCCTGTTCCGATGGTGAAGGAGTCGCCCAGGGCGAGGTATCGAATAGAAGAGGGATCCATACCTGTTCTAGTGTCGAACACTATGGCTGATTACGATCTCGTCATCATCGGCGGGGGCCCGGCGGGCCTCACCGCCGGCCTCTACGCCGCCCGGGCCAACATGCGGACGGTCCTCTTCGAAGCGAAGGATATCGGGGGAGAGCTCCTGAATACGGACCTTATCGAGGATTGGCCGGGCGAGGAATCGATCACCGGGCGCGAGCTCGCGGAGAAGATGGCCGCGCATGCCACCAAGTTCGGTCTCACGATCCAGCCGTACTCGCCTGCGAAGAAGATCCGCAGCGAGGGGGACTGGAAGGTCGTAGAGATGGATGACGGCACGAGCCACCGCGCGCACGCGGTGATTGTCACCGTCGGCGGTGAGCCGACAAAGCTCGAGGTCCCGGGCGAGGCCGAATTCCACGGCCGCGGCGTCTCGTACTGCGCGGTCTGCGACGGCGCGTTCTTCAAGGGTGAGGACCTCGCGGTCGTCGGGGGCGGCGACTCGGCGTTCCAGGAGGGCCTCTTCCTCACGCGGTTCGCGAAGAAGCTCAGCCTGATCCACCGGCGCAACGACTTCCGCGCGCAGCAGATCTTGCAGGACCGCCTGCTCGGCATGGACAAGGTGACGGCGGTGACCCCAGCCACGGTGAAGGAGATCGGTGGCGACACGCAGGTCCGCTGGATCGACGTGGATCGCGACGGCGCGGTCGAGCGCATCGCCGTCGGCGGCGTGTTCGTGTTTGTGGGCTTCAAGCCCGTCGGCAGGCACCTCTTCGACGAGCACATCGACCACGACGAGAACGGCTATCTCCTCACGGACCAGTACATGCGAACGAACATCCCAGGCGTGTACGCGTGCGGCGATACGCGTTCGCAGCTTGCGAAGCAGATCACGACGGCGGTGGGCGACGCGACGACCGCCGTGCTCCACGCCGAGCGGTATATCGAGGAGCTGAAGCACTTGCGCCGGAGCTTCCCGGAGGTGCCGAGCGAGACCCTCGAGCGCGAGGTCGAGCGCATGAAGCTGCGGCGCTTCCTCGCGGGCCAGACGATCATCCGCGAGGGCGATCCGGCGGACTCGTTCTTCATCCTTACGCGTGGCGCCGCGAGCGTTCGCCAGAATGGACCCAACGGCGAGCGCGAGATCTCGACGCTCAAGCCCGGGGACTTCTTCGGCGAGATCGGCCTGCTCAGCGGCACGGTCCGCAACGCGACCGTCCGCGCGACCGCGCCCAGCGAGGTCCTCGAGCTCGACGCCGAAGGATTCCGCGATCTCGTGGAGAGCTCACAAGCGACGAAAGAGCGCGTCCAGACGAGCATGGAGCAGCGCCTCGCGAAGGCCGGGCCGAAGACCTAGCCGGGTACCTCCCGCGCGCGCCCGCTCTGCGGCGGAACGAGGCGCTTCACGAATCGCACGAGCTCTTCGATGTCGAATGGCTTCCTGATGTACGTCGCCACGCCGCGCTCGCGCAGCTCCGCGACATGCTCGCGGCCACCCGCGGTCTCGAAGATGACCGGGAGCGATCGGAAGCGTGGGTCGGCCTTGACGCGGTCGTACAACTCGAGGCCCGACATGCCCGGGAGCCGGATGTCGAGCAGGAGGAGATCGGGATCGATCTTCGTCATGGCGTCGAGCGCCTCGTTGGCGCTCCCCACGCGGACGGCCTGATACCCGCGCTCGTCGTTGATGGCCGAGGCCAACAGGTCGCCGGTCGGCTTGTCATCTTCGACGATCAGTACGAGCCTGGCCCGTGCTCCGCTCATCGTGTCTTCACCGTTGTCCACTGTCGCATCGACAATGCCACGGGAGGGGCCGTGACGTTCCCGTTACCTCAACGGCGTGCAATCATCGCGGCGATGGTGAAACACGTGGTGCTCTGGGCCTTCAAGGAGAGCGTGCCGCAGATCGAGCGCGAGGCGATCCTCGAGGCGATCCGGGGCCTGCGTGTACGGGTCCCATCGCTCCGCTCGCTCGAGGTGGGTGAGAACGTCAGTCCGGCGCGGGCTCAGGGCTACACCCACGTGCTTCTCGAGACCTTCGATGACCGTATCGGCCTCGCGGCGTACGCGGCGCACGCCGATCACGTCCTTGTGGTCGCCCGGCTGCGCGAGACCGCGTCCCAGCTGCTGGCGGTGGACCTGGAGGGCTAGTCGGCGGCGCTCGGTGCCGCCGGTTTGTGGCGGCCGCGGCCCCCCCGTCGTCCCCTACGGCGACGTGGCTTCGCCACGTCGCTAGGGGCCGACTCCTTAGACGGTTCGGACACGTCTTCGTCACCGTGCGTCGAGGACTGAACGTCACTCGTCCCTTGATCACCCGCCCCCTGATCACGGTTCGGGGTGGCGGGTTGCTCGTCGTCCTCGTGTCCTTCGCCGTTGAGCCGGCTGAATTCACCGAGCGTGACGCGCGCGTCCGGATGGGTGCGATCGATCACGTAGCCGGCCTTCCGGCCATGCTCATCGGGCTTCATGAGCCCGACCTCGACCGCGCGACGCATGTTCGACTCGAGGGCATCGCCCTCGACCCGGGAGAGCAGCTCGCTGAACAGCGCCGTGTTGACCCAGTCGGCCTTGTCGTCGCGGGCTCGCGTGCTGCTCACGAAGTTGAACAGGTGGACGATCGCGGCGCTCGGCTGGCGGGCGTAGCGCACGAGCGGATGGCCTTCCGTCAGCCAGCACATCGTCACGTTGCGGCCATCGCGTGAGACCTGCTCCGTGGCGATCGCGCCGCGCTCCTCGGCGATGTTGAAGAGCGTCTCCAAGAGGATGCGCCGCTGCGAACGTCCCTTCGCGAGCCCACCGGGCTGATCGGCGCGCGACAGCGGATCGAGGACGGCCTCGACCGCGGGGATGCGGCGCGTGTCTTTGCTGGTCACCGAGTCGATGCGCCGCAGCACGCGAACCAGATGGAACAGGGTCTCAGCCGCGAGCGCGTCACCGAACTCGAGCGAGAGGAGCTGCTTGTCCTTGAGCCGGGTGCGGGCGGGCTGCTCGGCGTGGATGTGGTGCTGGGCGATGCCGAAGTCGATGCGTTGGTCGAGAACGCTCGACGCTTCCTTGTGGGACAGCGGCACGACGCTTCGCACGAAGTCGCCGCGCGGCATCTGATCGGCGCGGAGCGCCACCAGCTGATCGAGCAGCAGGACCGCAAGGCGCCGCTGCTCCTTCTCGGACTCGGGCGATCCGGTCGGCACGACCGCCGGCACGCTCGCCGGCGCCGCGACGCGGACGGCCGGCAGGCCGGCGCGGCTGCGAGTGCCGCCGCGGATCCCGCGCGCGCGTGGCCGCGGCGCTTCGTCCTTGCCGGCCTGCGTGTCGTCGGTGCGCAGTATGCCGGTGCGGGTCCACCGCGCCTCGGGGATGAGGTCCTCGAGGAGGAAGACCCCGTCGCGGAGGTATGGCGAATCGCGTAGCTCGTTCGCGAGCGCCTTGTCGCCGGCGATCAGGTAGACCTGCTTGTCCTCGTCCTTGAGCGCCTTGCACAGTGCGTTCAGATCGCGGTCACCTGAGACGATGAACCAGACGTCGATGTCCGGACGCTCCTTGTACAGGAGCTTCATCGTGCGGGTGATGAGGACCGCGTCGGACCGGCCCTTCAGCAGCCGGCCGCTCATGCGTTGCGCCACGGCAACCGGCTCCATGCCGGTGAACTCGAGGGCCATGAGCAGGGTCTCGTCCTGCGAGACCACCTCTGAGCCGAAGATCGCCTGCTTTACGCGGACCGGACCGAACTCGGCCGCTTTCTGCAGGATGGCCTGGAGGATGGAAAGCGAGGATGGCAGCGGGCCTTCGGTGTGCTGCCGCAGCGTGTAGTAGACGTTCTCCCAGTCAATGAGGAGGGCGACGTCGGGCAATGGGTTTTCTCCGTATGTAGGCGCCCCGCGTTCCGCCCGACTCGTTCGATGATCCGCTCGATCTTTCTCCCCGACCACCGGATCCCATCAGGTGGGACACGATGTCCGCGAGCAGCTCGACTCGGACGCTTCAGCCGGAACGCGCGCCGTTTCGTCGAAGTCTAGCCTGAATGCGTGCTCGAAGATAGCGGCCTCACGCAGGCCGTCGAATGGGCCGCAGGGCACGGGGCGGCGTACGCCGACGCGCGATGGGTCGAGCGCGAGAGCGAGACCGTCTCGGTGAAGGACGGACAGGTCGAAGGTGTGGACCGCGACGCGGACCGCGGCGTCGGCGTTCGCGTCATCGCACATGGCGCGTGGGGCTTCGCCGCCTCGGACCGCGCAGCGGATGCGACCGCGATGCGGCAGCTCTTCGAAGAAGCGATCCTGCGGGCCGAGGCCGCTGCATCGGTCCAGCGCCGGCGGGTGGTCCTCGCGCCGCAGGAGCCGCAGCGTGGCGAATATCGAACGGCCGTCGCGCGCGATCCGTTCGAGGTGCCGATCCGCGACCGCGTGGCACTCCTCCGTGAGGCGGACGCGCTACTCGCGACACCGAACGCCAAGGTCCGCCGGGTCTCGGTCGCGTCATATCGCACCCGCAAGCGCCTTGCCACGAGTGAGGGCACCGACGTGCGGCAGGAGATCGTCGAGTGCGGCGCCGGCTTGAACGTGACCGCGGCCGCGGCCGGTGCGAAGCCCGCGACCCGCAACGATATGCGCAACGTCCGACAAGCCGGCTGGGAGTACGTCGAGGAGTTCGACGTGCTCGCCCACGCGCGCACGTTCGCGCGGGACGTCGAGGCGGTCCTTGCCGCGAAGCCGGCCGTCGAGAAGCCGACCACGCTGCTCATCGATCAGCCGTTCCTCGCGCTGCTCGTGCACGAGTCGTGCGGCCATCCCACCGAGTCGGATCGCGTGCTGGAGCACGAGGTCGCCTTCGCCGGCACGACGTTCATGTGGCCGAAGGATCGCGGCACCCTGCGCTACGGGTCCGAGCACGTCAGCATGACCGCCGATGCGACCGTCCCCGGCGGCATGGGGACGTTCGGGTGGGACGACGACGGTGTCCCCGCCACGCGTACGCCGTTGATCGAGCGCGGCATCTTCACCGGCTACCTGAGCTCGCGCGAGACGGCCGGCGCGCTGGGCATCGCGCGCAGCGGCGCGTGTGCGCGGGCCGAGGGCTGGCAGCACGTTCCGATCGTGCGGATGGTGAACGTCAGCCTCGAGCCGGGGACGGCGACCTACGGCGAGCTGCTCCGTGCCATCGACGACGGTCTGCTGCTCGAATCGCCGGCGTCCTACTCGCTCGACGACAAACGTCAGAACTTCCACTTCTCGACGCAGGTGGCGCGCGTCATCCGGCACGGCGAGGTGGGCGAGTACGTCCGCGGCGTGGCGTTCCAGTCGCTGACGCCCGACTTCTGGGGGAGCTGCGACGGCGTCGCCGACGACTGGGAGCTGCACGGCTTCCTCAGCTGCGCGAAGGGCGAGCCACTGCAGCTCATGCGGGTCGGACACGGCGCGGCGCACGCGAGATTCCGCGACCGGCCCATTGAGGTACGGGCGTGACCGTGCTGGGGCCCGACGTCCTGCTCGCACCGTTGCACGCGGCGCTCGCGGCCAGCGGACTGGAGGAGGCGGACCTCTGGGTCCACCGCCGCCGCGCCGCGATCACGCGGTACTCGCACTCGTCCATCCATCAGAACGCCGTCTCCGACGAGACCCACGTCCACGCGCGAGCGATCGTCGGCTCGGCTATCGGCACCACGTCCGGGAACTCGCTCGAGCCCGGGGCGCTGCGTGAGCTGCTGACCCGTGCGGCGGAGCTTGCACGGCTCCAGACGCCGAACGCGGATTGGCCGGGTCTCGCGTCGCCCGCGCCGTACGCCCGGCCGATCGCATTCGACCCGGTGACCGCGGCCCTCAGCGCGGCGGAGCAGGCGAGCGCGATCGGGCGCATCTGCGAGGCCGTCGAGAGAGCCGGATTCCGCGGCGCCGGCACCCACAGTGTCGACGTCACCGAGGACGCCGTGGCGAATACCAACGGCGTCGCGGCGTATGCGCCCGGTACGGTCGCGTACCTGCGCGCGCTCGTGCTGGGCGAGCACGGGGGCAGCGGCTACGCGGACGATCTGTCGCATCGCGCGGCCGAGCTCGACCCCGCCGGCATCGCGAGCCGCGCGATCGAGAAGTGCGCGCTGGACCGGGATCGCGTTCAGCTGGCGCCCGGTGATTACGAGGCCGTCTTCGAGGAGGACGCCGTCGCCGAGATCCTGCGCATCATGTCGATCACCGGTCTGTCCGGCCAGGCGGTGCGCGAGGGCCGCTCGTTCCTCGCCGGCGCGATCGGTCAGCAGGTGACCGGGCCGAAGTTCTCGCTGCACGACGACGCACTCCATCCGGGCCAGCTTGCCATCCCGTTCGACCCGGAAGGGACGCCGAAGCAACGGGTGGCGCTCGTCGAGCAGGGCGTCGCGAAGGGCCCTGCGTACGATCGGTGGTCGGCCAAGGCGGCGGGCGCCGTGTCGACCGGACATGCGGCCGATCCGGGGCGATACGGCCACGGCGGCCATGCGGGCAATCTGGTGATGGCCGGCGGGATGGCGACACGGAGCGAGCTCATCGCCGCGGTCACGCGTGGGATCCTCATCACGCGCTTCCACTACACGAACACGCCCGACCCGAAGCGCGCGACGATGACCGGCACGACCCGTGACGGCACGTTCCTCGTCGAGAACGGGAAGATCACGCGCGCCCTCGCGAACGTCCGCTACACGATGAGCGCGCTCGACCTCTTCGCCGGCATCGATCTCCTCGGACCGCAGCGACTCGTGCGTGATTGGTGGAGCACGAACGGGATGGGGTCGATCGTGTCCCTCGCGCCGGCGATGAAGGTGTCTTGTGCGACCATTACCGGGTCGAGCCCGTCGTGACCCTCCGATGATGCGAGAGCTCATCGCGCGCGCGGCCGGGACAGTGCCGCGGTACGCAGGAGCGCTCGCCGGCGTCGCCCTCATGAGCGCGCTCATCGGACTCATCCCCGGAACGTTCCGCGTCGCGAATATCTCCATGCTCTACCTCATCGTGGTGCTGCTCGCCGCCACCCGCTTTGGGAGCGGGCCGGCGATCTTCGCCTCGATCGTCGCCTTCCTCACCTTCGATTGGTTCTTCGTTCCGCCTGAGCACGCCTTCACGGTCGCGGACCCGGAGGAGTGGGTCTCGCTCCTGCTGTTCCTCGTCACGGCCGCGATCACCGGCGAGCTGGCGGCGGATCAGCGCCGCCGTGCCCACGAGGCCGAGCAACGCGAGCACGAGGCGATCCTGTTGTTCGACGTGCTCCGGCTCCTCGGTGCGCCGGGCGTCGATGTCGCGCTCGCCGCCGCGGCCGAGCGCATTCGTGCCGAGCTCGCACTGTCCGCGGTCGGGATCCAGCTGACGGTCGAGGAGCGCCTACGGAGCGTCGCGGTCGGCGACGAGGACGGCCGTGCGCTTACGCGGCCGCTGCACGCCGCGTCAGGCGAGATCCTCGCTGGCGGCCGCGCGCCCACCGCGCTCGAGCGGGGCCGGCCCGGTCACTGGCTCCGTGTCGTGCCG
>DASYVN010000077.1:0-7746 GCA_035937095.1 Candidatus Limnocylindria bacterium
TTCGACCCGACGCACCCGAACCTGCACATCGGCCACTCCGTTGGACTACGGAAGCTCCGCACGCTCGCGCAGTGGGGCCACGAGATCGTGCTCATCGTCGGCGATTGGACGACGCAGATCGGCGACCCGAGCGACAAGGACGAGAGCCGGCCGATGCGCTCGCACGACGAGGTCATGGCGAACGCGCGCACGTACCTCGAGCAGTTCCACCTCATCGTCCCGAAGGAGCACTCGCGCGTCGTGCTGCAGAGCGAGTGGTTCGGGAAGTTCGGCCTGCGCGACGTCATCGAGCTCGCCTCGCGCTTCACGGTCCAGCAGATGCTCGCGCGCGAAGAGTTCCGCAAGCGCCAGGCCGCTGGCACTCCGATCCCGATCAAGGACATCCTCTACCCGCTGCTCCAGGCGTACGACTCGGTGGCGATCGAGGCGGACGTTGAGGCCGGCGGCACGGACCAGCTGTTCAACCTGCTCGCCGGCCGCGAGCTCCAGCAGGTGGTCGGGCAGCGCTCCCAGAACATCTACGTGACGCACATGCTCGAAGGGCTCGACGGCGATCTCATGCACAAGTCGAAGCCCGCGACCGCGATCTGGCTCACCGATCCGCCCACCGAGATGTTCGGGAAGGTCATGTCGCTGAAGGACGACCTCATGCCGCACTACTTCGAGTGGGCGACCGAGATGCCGATGGACGAGGTGCGCGCGATCCTGGACGGCCTGGCGAAGGGCGACGTGCACCCTCGGGAGGCGAAGGAGCGACTCGCGCGGCAGATCGTGACCGAGATGCACTCGGCGGCCGCCGCCGATGAGGCCGCGGCCGCGTTCGGCCGGCAGTTCCGCGAGGGCGAGCGCCCGGCGGACATCCCGGACGTGCGCGTCGCGAAGGACGGAGCGAAGGCGGTCAACGTCGTGGATCTGCTCGTTCGCGCGTCCCTGGTCACGAGCAAGAGCGAGGCACGTCGGCTGGTGCAGCAGCGGGGCGTGAAGGTGGACGATGTCGTGGCGGAGCTGACGACGGCGGTCGGGCCCACCGGCACACCGGTGATCCAGTACGGCAAGCGCAAGTACGCGCGCATCACCTGGGCCTAGTGGAAGCGCGACGATCCGTCGCGGTGGTGCCCTTCGGCGCGCGATCCGGTGATCCGCGCGCCGGCGCCTGGGGACGGCAGATCGCCCGACGCCTCGTCGACCGGTTCGCCGATCACCCCTCCCTCGAGCTGAAGCCGGTGTTCCTCGTCGCGCTGCCGGAGGCGGCGTCGGATGCAGGCTACCTCGTGTTCGGCTCGACGCCTGACCCGTCGCTCGCGGCGCAGTACGGCGCGTCGCTCGGTTCGACGCACGCGCTCGTTGGCCTCCTGCGGGTCGCGGGTGACGATCGCGCGCTGGAGGCGACCCTGGTCGAGGTCGCGACGGCGGCGGCGATCGCGACGCTCACCCATCCGATCCAAGCTGGGGCGCTGGCGGAGGCCGAGCCGGCGCTGACGGCCTGGCTCGCGAGAGCGCTCGCGGCGGACCCGCCGCCGCCGGGAGCGCTCATGGACGAGACCGCCTACGCCGCCCTGCTCGAGGGCATGGACGAAGAAGTGACCGCGACGCTGCTCGCGGCGAGCGACGCCGTCCGCGCCGGAGCCGCTCGCATCCGCGCCGCCACGCGATACCTCGATGCGCTGCGCACCGATCCGTCCGCGACCGCGGCCGAGGAGCGGCTCCTCGTGCTCGCGGCCGAGTCGCTCGAGCGCGGCGACGAGGCGACGTTCGTCGAGCCACTGGAGACGCTCACCGAGATGGCTCCGCGCTCGTGGCGCGGGCACTACCTGCTCGGCGAGCTGCGCCGTCTGTCCGGGAACCCGAGCGGCGCCGTCGTCGCTTTCGAGCACGCCGACGCGCTGCATCCGCTGCGCGACGCGGACAGCATCCGGCTCGCGGAGCTGTACATCGATGCGGGCGCCGAAGGCTCGGCCCGTTCGCGGCTGCGTCGGATCAAGGCGGACAGCCCCGACTACGCGCACGCGCAGGATGTCCTCGGGGTCCTCGCGGTGCAGCGCGGCGATCTCGACGAGGCTGGCGCGGCACTGGAGCGTGCCGCCACAGCTGGACCGCGCGACGGCCCGATCCTCACGCGGCTCGCGCAGGTCCTCGCGGCGAAGGGCGAGCTGGCCCGCGCGATCGAGCGCTTCCGCGACGCCATCCCGCTCGGCGCTTCGGCGGACGCGCGGCTCGGGCTGGCGCGCGCCCTCGTTGGGTCCGGCGAGCACGACGCGGCCGTCACGGAACTGGACGCGCTCTTGCGCGTCGAGCAGACGGGCGAGACGGCCGCGCACGCGCGGCGTCTGCGTCTCGGCCTCCGGCGGCGCGATCTCGAGGAGCGCCTGGAGCGGGCCGGTCATGCGGCGGTCGCCGGTCCGGAGGACGGGCTCGCGGATGCGCACGCGGAGCTCCAACAGGTCATCGCGGCGGAGCCCGAGCTGTGGGAAGCGCACTTCGCCGTCGGCCTCATCGCCCGCCGGCAAGGCGATGCCACAGCGGCCGAGCGCGCTTTTGCTCGCGTGCTCGAGCTCTGGCCCGATCAACCGGATGCCCTGCACGAGTTGGGCGTCGCGCTCCTTGCGGCCGAGCGGACGGGCGATGCGCTGAAGATGCTCGACGCGGCCGCACGCCTACGGCCGGACGACGCGGGCTACCTCGCGGATGCCGGGTTCGCGCAGCTCCGGGCGGGCAATCTCCACGCCGCGCGCGAGCGCCTCGCGCTCGCGAGCGAACTTGACGCCGACGACCCGATCACCCAGGCGTACCTGCAGGAGCTCGCCCGCGTCGAGACCGCGGGGAGGCCGAACTGATGGCGAAGAAGATCGTCGTGGTCGGCGGAGGGTTCGCCGGCCTGCATCTCATCCGTCGCCTCGAGGGCCTCCTGCGGCCGGGCGAGGTCGAGCTCACGCTCCTCGACCGGCACAACTACCACCTCTTCACGCCGCTCCTGTATCAGGTCGCCACCGGCGAGCTGCCTCCGCACGCGGTCGCGTACCCGTTGCGGCTCCCGATCGCCCACGCCCGCCAGCGCTTCGTTCAGACCGAGGTCGAGGGCGTGGACGTCGAACGCCGGGCGGTCCACACCGCCGACGGCGACTTCGCCTACGACCATCTGGTCCTGGTACCGGGGAGCGTGACGAACGACTTCGGCATCGCCGGCGTCGCCAGCCACGCGCTGCCGGTGAAGACGCTTCAGGACGGCCTCGCGGTCCGCAAGCGGATCCTCGAGACGGTCGAAAACGCCTCGCGCGAGCCGGATGTGGAGCGCCGAAAGGCTCTGCTGTCGTTCGTGCTCATCGGCGCCGGCCCGGTGGGCGTGGAGCTCGCAACGTCGATGCGCGATCTGATGGACCACTCGCTGCGCAAGATGTACCCGGAGCTCGACCTCGCGCGCGACGCGAGGATCACGCTCATCGACGCGGCCGACCGCGTGCTCACCGCGATGGACGAGCGGCTCGCTCGCATCGCGATGACGCAGCTGGCGAAGCAGCGCATCACCGTCGTACTGAAGACGCTGGTGTCGGATATCGGGGAGGGGATCGTCCGGACGAAGGACGGCAAGCAGTTCCGCGGCGGAACGATCGTGTGGGCGGGCGGCGTACGGACGCATCCGCTGGTGAGCGGGCTCGCGGGCGTGGCGCTCGGGAAGGACAAACGCGTCGCGGTGGACCAGATGTTCCGTGCTGGCGGCCGCGACGATCTCCTGTCGTTCGGCGATGCGGCGCACTTCGAATATCAGGGCAGGCCGCTCCCGCAGCTCGCACAGGTCGCCGTGCTCCAGGCACCCGCGGTGGCACGCAACCTCGCGCATCTCGTGCGAGGAGAGGCGCTCGAGCCCTACGTGTACCACCGCAAAGGCGACCTCATTGCCCTCGGGCGCACGCACGCCGGCGCGGAGCTCGCGAAGTACGGCCACATCGTGCTCGGCGGCCTCCCGGCGTGGACCGTCTGGCGCGCGAACTACCTCATGCAGCTGGTCGGCGTCCGGAACCGCGCGACGCTGCTGCTCGAGTGGCTGCTCTCGTACTTCTTCACGCGGATGGTGGCCGACACGCCGTAGCGTCCCGGTACTACCATCCCACCGTGGCCACGATGGTCCGCGAGGAGCGCATCCCGCTCGAGGAGCTCGCGCGGCTGCCCACGCTGTACCACTTCGAGGTGTCGCACGGCGGCGACAAGGTCGCGTTCTACTCCGACACCTCCGGTCGGATCGAGCTCTACGTCCAGGACCTGCGGACCCGCGCGACCACCCAGCTAAGCCACGGTGAGGTCCCGCGCGCCCTGCGGTCCTTCTTCATCTGGGACCCGACCGACGGCTACCTCGTCTTCGCGAAGGACAACGACGGGGACGAGCAGCACGACCTCTTCCGCATCGACGCGAAGACCGGTGCGGTGAGCCGGCTGACGCAGGATCCGAAGGCCGAGGAACACGCCGTCGACTTCTCGCCGGACGGCCAGTGGATCACGGTGAACACGAACAAGTCCCGGCCCGACTCGCCGGACAAGCCTGGCCAGATGAACGTGTGGATCATGCGGCCGGACGGGACGCAGCTCCACCCGCTCACGAGCTTCGCGGCGCCGACGTTCGGTGGCCGCTTCAGCGCGGACGGCACACGCATCGCCTTCAGCTCGAGCGAGGAGCCGCCATCGACACGGAACCAGGATGGTTACGTCATGAACGCCGACGGGAGCGGACTGCGCCGCGTATTCCGGGTCCGCGCCGGCTCGCAGGACACCGTCGCCGGATGGCATCCCGACGGGAAACGCATCGCGGTGACGAGCGACGCGAGCGGTACGCACCGGGCTGGGATCCTCGACATCGCGTCGGGGGTCGCCCGCTGGTTCGGCGCCGAGGGCGTCGAAGAGCATGCGGTCCGGATCTCGAAGACCGGGAAGCTGCTCCTCGTCGGTCGCAACGTCGACTCGCAGGTGCAGCTGATCGCGTACGACCTCGAGACCGGCGCCGCGCGGCCGGTCCCGTTGCCCGCAGGGATCGTCGCGCAGGCCGAATGGGCGAATGACGACCGGCGGATCGTCGCGCTGTATAGCACGCCGACGGCGCGGCCGACCCTCGCGCTCCACGACCTCGAGACGGGCGCGACCGAGACGCTCGTGCCGGCGGAGTACGGCTCGATCGACCCGAAGGACTTCGTCGACGCGAAGCACATTTGGTACGAGTCGTTCGACGGGCTGCGGATCCCGGCGCTGCTGTATGTGCCGCGCGACCTCCCGACAGGGACGACGACGCCGGCGATGGTCTACGTGCACGGCGGCCCGACCGGGCAGTGGACGCGGAGCTTCGACATCTTCGCGCAGTTCATGGCGAGCCGCGGGTTCGTCGTCATCGAGCCGAACCTGCGCGGGAGCACGGGCTACGGCGTCGAGTTCCGCGACGCCGCGCTGCGCGATTGGGGTGGCAAGGACCTCGAGGACGTCGAGTACGCCGCGCGGTACGTGCGGTCGCTGCCGCAGGTCGACCCGGACCGGCTCTGCGTGTACGGCGGCAGCTACGGCGGGTTCATGACGTTCATCGCGTCGACGAAGAAGCCGGACCTCTGGAAGGCCGCGGTCGCTGCCGTGGGGATCTGCGACCTGCACGCGATGTGGGACGAGAGCAAGGAGCACTTCCGCTACTTCCTCCGGGAGCAGATGGGCGACCCGGAGCAGGACCGCGCGCTCTGGCGGGATCGGAGTGCGATCGAGTTCGCCCACCAGCTGCGCGCGAAGCTCCTCATGACGCACGGCACGAACGACCCGCGCTGCCCGGTCTCGCAGTCGCGGATGTTCCGCGACAAGCTCGTGTCCCTTGGCAAGCGCGAGGGTGTGGACTGGGACTACGTCGAGTACACCGACCAGGGCCACGGGAGCATCGACATTGCGGCGAAGACGGCGCGGATGCGCCTCATCGCCGACTGGCTGGATCGCGCGCTGGCCTAGACCCCCGCGCGACGCGGCTGGAACAGCTCGATCGGGTTGCCTGCCGGATCCTCGACGAGGACCTGGGCGCCGCCAGGGCCCCGGATGACGTCATTGCGGAACGGCACGCCCGCCGCGCGCAGTCGCGCGACCTCGGCCTCGATGTCGTGGACGATGAGGTGGATCCGGTTCCATCCGCCGGGTCCGGGCGTGCGACCGTCGGGCATCGGGCGCGCGGCCGAGCTCTGCGGGCCGCTGAGCAGCAGCCGGAGCTCGCCGAGCGCCACGTCCGCGAACGCCGGGCCCTGATCGGAGAGCAGCGTGAAGCCGAGGTGGGTCGTGTAGAACGCGACGGCCGCCGCGACGTCGTCCACCATGTAGCGGACGTTGACCGGCGCCGTCATTGCGTCGCGATGAGCGGCAACGAAACGCAGAAGACCGTCCCGGCTGGGCCGGTCGATTCGAGCGCCAGATCGCCGCCGTGGAGCCGGGCGATCTCGCGGCTCACGTACAGGCCAAGCCCGGTGCCGGGCGTCGCACGGGCCGTCTCGGCGCGGTAGAAACGCTCGAAGATCCGCTGGCGGTCCCCGGCCGCGATGCCGGCGCCGTGATCGCGCACCCGCACGAGCGCGCGGCCGCCCTGGGTGCTGACCGACACCACGACGTCGCCAGCGCCCCCGTGTCGGAGGCCGTTCACGACAAGATTGTCGACGACCTGACTGAGCCGCCGCGCGTCGGCGGTCACGAGCACGGCCTGGTCGGGCAGGTCGACGCGGATCACGCGGTCACCGGCGATGGGCCGAAGGCGCGCGACGGACGCGGCGACCACATCCGCGAGGTCCGTGGGCGCGAAGATGACATCGAAGCGCCCGACCTCCAGCCGCGCCGCGTCCAGCAGATCGTCGATGAGCGCCGCCATCCGCGTGGTCTGCTCGTCCGCGCGCTCGAGGGCCCCGCGCACCATCTCCGCGGACCCGCGTTGCAGGAACCGGAGTGCGAGCTGGATCTGGCCGCGCACGGCCGTCACCGGGTTCTTCAGCTCGTGGCTGGCCATCGCGAAGAACGCGATGCGCTCGCGTTCGGCATCCGAGAGCGCCGTAACGTCTTCGTACGCTGAAATCGCGCCTGCGATCGCGCCGTCCGAGTCCCGGAGCGGTGCGCTGTTCGTCAACAGGTCGTACTGCCGGCCGTCCGCGCGCGTGTAGCGCACGCGTTCGCCCCGCACCTCCTCGCCGCGCAACGAGCGCGCGATCGGCACGTCGCGCAGGTCGTACGGCGATCCGTCGGCGCGCGAGAACGTTCCGGCGAGGCGGCCGCCGAGCCCGGGCGCGGGCCGCTCGTCGCGCTGGAAGAGCTCGCGGGTGAGCTTGTTCTCCAAGGTGACGCGGCCGGCGGGGTCCATGAGCACGATGCCGACCGGGAGCACGTCGACGACCTGGGCGAGCCGGTCGCGCTCCGCGATCACTGCGGCGTCGAGCGCCACGATGTCGGTCGGGTCCGGGTCGATAGCGGCCACGCTAGTGGGCCACCGCGGGCTCCTCGGCGGTCTCGTGCGCCGCGACGACCTTCTCCGCGATGTGCGAGGGGCACTGCTCGTAGGCCAGGAACTTCGAGGTGAACGTCCCGCGTCCGCCGGTCATCGAACGGAGATCGGTCGAGTAGCGGAACGTCTCGGCCATCGGCACATGCGCCTTGATGCGCTGGTGCCCGGCGCCCGCGCCCTCCATCCCGAGCACGCGCCCGCGGCGTGAGTTGAGGTCGGAGAGCACGTCGCCCATCTGGTCCTCGGGCACGAGCACCTCGAGG
>DASYVN010000078.1:0-6408 GCA_035937095.1 Candidatus Limnocylindria bacterium
CTCGCCGGACGCGAGGGCCTTGCGGAGGTCCTCGCGCACGATCACCTCGGACATCCCGCGCGTCAGGAACTCGTCGAGCTCGCGCTCGGTCGGTCGGAGGGGCATGCCACTCAGTCTAGAATCGAGGCATTCCGCGCTCGACGACGCGCGATCACGCATTCCGACGAGGACCGTATCGGGAAGGCAAGCCGAAGACGAACGGCTTGAGCCCGAGGGTCACGGTCCTCTCGCCAGTGCTGATCGCTCTCCTGATCACCGTCATCGGCCTGCCCGTCGCGGGCGGCCTGATCGCGTTCGCGTTCTTCTCCCACGACCTGCCGTCGGCCCAGGACATCGGCAAGGCGCCGCTCGCTCAGTCGACGAAGGTGTACGACCGCGACGGCAAGGAGCTCCTCTACCAGTTCGAGGAGGAGCGCCGCGACCTCGTCCAGTACAAGGACATCCCGCAGGTGCTGATCAACGCGGTCGTCGCGTCGGAGGACCACACCTTCTTCACCAACCCCGGCGTCGATGTCCTGGGCATCGTTCGCGCGGCGTTCTCCGATCTCACCAATCGCGACGCGGGCGCGGGCGGCGCGTCGACGATCACCCAGCAGCTCGTGAAGCTTCGACTGGTCGGCAGCGAGAACACCATCACCCGAAAGATCCGCGAGGCGATCCTCGCCGTCGAGGTGACCCGCACGTATTCGAAAGAGCAGATCCTCGAGCTCTACTTCAACCAGATCTACTACGGGAACCAGGCGTACGGGGTGAAGGCCGCGGCGCAGTCGTACTTCGGGAAGTCCGATCTGAAGACCCTGACCCTGGCGGAGGCCGCGCTCCTGGCCGGCCTGCCCCAGCTCCCGTCGATCCTCGACCCGTCGAAAGCGGAGAACACCCAGCGCGCCACCGAGCGCCGAACCTACGTGCTCGATCAGATGCAGAGCCTCGGCATGATCACCCAGGCCGAAAAGGACGCCGCGAATGCGACGCCGATCAAGACGATCGGCGTCACCGTCGCGACGATCAAGGCACCGCATTTCGTCTTCCAGGTCCGCAACCAGCTCACGGCGATCCTCGGTGGCGACGAGGGCGCCGTCACGCGCGGCGGTTTCAAGGTCATCACGTCGCTCGACTGGCGGCTCCAGCAGGCGGCCGAGGCCCACGTGAAGGATCAGGTCTCGAGGCTGAAGGACGGAAGCAACGTCAACAACGCGGCCCTCGTGTCGCTGGACACGCGGTCCGGTGAGGTCCTCGCGTACGTCGGGTCGGTCGACTACAACAGCCGGACCGACCCGAGGGTCCAGGGCCAGTTCGACGCCGCCGGGATCGGCATGCGGCAGCCGGGGTCGTCGTTCAAGGTCTTCAACTACCTCACGGCGCTCAAGAAGGGCGCCACCGCGGCAACCGTCGTGGTCGACGTGCGCACCGACTTCGACGGCAAGGCCTCGCCTGGCCTCGCGAGCGCACCCGGATTCCACCCCCAGTGCGGCTACTGCCCGGAGAACGCGGACCTCCAGTACCACGGGCCGGTCACCATGCGGCAGGCGATCCGTGAGTCCCGCAACGTCCCGGCGATCAAGTTCCTGCAGCAGTACTCGGGCATCGAGGACACCATCCAGACCGCCCACGACCTCGGGCTCACGACCTCGATCGATACCTCCAAGGTCGGGCTATCGCTCACCCTCGGCGCGGCCGAGGTCAAGCTCATTGACATGGCGAACTCCTTCGGCACCGTCGCGAACCTCGGCGTGCACGTCGACCCGACGTTCATCCTCCGGGTCGAGGATCCGCACGGGAAGGTCATCTGGGAGCACAAGGACTACGTGCAGAAGCGCGTGGTCGACGAGAACACGGCGTACGTGCTGGTCGACATCCTCAAGGACACGACCCAGCCCGACCGCGACTTCATCTTCGGCGGCTTCACGAACATCGGCCGGCCCGCCGGCCTGAAGACCGGCACCACCGACAACCTGAAGGACGTGTACGCCGTGGGCTTCACCCCGACCCTCGTGACCGGCGTGTGGATGGGCAATAGCAACGGCGACGTGATGCGGGGCATCTCCTCCGCCATCGGTCCCGGCCTCCTCTGGCGCGACTACATGAAGGAGATCTTTGCCGACTTCCCGGCGAGCGACTGGAAGCGGCCCGCGAACATCATCGACGTGAGCGTGGTGACCGCGCCCGGCGCGTTCGGCGGCTACGGCTCGGGTCTCCTGCCGTCGGGCCTCACCCCGTTCTCGACGAGGGAGATCTTCGTCAAGGGCACCGAGCCTCGGAAGGTCGACGACTGGTTCACCGCCGGATGCGCCGTCGCGGGCGATGCGCAACGCGTCGCGATGCAGATCAAGGAGGTCGGCCCGGCATCGTGGAAGCCGTACACCGACCAATGGATCAATGAAGCGATCGCGGGCCAGCGGGGCTACGGCCGCTACACCTGGAATCTATTGCCGGCGAGCGGCCAGTGCCCGAGCCCGAGTCCGAGTCCGAGCCCGAGCGCGTCGGGCGGGACAGCGTCACCGCGTCCGAGCGGGAGCGGCCTGCCGCTGCCGACGTTCACGCTCCCGCCGATCATCACGCCCCCGCCGACCCCGAGCCCGACCCCGACGCGCTAGTGGCCGGCATCGCGGCGATCGCGCTCATCCGCGACCACCGAGGTCGCGTGCTGCTCGTGAAGCAGACCGGCGGACCGTTCGCCGGGTCGTGGCTCCTCCCGGGTGGGCGTGCTGGCGAGGACGAGAGCGCGGTGCACGCGCTCGTGCGCGAGGTGCGCGAGGAGACCGGCCTCACGATGGGGGACGCGACGTACGTGACCGGCTACCGGACGAGCGGAGACGGCTATGACCTCACGGTGCTCATGTACGCCGGTCCCGCGTCGGGCACGCTCGTGGCCGAGCGCGCGAGCGACGTGAGATGGTTCGATCCTGCCGCGATCCCGGATCCGCATCCGGCGCTCCGGCGGCAGCTCTCCGATGCCGGCATCGGTCAGGATGACGAACGATCCATCGATGCGGCGCTTGCGGCCGCGGAGATCCGAATGGAGCGTCTGGACTGACGACTTCACCGATCGGGCGTCCGTGGGAGATAGACGCCGGAGCCGCGCCCAGTGCTGTTCCTGAGCTCGCCCGCGATGCCGGTCTGGTTGGCCGGTCCTCGCGAGTGGGAGCACCGGTGCTCCGTCGCTCGCGGATGACTACCCAGATGATCGGTCCGAGAATGATCGCGACGAGTGCGAAGACCCATCGCCATTCCATTCAGCGCGGCTCTCTGTGGCCACACGCGCCGCTCCCCTGACCCTACGACTCGCGTCCAAGGCAGGTCACAGCCGGACGATGGTCGCTCCGTCACCGCCTTCGTTCGCGGCGGCGGGCACCTGTTCCCGGACGAGTGGATGTGAGCTGAGCGCCTCACGCACCGCGTTGCGTAGCGCGCCGGTCCCTTTCCCATGCACGACGCGGACGCGGTCGTATCCGGCGACCGCGGCGCTGTTCAGGTAGCGATCCAGCTCCGCGAGCGCCTCGTCCGCGCGAGCGCCGCGAAGGTCCAGCTGCAGCGGGACGTTCTGCGCCGCGCCCTGCACGACCGTGCGGGTGGAGCGGATCGGCGCGTCAACGTGCGGCGCGGGCCGCAGCGACTCGCGCGGCACCCGGAGCCGCAGCGCGCCCGAGGCGACCTCGGCGATCCCCTTGTCGTCCACGCCGAGCAACGTCCCGGGCTCGGTGACGCCCTCGACCCGGACCGGCGATCCGACCGCGATGTCGCGAAGGACCGCTGACTGCGGCGCAGGGGTTGCCGCGTCGCGCGACGCCTCGGCTTCGCGCAGCGCCGCGCGGGCATCGTCCACGAGGTTGCGCTTCGCGGCCTCGTCTCGCGCCGACTCGGCCTGCCGCAACGCCCGCCGGGCCTGCAGGATCAGCTCGTCGGCCTCGGTCTTCGCGCGCTTCAACGCCTCACGGGCCTGCTCGCGGACCTTCTCTGCCTCGCGCTCGGCCTGCGACATGACAGTCGTCGCGTCCACGGCGGCGACCCGCGCCTCCTCTAGGGATGCCGCGAGCTCGGTGCGGTGCCGCTCGGCTTCGCGCAGCGTGCGCTCGAGCGACCGGTGCAGATCCGAGAGATGGGTCTCGGCCTTCGCAAGGACGTCGTGCGCGAGCCCGAGACGCGCGGCGATGGCGAACGCGTTCGACGCGCCCGGCAGGCCGACGTGCACGCGGTACGTCGGGCGCAGCGTCTCGGCGTCGAACTCGACGCTCGCGTTCGTCACGCCCGGGGTGTTCAGGGCGAACGCCTTGAGCTCCGGGTAGTGCGTCGACGCTGCGACCAGCACCCCGCGCGCAAGGAGGGTCTCGAGGACGGCCATCGCGAGCGCGGCGCCTTCGTCCGGATCGGTACCCGCACCGACCTCGTCCAGGAGCGCGAGATCGCCCGCCTCGGCC
This sequence comes from Candidatus Limnocylindria bacterium, assembly GCA_035937095.1. GTDB lineage: Bacteria > Chloroflexota > Limnocylindria > P2-11E > P2-11E > UBA4735. The sequence goes on from DASYVN010000078.1 coordinate 4,416, forward strand.
TCGGCGAGCGTCGCGACGACATTCCGGAGGTGCGAGGAGAACGTCGAGAGCGACTGCGCGATCGACTGCTCGTCGCCGATGTCCGCGAAGATCCGCCGCACCACGGGCACCGCGCTCCCCCGCTCCGCCGGTAGCTGCAGGCCCGCGGCAGCCATCACCGTGAGCAGGCCGATGGTCTTGAGCGTGACGGTCTTGCCACCGGTGTTCGGTCCGGTGATGACGAGCACGCGGAAGTCCGTGCCGAGCCGCACGTCGATCGGCACCACCGGCGTATCGCGCTCGATGAGGAGCGGATGGCGCGCGGCGATGAGGTCCAGACGGCCCTCGTCGTTGAGCGCCGGCCGTTCGCTGGAGAGGGCCTCGGCCAGCTGGGCTTTGGCCAGGATCACGTCGAGCGCCGCGAGCGCCTCCACCGTCGCGTGAAGGTCTTCGCTCGCGCGCTCGACCGCGCGCGAGAGGCCGTCCAGGATCCGCTGGACCTCCTGCTGCTCGGCGAGCTCGGCTTCGCGCACGCGGTTGTTCGCCTCGAGCACCGCGAGCGGCTCGATGAACACCGTGGCGCCGCTCGCGGACGAGTCGTGGACGATCCCCTTCACGGCGCCCCGGTACTCCGACTTCACCGGGACGACATAGCGCCCACCGCGCTGGGTCACGATCGGGTCCTGGAGATAGCGCGCGAGATCCGAGCGGAGCAACCCGTCGAGCCGCTGCTGGAGGCGGGCCTGGGCGGCCCGCAGCTCGGCGCGCGCCGTCGCGAGCGCGGCACTCGCGCGGTCGAGCACCTCGCCGGTCCCGCCGATGGCGTGCTCGATCGCATCGGCGACCTGGGCCGGGGGACGTGCGAGGTGCGCGCGCGCCGCGAGCGGCGGATACGCGTGGACGTCGGAGAACAGCGCTTGGGCCGCGCGCACGGTGACGGCGATGGCCAGGAGCTGCTCCGGATCGAGGATGCCGCCGAGATCGGCGCGGCGCAGGGGGTCGCGGATGTCCTGCGCGCCGCGGAGCCCGGCGGACGGCGTCGCGCGGATGAGCGCCTTCGCCGCCGCGGTCTCGTCCTGGAGCCGCTCGGCCGCGGCCAGATCGCTCTCGGGCTCGAGGGTGAGCGCGCGCTCCCGCCCCGGGGTGAACGACGTGCGCTCGGACAAGAGGCCGCGGACGGTCGTGAACTCGAGCGTCCCGAGGGTCTTGGCGCTCGTCATCGGCGCGACACCCCCGGCGACCCGGTGATCCAGAATCGCCACGGCTCGGCGAACGTCGGGCCCGGCGACAGGCCGATGCGCGGGCCCCGCGACACTGCCCGCGCGGGGACGGCGGGCGCGTCACGGATCGTGAGCTCCGAACGCACGAGGTCCATATTCGTCTGCGCGGTCGTCATCCCCATCGCGAGGCAGAGTAGGCCGGGCCCCGCCAGCCGACGAGGATCCTCGATGACCCCCTCGACCGGCTCCGCACCGCGCAGGAGCACCGCCCCGGCCACGCCCGGGCCCTCGCACACGACGTTCATGCAGGGGTACAAGCCGTGCGAGAGATACACGTAGCTGAAGCCGGCGGGACCGAACATCGGCGCGGTGCGCCCCGTCATCCCGCGATACGCGTGCGATGCGTGATCGCGCAGTCCGAGATACGCCTCGGCCTCGACGATGCGCGCGGCCCGGCGTCCGCGCGGCCCCTCGTACACGACGATCTTGCCGAGGAGATCGCGGGCCACGGCGCGGGTCGGGCGGTCGTAGAAGCCGCGCGGCAGGCGCGGCCCGAGGCGCGGGCTCAGCCCCGGATGGTCCCGCCGAGCTTGTGCAGCATGCGGCCCTCGATGCGGCTCACGACCTTCTCGACCTCGGCGTCGGTGAGCGTGCCGGTCGGCGAGCGCAGGACGAGCCGCAGCGCGAACGACTTCTTGCCCTCGCCGACCTGCGGGCCGCGGTAGAGGTCGAGGAGCGTGACCGACTCGAGGAGGTCCTTCGCCGCGCCGGTGACCTCGTCGCGCACGCTGCCA
>DASYVN010000079.1:0-6802 GCA_035937095.1 Candidatus Limnocylindria bacterium
GATCGCGGAGCGGCGCCGGCACATCCTGCCGATCCGGGCCGGCGATCGAGCGGTTGGGCAGCTCGTCGTCGTCCGGCGACGCGGCACGCGGCCGCTAGGCGAGCGCGATGGTCGGTTCCTGGGCGTCGTGGCGACGCAGCTCGCGTCGCTGGCTGAGCGAGCGGAGCTGCAGCGTCACGCGACCGAGGCTGAGGTGCTGCGACAAGCGAACGAGCTCAAGACCGCGTTGCTCAACGCGGTGTCACACGACATGCGGACGCCGCTCGCGTCGATCAAGGCGTCGGCCGGCAGCCTGCGGCAGCGGGACGTGGCGTGGACCGATGCCGATCGCGACGAATTCGCGCAGGCGATCGAGCAGCAGGCAGACCGGCTGGACCGCATCGTCGCCAACCTTCTGGATCTTTCGCGCATGGAGGCCGGTGCGCTCCGGCCGCAGCGGGCGCTGCACGATGTCGGCACGCTGGTGGAGGACGTCCTCGAGCGGCTCCACGAGCAGACCGCCCAACATCCGGTGGTCGTGTCGATCGCTGAAGATCTGCCGCCCGTCTCGCTCGACTACGTCGAGATCGATCAAGTGCTCTCGAATCTCGTCGAGAACGCGGCGAAGTACGCGCCGGCGGGCACATCCATCGATATTGCTGCGCGGCGTGTTGGTGACGAGGTCGAGATCGCGGCCACCGACCGCGGACCTGGGGTCCCGGCGGACGCCGTCTCGCGGTTGTTCGAACCGTTCTTCCGCGTGCGGCAGAGCGGCGGGGGCCCAGCTGGACTCGGCCTCGGGCTCGCTGTCGCGAAAGGACTTGTCGAGGCGCACGGCGGGCAAATCTCGGTGCGCGCCCGTGCGGGCGGCGGCGCTCGATTCGCGTTCACCCTGCCGCTCGCGCCTTCAGCGCCGACGGCGGAGCCGACGAGCAGGGCGTCATGAGCGAGCGCGGCGCCAAGATCCTCGTCGTCGACGACGAGCCCGCCATCCTCCGGGCCGTAGAGACGAACCTACGTCGCCACGATCTCCAGGTCGAGACGGCGGGGACCGTGGCCGACGCGCTCGCGCTTTACGACGCGACGCATCCTGACCTGGTCCTGCTCGACCTTGGCCTGCCAGGCGCGGACGGCAAAGAGCTCATCCGCGCGATCCGCGCACAGGGAGCGACCCCGATCATCGTCCTGTCCGCTCGCGAAGCCGAGCGCGACAAGGTCGAGGCCCTCGATCTGGGCGCGGACGACTACCTCACGAAGCCGTTCAGCGTGAACGAGCTCCTCGCGCGCATCCGCGTCGCGCTGCGCCATACCGCAAAACCCGCGAGTGGAGCGGCGGCGATCTTCCGGACAGGTGCGCTCGAGGTGGACCTGGAGCGCCGCCAGGTCCGGGTCGGCGGCACTGAGGTGCACCTCACGCCGACCGAGTACGAGCTGCTCCGCGTCTTTGTGGAGTATCCGAACAAGCTGCTCACGGACCGGATGCTCCTGCAGCGGGTGTGGGGAGCCGACTACGGGTCCGAGGCCCACTACCTCCACGTGTACGTGGCCCGGCTTCGGAAGAAGCTCGAGCCCGACCCAGGTCGCGGCCGCCACTTCATCACCGAGCCGGGCGTCGGCTACCGCTTGCTGGCCGAGGAGGACGACGGCCCGCCGGGTCGTTGAGCCGATATTGAGCGGGCGACCCCGCTCGTTGACACGTCGTTGGCGCATCGCGCCGTAGACCGAAGCCGTGACCGCGAGCATCCACAAGCTCACGCCGCCGTCCGCTGGCCTCCCCGACGATTCGGCGGAGCGCCTGCGCGACGCGGCGCGCGCGCTCAGCCGAATGGGTCCTTCGATGGCGCGTTCCATCGACGTCGTCAGCGTCGACGGTCCTGTGCCGCTCATCGGGGTCGCGGCGGCCCGCATCGCCGCGACCTTCGACCTCGTGGCGACCGTGCAGCATGTGCCGCTGCTGACCGTGCGGTTCGAGCGCCCCCTGCTGCCCCCGCGTTAGTCGCGGTCGAAGCGGAACGGCACGTCCACGACGGTCGTGTTCGGCCGGAAGAAGAGCTGCAGCTTCAGTCGCAGGGCTAGCTGGTTGTGCAGGAACCACTCCCACCAATGAACTGGTACGTACTCCGAGAGCACGACCGTGATCGGACGACCCGGGTCCTCGCGATCGAGCGTGTCGAGATATGAGAGGAGCGGGTTGCCCAGGGCGCGGTAGGGAGACTCGATGATGATCGGCCGGAGCGCCGGATCGTTCAGGTTCGCGATCTGGGACTCGAATCGCGCCGCGTCCGCCTGGTCGACGGCGACGTGCAGCACGACGACCTCCGCGGCCAGCGCCCGCGCGACCGCGAGAGCCCGCAGGGTGGCCCGGTCGAGCCGGCCGATCGGCACGACGACGATCGGCGACAGCGCTTCGAGGCGCGATGGCGCCGCGACGTAGAGAGCGTCCTCGACGCGTCGGTAGTGCCGGTGGATACCCCACATCACGGCGATGAGCACCGGAATGAGGACGAGCACCATCCAGGCGCCGAGAGCGAACTTCGCGACGCCCACCACGATCGCGACCACCGCGGTCGCGACCGCGCCAAGGAGGTTGAACGCGAGACGGGTCTGCCACCCGCGTTCGGATGTGCGCCGGACCCACCAGTGCTTCACCATGCCGGACTGGCTCAGGGTGAACGCAACGAACACCCCGATCGTGTAGAGCGGGATGAGGTTGGTGACGCTGCCGCCGAATCCGATGATCAGCCCGGAGGAGAGCAGCGCGAGCACGATGATGCCCATGCCGAAGGCAAGCCGTTCGCCGCGGTACGCGAACTGCCGCGGCATGAAGCCGTCGCGGGCAAGGATGCTCGAGAGGCGCGGAAAATCCGCGAACGCGGTGTTCGCGGCCAGCACGAGCAGCACCGCCGTCGAGATCTGCACGAGGTAGTGGTACGGCGTGCCCTCGCCGACGAGGAGGCGCGTGAGCTGGCTGACCACGGTCTCCTGCTCGCTCGGATCGGGAAGGATGCCGATGCGTCCGGCGAGGAAGCTCATCCCAAGGAAGATCGCGCCGAAGGACGAACCCATGAGGATGAGGACGACCTGGGCGTTCTTGTACTCGACCGGCTTGAACGCCGGGATGCCGTTCGACACCGCCTCCACGCCGGTCAGTGCGACGGCGCCTGAAGCAAACGCCCGCATGACGAGGAGCACACCGAGGACTTCGATGCCCTGGGGCTGCCAGCTGGGCGGCGCCTGGTAGACGGGAAGGCTGTTCGTCGCGAAACGGTAGAGCCCATAGACAAGCAACCCGAAGATCGCGACGAGGTACACGTACGTGGGTGCCGCGAAGATCGTGCCGCTCTCGCGGATCCCGCGGAGGTTCCCGAGGCAGATGAGCGCGACGAACCCGACCCCGATGGCGACGCGCAGGTCGAAGAGCTCGGGCGCAATCGAGGTGATCGCGGCGACGCCTGCGGCGACTGAGACCGCGACTGTGAGGACGTAGTCCGTGAGGAGCGCCGCCGCGGCGGTGAGACCGGCCGCCGGACCGAGGTTGTCGTTCGCCACGATGTAGGACCCGCCGCCGTTCGGGTACGCACGCAGTGTCTGCTGGTAGCTCGCGACGACGATGGCGAGCACGGCCACGACCGCGATCGTGATCGGCATCGTGAGCGCGAGCGCACCGGCGCCGGCAAGCGCGAGGACCCGCATGATCTCCTCGGTCGCATACGCCGAAGAGGAGATGTTGTCCGACGCGAAGACCGCGAGCCCCTTGAAGAGCCCGACGCGCTCCTGCCCCTCGCGCTCGGTCGGGATCGGCCGGCCGACGAGACGCCACCGGATCACGTTCCAGAGGGCGCTATCGCCGCTCGACCCTTGCTCCGTCGCGACGAGTCGGCCGCCCTTTCGAGTGAACCGGCCGCGGTAGGTCGATACGACCCGGACGACGCGATTGCCCGGCCGCGCGCCTTGGCGGTAGGTGAGGTCGTAGGGCTGGGATGGGTCGCGGGGCGGCTCCGGCCGCTCGCCAGGCTGCTTCACCGTCGTTACGGGCGAGACCCGGGTGCAGGCACTGCTCCGGTGTACCCGCCGTGGCCTTAACGAAGCCTCAATACGACGGCGCTTCGCCTCAACAACGCCACAACGCCGGGAGGCGAGCCCGCTGCTAGCGGTTCTTGAACTGCCGGAAGCGACGCGGGATGCGGCGGATCTTCGTGCCGTCCTTCGGGATGATGCTGATGGAGCCGTCCTCCTCGAGGACGGCCGCCGTGACGTCCGCCAGGTCCGCGATGCCATGCTCCCGCGCCGCCATCTCGAGTTCCTTGATGTCGATCCGCTCGTTGGCGAGCGCGTCCGCGATCGGCTTCCCGTCGCGGAGCAGGAGCCTTGGCTCGCTCGCGACGAGCCGTCGGAAGAAGGGGACCCGGTTGCCCCAGCGGCCGACCGCGATGTTCGTGACCGTGAGGGTCGTCGCCGCGATGATCCCGCCGACGAGGGAGTTGTCGCCGCCGGTCATCGCGTTCTGCACGGCGTTCGCGATGACGAGGATCACGACGAGATCGAAGGGCGTCATCTGCCCGAGCTCGCGTTTGCCGGCCGCGCGTAGGAGGACGAGCACGGTCATATAGACGACGAAGGTCCGCAGCAGGATCTCGTACCACGGCGTGCTCATCTCGAAGATGGTCATGGCGTCTCACCGCGCGCCAGCGCCTGCAGGTAGCGGATGATCGACCAACAGTCGTCGGCGGAGAGCCGCGGTTTTCCGGTCGCCGGATCGACGTCCTCCCACGCCGGCATCGCCGTTCCCGGAATGCCGTTCGAGACCCAGTAGAAGATCTCGCCCGGCGCGTGCTGGGGAACGTGCAGCTGGAGGTTCACCGGACGCGGCACGAGCGTGAACGCCGCCGGCCCATCGCCCTTGCCGACGACGCCATGGCACACCACACAGTTCGCCTGATAGAGCGCCTTGCCCTTCGCGAGCGTCTCCGCGTTGTCCGGCATCGGGTTCTGCGCGAATCGCGCCGTGAACGGCACCGGTGGGATGGGGATGTTCGGCGCGATCGTGTAGCCGATGATCAGCGACACGATCGCGAGGCCGGCGAGGATCCCGGCGGAGACCGCCGTTCGTCGGAACTCCTGCTTGCGCCGCCAGCGGAGGATCGCGAGAACGCCAAAGACAACTGTCCCGACCGCGAGGGCCAGGGCGATCTGTTCAAGGCCCTGGCGGCTGATCGGGAACGTCATGCGCCGTTATCATCGCGGCCTTCGGCCGCGTCCGGCGCGGCCGCTGCCTCCTTCTTTTTCTTTTCCTTGCGCGACGACCACCAATACAGGCCACCGAAGATCGAGAGCGGGAGGGCGATCTCGATGAGGAACTCATCGACGAAGGTCCCGTGGAGCAGGATCACCGGCTCATGGTGACACGGCGAACGTGTAGTCGGCGGTCTCCGCCGGACTGCCGATCTGGACGCGTACCGTCCACTTGCCCTGCGCGAGCGCCGGAATGTCGATGCGATACCGGCCGGAGCCCTGCTCCGTCGCTGTGAACGAGTCGCCCGTCACCGGCTGGCCATCCTTCGCGACGGTCGTACCGGTGATGGCGCGCCCGGTCGCCGGCTGGCCGTTCTCGAGCACGATGACGCTGAGCTGGATCGGCGCGCCCGCGACCGGCAGAGTCGGGTCAGGGAAGACGACGAGGCTGAACGACTTCGTCGTGAGCGCGAGGGCGGTTGCGCCCTGGCCGGCCTGCTGGCTGATCGGCACGGTGAAGAGCGCCGAGACGTCGTCCTTGCCTGGGAGCCGGATGATCGCTTGCACCTTCCACGTCCCGTACATCGCGGTCGGGCTCCCGACCGCGACGTACTCGCCGGGCGCGCGCTCGTCCGCGACGAGCTCGGTCTCGCCCATGTCGTGCTCCACCATCGTGAAGCGCAGCGCGACCTTCTCCGCGACGGTCACCGGGGTCAGGCCCTGGCGCACGCGGAGCACGAAGCGATTCCGTCCGGGGATCGACGTCGGGACGACGAGCTCCACTCGATAACCGGCGACGTGCTGCGTCTGATCGAAGGCCGCACCGGTCGGCTGCGCCGGCGGCGCCAGCGCGGTGAGGACCCCTGCCGCGACGAACACGCCCGCGAGCAGCGCCGCCTCGACGATCGTGCCGCGGATCAGCCTTGCGCGATCGGCGCGCGGGCCATAGCGAAGGAGATTGAACGCGGCGACCGCGAGGATGACGATCACGAGCACGATCTTCGCGAGGAGCGCCAAGCCGTACGGCGTCTCAACGAGGTCCTGGATCAGGACGAGGCGATCGAACGACTGGAGGAGGCCCGCGGTGACCAGCGCACCGACCGACGTGAGGGCCACGAGCGAGAAGCGCCAGACCGTCGCGCGGAGCGGCTCACCCTTGCGGTCACCGGTCAGCAGGTAGATCCACAGGAGCGAGACGACCCCGCCGCTCCACGCCGAGATCGAAAAGACGTGGATGAGGTCGAGGGCCATGTCCTTCACGTTGCCGAGCGCCGTCGCGTGCGACACGAGCGTGGCGGTCAGTGCGGCGGCGATGCCCGCGACGACGACGACGCGGCGGCGCGTGCGACGGCCGAGCCGCGGCGCGAGCGCGGCGATGACGGCGAGGCCGCTCAGGAGCCGCAGGCTGAGCAGCAGCTCGAGGCGCGGGGGCAGCCGATCACCTTGGGCAACGACCAGCGCCGCCGAGCCGATGGAGATCGCAGCGCCGGCGACGATGAAGAGCTGCCGCTCGCGGCGCGTCTCGATCGGTCCCTCGGCGGCATGCACGAGGAGCCCGAACAGGGCGCAACCGAGCGCCAGGGCGATGCCC
>DASYVN010000080.1:0-9504 GCA_035937095.1 Candidatus Limnocylindria bacterium
GAATACCAGCACGCAGAGCCGGCGCATCACGTAGAGGGTACGTCGCGGCAGTGCCGGCAGATTCCCACGATCGCTGAATGCGCCAGATCCGGCTCGAACCGGTAGAGCTCCCTCAGCCGACTCGCCATCGCTTCGAGGGCCGGTGGGCGCACCTCGGTCTCGCCGCCGCACGAACGGCAGACGAGATGGCCGTGGGGGTGACTGTCCGCGCGGTGCCATCGGGTGACGCGATCGTCGAGATGCGTGTGGGTGACGTAGCCGAGCTCCTCGAGCGCCTCGAGGTTCCGGTACACGGTCGACGGCCCGATCCGTGGGTACTTCGCGCGCACGCGACGGGCGATGTCCTCGGCGGTGACGTGATGCCGTGCCCGCTGCACCGCATCGAGCACCAGCTGCCGCTGGAGGGTGAGCCGTTTGCCGCTCGCTCGGATCGCTTCGATCAGGCTCATGACGCAAGCGTGCCGCAAACGCGAACCTATCGCAACAGAGGCTTATTGCGACGCCTCCCGATAGGCTCACGGACGATGGACCTCGGGATCCTTGGCCTGCTCGCGGGGATGGCGGTGCTCGGCTTCCGTCACGGGTTCGATTGGGATCACATCGCCGCGATCACCGACATCACGAGCACCTCGACGGCATCGCACGCTGATGAGAACGTCCCGGCCATCGCGCCCATGCCACGCCACGCGCATGACGAGGGTCCGGCCGAGCACGGTCATGCGCACGAGGATGCCGGGACCCTCCACGTCCTGGCCGAATCGCGTTTCGCGCACGAGCAGCGGCACGCGATCGGTCTCGCGAGCCTCTACGCGCTGGGCCATGCGAGCGTCGTCCTGGTCCTCGGGATCCTCGCTCTCGTCGTCGGCGCGGTGCTGCCGGCGTGGGTCGATCCGGTGCTCGAGCGGGTCGTGGGCGTCACGCTCGTGCTGCTTGGCGGATGGGTCCTCATCTCCGTCGTGCAGTACGTGCGCGGGAAGGGCGAGTTCCGGATGCGAAGCCGCTGGATGCTCGTCTTCGACGGCGTGCGCTACGCCTGGGACCGGCTGCAGGCGCAGATCCACGGCCACCAGCACGAGCCGATCGCTCACGCCTCGCAGTACGGCCCGAAGACCGCGTTCGGCGTCGGCATGATCCACGGCATCGGGGCCGAGACCGGCTCGCAGGCCCTCCTCCTCGCGGGTATCGCCGGGGTGACGGGTGCGCAGGGGGTCGTGATCCTCGCCGCGTTCATCGTCGGGCTGCTGGTCAGCAACACCCTCGTTGCCGTGACGAGCGCCACCGGGTTCATCGGCGCGCAGCGCTTGCGGACCCTCTACGTCATCGTTGGTGCGGTCGCCGGCGTGTCGAGCCTGGTCATCGGGGCGTTCTTCATCGCCGGGCTCGGTACGGCATTGCCCGATCTGCAGGAGCTGCTGTTCGGCCCGCGCGGCTGAGCCGTCGCGCCCATACTCGACCCGGTGCTCACCGCGGCCGGATTCGTCGCGCTCGGGATCGGCATCGGCACCTTCGGCACGCTCATCGGCGCGGGCGGCGGGTTCATCCTCCTTCCGATCCTCGCCCTTCTCTTCCCCCAAGAGCCCACCGGAACGCTGACCGCGACGTCGCTCGCCGTCGTCGCCGCCAACGCCACGAGCGGCGCGATCGCGTACGGCCGGCAGCGGCGCATCGACCTGCGCTCCGGTCTGGCGTTCGCCGTCGCGACGTTGCCGGGCAGCGTCGCCGGCGCCCTCCTCGCGCGCTCGATCCCGCGCGGCCCCTTCGACACGGCGTTCGCCGCCGTCCTGCTCGCGCTCGCGGTCCTCGTCATCCGGACCCGTCCCGATCAGGGTCCGCCCGCGCCTGAAGGGCGCGCCTGGGGCCACGTTCCACGAGTTCTCATCGATGCGGAAGGCATCGTGCATCGCTACGACGTGCAGCTGCCGCTCGGAATGGCGATCTCGTTCGTCGTCGGGTTCGCCTCGAGCCTCCTCGGGATCGGCGGTGGGTTCATCCACGTGCCCGCCTTGATCGCCGTGCTCGGCTTCCCGGTCCACATCGCGACCGCCACATCCCACTTCGTCCTCGCGATCATGGCGACCGCGGGCACGATCACGCATGCCGCGGCCGGCGATCTCGTCGACGTGTGGCCGCGGGCCGTCTATCTCGCGGCCGGAGCCGTCGTTGGCGCCCAGATCGGAGCCCGCCTGTCCACTCGGGTAGGCGGCATCACCATCGTCCGCCTCCTCGCGGCGGCGTTGGTGATTGTTGCGATACGGCTCGCGGCGCAGGGCGTGCTGGGGATCTAGGGATGCGCTGGATCGTCGTGGCGCTCGCGGCGTTCGTGCTCGGCGCCTGCGCCGACTGGAACACCGGGCAGGTCTCGAGCGTCATCGACGCCCACGTCGTGCGGGTCGTTGCGCAGGGCACCCGCGCGGCGGGCCAGCCGGGCCTCCCCGGTCAGCCCTTCCAGACGGTCGAGATCCAGCTCGATGGCAGTCTGTATCGCGGCGATCGCGTCACGCTCGAGTGGGGCGGTCGCGTCGCGCTCAACTCGAATGGCCTGCTCCGGCCCGGCGATCACGTCCTCGTGTCACAGCATCGGGGCGACAACGACACCCGCGAGTACGCCATCGAGGACGTGGTGCGCCTGCCCTCGCTGCTCCCGTTCGTCATCGTCCTCGTGGTCGCGCTCGTCGCCGTCGCGCGCTGGAAGGGCCTGGCGTCGCTCGCCGGGCTGGCCGGCAGCGTGGCCGTCTTCCTCCTCGCGATCGTCCCCGCGGTGCAGCGCGGCGATGATCCGCTCATCGCGACACTGGCCGGCGCGCTCGCCGTGCTCGTCATCGCGGTGTTCGTGGTCCACGGCGTCAATCGCAAGAGCGTCGCCGCCCTGGTGGGTACGGCCACGTGCCTGCTCGTCGTCGTCGCGCTCGCGGCAGCCGCGCTATCGCTCGCCCACATGACCGGTCTCGGCTCCGAGGAGGCCGTGTTCCTCGCCCTCGGCTCGGCTGGCCGCATCGATCTCCATCGCCTGGTGCTCGCGGGCATCGTCGTCGGCTCGCTCGGCGCCCTGGTAGACATGGGGATCGGCCAGGCCTCGGCGACATTCGAGCTCGCCGCGGCGCACGACGAGATGCGCGGGCCGCGCCTCTACGCGAGCGCGTTGAATGTCGGTCGCGATCACATCGGCTCACTCGTGAACACGCTCGCGCTCGCGTACTTCGGCGGTGCGATGCCGCTCATCGTGCTGCTCTCGCTGGGGACCATCCCCGCCTCGCTGTCGGCGAACAGCGAGACCATCGTCGGCTCGATCATCGCGGTCCTCGTCGCGAGCATCGGGCTCGTGCTCTGCGTCCCGATCACGACCGCCGTCGCGGTGCTGCTCGCCGACCGGAGGCGTCCCGCGGATTAGTGGAGCTCGAGGGTCGCGGTGGCCCGCACGGTGCGTGTCGTACCCAGGTCGTCCGAGCGGAACTCGAGCACGAGCGAGTACGCGTCCGCGGGGACGACGGCGCCTTTCGCGTCGCGCGTGTCCCAGGTCACCGTCGTCAACCGGCGCGTGCTCGCCCCCACGCTGAGCGGCGCCACCGTGAGGTCACGCACGAGCACCTCGGCGGGCGCGCCCGGGCCGTTGATCCCGCTCGCTAGGACGCGCGCCGTGATCGGGCCGGTGATGGTCCCCCGAGTGGCGACGATGCCGACCGGGATCGTGGCCGTCGCGCCGAGGCCGTACCGGGGCGCGATCGTGAGCTCGACCCGGCCGTTCGGCAGCTCCGTGGGGATGACGAACGCGCTCGGCGCCCGCGCGGTCGGCGCGGAAGCGGGCGCGCAGCCCACGACGAGCGCCGCGAGCGCGAACGCTAACGCGGTGTTCGGCGGCAGCTTCGGCACAGCCCGTAGAAGTCGAGGGCCGCATGGTCCACCTGGAACTCGTGGCGCCGGCCGACCGAGGACAGCAGCGGCGCGACGGCGGCCTCGCTGAGGTCCATGACGCGTTGGCACCGCGTGCACACCAGATGGTGGTGATGCTCGGCGTCGCAGGCGATGTACGCGGAGACGTGTCCGTCCCGCTCGAAGCGGCTGGCCATCCCGTCCTGGACCTGCGCTTCGAGCGCGCGGTACACCGTCGCTCGGCCGAGGGTCGGATGGCGTGTCTTGATGCGCTCGTACAGCTCCTGCGCGCTGAGCGCGCGCCGAGCGGCCGCGAGGGCCTCCGCGACGAGCACCCGCTGCCTGGTGAGCCGCCGACCCTGGGAGCTCATCCGCTCCGGGATCTCCGTGACCTTCATGCGGGCGAGGATAGCCGTTTGACACTCAGTCTCATGTTCCCTACGTTGAGACCCAATCTCATGAAGGCCGCCGAGTGACCGTCTTCGCCGTCGTTGCCGCGACGTTCGCATCGACGCTCGCGGGCGGTCTCGTCGCCTTGCGCAGCACCAAGCAGCTGGGCCTGATCATCGCGTTGGGCGCCGGTGTCCGCATCGGCGCGGCGTTCTTCGATCTCGCGCCCGAGTCCGCGCGCGAGATCGGCTCCCTGGACGACGCGATGCTGTTCGCGGGCATCGGCTTCCTGGCCTTCTACCTCCTCGAGCGCATCACGCTGCTGCACGTCGGCCACGAGGCCGGCCACCCGGTCGAGCGTCACGAGCACGTCGGGGCGCTCGGCGCCGGTGGCATGTCGGTCCACAGCTTCCTGGACGGCGTCGCGGTGGGCGCCTCGTTCCATGCGAGCACGGAGCTCGGGATCATCGTCGCGACGGTCGTGGTGCTGCACGACTTCTCGGACGGCATCGCCACCGTCAGCGTCCTGCTCGCGAACGACGCGACCCGCGCGACCGCGTTCCGCTGGCTGCTCGTGGACGCGGCAGCGCCGGTCGTCGGCGCCGTCGTCGCCCTGTTCCTGACGATCGAGGGCCCGGTCCTCGGCGCGATCCTCGGCCTGTTCGTCGGGTTCTTCCTCTACGTCGGTGCGGCGGAGCTGCTGCCCGAGGCGCATCGCAAGGGGCGCGGGGACCTCGTCATGGCAGGGACCGTCGCGGGCGCGGCATTCATCTTCGCGGTCACCCGGCTGATCGGCGGCATCTAGCCCCGGCGAGCCCCGCGCCTCCTCCATTTGGCGGATGCGCCCCTTGCGTCCAGCAGGGCAGGATGGTCACATGCCTGCGATGCTCCGATCCAACGTCGTCGTCGGCACCATCTTCTGGCTCCTCGTCGTCGTGCTGGTCGGCGCCATCGACGTCTCGACCGGACCCGACTACGGCTTCGGCTTCTTCTACCTCCTCGCGGTCGTGCCGGCCGCGTGGCTCGTCGGCCGCTGGCCCGGGCTCGCCGTTGCCCTCGCATCCGGGTTCGCGTGGTTCTTCGCCGACGTCATCGAGCGCCACACGGGTACGATCGGACCGATCGCGTGGAACGCATCGAGCCGCTTGTTCCTCTTCCTCGCGGCCGCATGGCTCGTGGACATCGTGCGTCGCGAGCGCGAGCGATTGCGGACGCTCGATCGGGAGCGCTCGCATTTCATGCGCGTGCTCGAGCACGAGCTTGCCGGTCCAGGCCGCGATCTCGCCGACGGCCTACGGGCGCTCCAATCGTCGGGCGGCGCGACCGCGAGCCAGCTCCAGCCACTGGTCGAACGGGCGCAGGACCTCGAGTTCCTGAGCCGCGACTTCGTCTCGCTCGGTCAGCTGCAGTCGGGCGAGCTTTGGATGCAGCACCGGCCGGTGGACCTGCGCGCACTCGTAGAGGAGCTGCGTACCCGACCGACGGAGAAGGCTCGCATCCCGATCACGCTGTCCTCCGGCAGCTTCGTCGTCGAGGGCGACGAGGCTCGGCTCCGTCAAGCCATCGGCGGCCTCCTGGAGGAGGCTCGCACCGCCGCAACCAGGTCCGCCCTGAGCATCGATCTGCGCCGCGATGCGGCCTACGCGAAGCTCACCATCACCGGCGGTATCGGGCCGTTCCTGCCGGCGCCGCCGGATGATCGCGGGGGGATCGGGATCGAGCTCGCCCGGATGATCATCGCGGGCCACCACGGCCGGCTCGACCATCGCCGCGAGGCGGCATCCAAGGCCGTCCGCTTCGTCGTCGAGCTGCCCCTCCGCTAGCCCCGGCCTACGCCGCGCGCTTCATGTCCTTCGGCGCGTGTTCGTCGCGCCGCGGAGCGGCCGGCGCGGGCGCGGTGTGGATCATCAACGCGTCGATCACGATCCCGAGCGCCGCGAGCGGTACGAAGATCGCGCCGCTGATCGAACCTATACTCATCATCAGCACCCAGCCCTGAAGGAGCCCCTCGTGGCCGACGCGATCACCCCCGACATGACCATTGCGTCCGTTACCGAACGCTGGCCGGACACCGCGCGGATCTTCGCGCGCTACGGGCTCGGCTGTGCGTCGTGCGCGATCAGCAAGAGCGAAACGGTGCTGCAGGGCGCGACCGGCCATGGCGGCGGGCGCGTGAATGTGGACGAGCTGCTCCGCGACCTCAACGTCTTCGCGGCGACGGGCAAGCTCCCGAGCGGCCTTCCGGAAGCCACCGCCGTCGCCTCCGGCGGCGGCATGCGGGTGAAGGGCATGGCCGAGCAGAAGGGCATCAAGCAGGTCATCGCGGTCATGTCCGGTAAGGGCGGCGTGGGGAAGTCGCTCGTGGCGGGCCTGCTCGCCGTTGGGTTGAAACGGCGCGGATTCACGGTCGGCGTGCTCGACGGCGACATCACCGGTCCGAGCATCCCGCGGATGTTCGGCGTGCGCGAGAAGCCGGGCGTGGCCGGACCGAACACGCTCAAGCCTTCGGTCTCGCGCGGCGGGATCCCGATCATGTCGATGAACCTGCTGCTCCCCGGCGAGGAGGAGGCGGTCATCTGGCGCGGGCCCATGGTGTCGGGCGCGATCCGCCAGTTCTTCAGCGACGTCGCGTGGGGCGAGCTCGACTACCTCATCGTCGATCTGCCGCCGGGGACGAGCGACGCGCCGCTCACGGTGATGCAGGCACTCCCGGTCGCCGGCGTGGTCCTCGTGACCACGCCACAGGCGCTCGCGACGATGGTCGTCACGAAGGCCGTGCGCCTGGTGAAGCAGCTCGGCGGCGACATCCTGGGCATCGTCGAGAACATGGCCTACGTCGCGATGCCGGATGGCTCGCGCAACGAGGTGTTCGGCCCGTCACAGGGATTGAAGCTCGTGATCGCGGCGAACGCGCCGCTCATGGCGCGCATCCCGATCGACCCGGAGATCGCACGGCTCTGCGACGCCGGCGGCATCGAGCAGTACGTCGCGCCGGAATTCGAGGAACTCATCGCGAACTTCCTCTCCGTCGTGCAGAAGACACCGCAGCCGGTGTAGGGCGCCACCCCGCCCACATCGGCCGCGCGACCGTCGATACTTCGGCCGATGGAGCGGCGCACCGACCTCGCGTACGCCGCCGGGCTGGCCCTCGGCATCATCTTCATCGTCGTTCTCGGGCCGCTCGATCGCCGGATCGAGCTCGTCCACATCAACGACTTCTCGGGTTTTTGGGCCGGCGCTCGCGCCGTGGCCCTGGGCCTCGATCCATACGACCCGGCACGCTGGCGCGACGCGACGATCGCGTTCGCGACCCAGACTCCCGATACGCCGGTGTACGGCTACTTCCCGTGGGTCGCCGTCGCGCTCGTCCCGCTCGCGCTCGTCCCGCTGGAAACGGCGGCTTGGATCTGGATGGTCGCGACCGTCGCGCTCGCCGCAGTCGCGTTTCGGTCGCTGCTCCGCGCGTATCTGCCCGGCCGACCGGTCGAGCACGCGGTGCTCGGTGGCTCGCTCCTCATCGCCCAGCCTGGGTTCCACTCGCTCGTCCTCGGTCAATGGAGCTTCGCATTCGTTGCCGCGCTTTCGGCTGCGGCCGTGGCCCTGCGGTCCAGACGCCCCGGCCGCGCGGCGGTTGCGGCCCTGGTGCTCATGGCGAAGCCCCAGCTCTTCGTCTTCACCGCCGCGCGACTCGCTCGCCCGGGTGTCCGGCGGATCGCCCTGCCCGCCGTGCTCGGGATCGTGGCTGTGTCGACACTCGTCCTGCCCCACTGGATCCTCGCGTGGACCAGCGACGTCGCACCGGCACGGCTCGCGCGGAACGCCACGGTCCCGATCGCGCTCGGTGATCTTGCTGGTCCGGCGGGCCTGGTCGCCGGATACGTCTTGATCGCGGTCGGCACGATCATCGCAACGCGCTTCGGCGTTCGCGGCGACGCGTCGCTCGCAGTGTGGCTCGCGCTGTCGAGCGCCGGCGCGCTCTATGCGTGGTCGTACGACCATCTGATCCTTCTTGTGCCCATCGTCATCGCGGCTGGTGTGCTCGCCGCGCATGGTCGACGGACCGCCCGACTCGTCGCGCTCGGCGGTGCAGGGATCCTGCTCGTGCTGTCGCCGCTCATGTATGCACTCGCAGTCGCGCGCCACCGCGAAAGCTTCAGCGCGATCATCCCCGTGCTGCTCTTCATCCTCATCGTCGCAACGCTCTGGTCCCTTCGGCGGGAGCCGCTAGGCTAGCCGCGTTGAGCTACGCCGCGGCGACGATCGGCCGCATCGTGGCCGCTCGAGCGGCCCTCTGGGTCTTGGTCGCCACGACGATCGCCAACCTCTTCGCGTATGGCTATCAGGTCGTGATGGCGCGGCTGCTCCGGCCGGACGACTACGCGATCCTCACGGCGCTCTTCGGGATCCTCATCCTGGAAGCGTTGTCCGCTCAGGTCATCCAGTCGGCCACCGCACGCCTCGTGGCGCAGTACAAGGTGCGAGGTGAGGAGGCGGCGCTCCACGTGTTCGTCCGACGGTGGACGCGGCGCATCCTCATCGGCGCAGGACTCCCGGCGCTCGCGGTCGTGATCGCGGCCCCCGTCGTCACGCCCGTTCTGGCGCTTCCCGTTACCTCTGTCGCGCTGCTTGGGCTCGCGCTGTTCGTTACCGCGCTGCTGACCTTCACCGGTGGGCTGTTGCAGGGTCTCGGGCAGTTCGGGTGGTTCGGCTGGTACTTCATCGTCCAGGCCTTCACGCGCCTGATCGTCGGTGTCGCGCTCGTGTACCTCGGCTTCGGGGTGACCGGCGCGATCGTGGGCGCCGTCGCGGCCCTTGGCGCGGGGCTCGCGTTGTCGCTCGTACCGCTCGCGCCGCTGTTCCGCGCGGCGCGGGGCGCCGTGCATGCGGTGGAGCTCGGAGCGGCGGAGACCCGCTTCTTCCTCCTCGCGTCGGTGATCATGCTCGCCTACGCCGCCCTTACGAACGTGGACGCGGTCGCGTCGCGCGCGCTGTTGCCGTTGGCCGACGCAGGCGCCTACGCCGGGACCATCACCATGGCCAAGGTCGTCCTGTTCGCGCCGATCGCCGTCGGTTTCATCCTGCTCGAGCGCACCGCCCGCGCGCACGCACGAGGCGACGGTACCGACGGCCCGTTGTTCCTCGCGCTCGCGTTCACCCTGGTGACCAGCGGCCTCGTCACGCTGGCGTATCTCGCCGCTCCCGCCTTCTTTACGCGCCTCGTGGTCGGAGACCAGTACCCGCTCGCGG
>DASYVN010000081.1:0-1719 GCA_035937095.1 Candidatus Limnocylindria bacterium
CCTTCTCGAACGGAACAGAGCGCGACTCGCGCGCGCCGAGGCGCAGCTGTCACGGCTCGGTGACACGAAGGCGCCGTTCACCGACGCGAACGTGCTTCGGCCGTTCAACGAGATCGGCATCGAGGTCTCGAGCGCCGCGAGTGAGTGCGGACTCATGGCCGAGGTGCATCCGGACCCCGAAGTGCGCGAGGCCGCGGACACCGTGATCCAGGAGCTGTCGGCGTTTACCACGCGTCTCGGACAGGACCGGCCGCTCTACGAAGCCCTCGGCGGCGCGGACGGCTCGGGCCTCGACGCCGTCGCTCGCCGGGTGATCGAGCTGGCTCGCCGCGATATGCACCGGACCGGCATCGAGCTGACCGCCTCCGACCAGGAGCAGGTCCGGACCGTCCGGGCCGAGCTCGTCAAGATCGAGCAAGAGTTCGCCAAGAACATCCGCCACGACGTCTCCGAGGTCGCGCTCGACGCGGCGCAGCTCGAGGGGATGCCGCCGGACTACGTCGCCGCCCATCCCGTCGATCGCAACGGGAAGGTCCACATCACGACGAATTACCCGGACCTCATCCCGTTCATGACCTACGCGAAGAACGAGGCCGCCCGCAAGGAGCTCTCCATCGTGAACGGCCTCCGGGCGGTGCCGCAGAACATCAAGCTGCTGGAGGAGATGCTCGCGAAGCGCGCGGAGCTCGCCAGGCTCCTCGGGTACGCGAACTGGGCCGAGTACGCATCAGAGGACAAGATGACCGGCTCCGCAGGCGCGATCCGCGGCTTCATCGATCGCGCGCTCGCGGCGTGCCGTGACAGCGCCGCCGCCGAATACGCGGACCTCGTCGCGGAGAAGCGCGCCGAGCAGCCCGGTGCGGGTCTGGTCGCGGATCTGATCGGTACGTGGGACACGGCCTACCTGCTCGAGCGGGTGAAGGCGCGCAAGTACAGCTATGACGGCCGCGAGCTCCGTCCGTACTTCGAGTATCGCGCGGTCCGTCAGGCGATCCTCGACCTGAACAGCGAGCTGTTCGGCCTGACCTTCACCCCGGTGGACATGCCGCTGTGGCATCCCTCGGTGGAGACGTTCGCAGTGAGCGTCGATGGACAGGAGATGGGGCATATCTCGCTCGACATGCACCCGCGGGACGGCAAGTTCAAGCATGCGGCCTGCTTCACGCTCGTCCCCGGTTTCAAGGACCGCTCCAAGCCGCACGGCGTGCTCGTCTGCAACTTCCCGGACCCGAACGCGCAGCAGGGCCCGGCCCTCATGCAGCACTCCGAGGTCGTGACGTACTTCCACGAGTTCGGGCACCTCGTCCATGGCATCGTCAGTGGCGACATCGCCTGGGCTCGCGTTCGGCGCCCGTCGGAGTGGGACTTCATCGAGGCGCCGTCGCAGTTCCTCGAGGAGTGGATCTACGACGACGACGTTCTCCGCCGCTTCGCGAAGCACGTCGAGACGGGCGCCGTCATCCCCGAGGCCCTCGTCAAAAAGCTCCGCGACGCGCGCGATTTCGGGCGTGGCACCTTCGTGCAGCGACAGCTCATGCTCTCGGCGATCTCGCTGCGCCTGCACGACCGCGATCCGCTCGGGCTCGACACGACGAAGGTCGTCTTCGACGCGTCGCGCGAGTTCTCACCGATCGTCATGCCCGAGGGCACCGCGATGCAGGCGTCCTTCGGCCACCTCGAGGGCTACACCGCTCTCTACTACACGTACATGTGGTCGCT
>DASYVN010000082.1:0-5658 GCA_035937095.1 Candidatus Limnocylindria bacterium
GAGCAGGAAGTCCGCCATGCTGAGCCCCATCTCGGAGGCGATGTCCATGTCGACGTACTTATACAGGCCCTGTCGACCGCCGGTGACGAGCCCAGGGAACCGCATGAGCTCGCGCATGAGCGTGTCGATCGCCTGCTCGTAGCCGACCATGTACACCGGATACCCGAACGTCGAGCGCAACACGACGGACTCGGCGAGCTCGGACAGCTTCATGAAGCCCTCCTGCTCGAGTTCGCGCGCGCAGATGCGTCCCAGCTCGTCGGGGTCGGCGTTCCAGATGGCGTCGTTCACGTCGCACGTGATGTCGCAGAGCAGGATCGTCTCGTCCGCCGCGCAGATCTCGGACCCGCCGTAGTTCCGCGTCTCGGAGAGCCGGTTGAAGGTCTTGTCCTGGAAGTAGATGGACTGCGCCGGCAGCGCCGTGGGCCGCTTCACCCGCAGGCCGACGATCGTGAGCGCGCGGAACCGCAGATACCGCGCGGCGGCCTTCGCCTCCGCCGAGACGGCATCGCCGAGGAGGTCGATGAGCGCCGGCAGTGGGGCAGTGTTGATGATCCGATCGCAGTCGATGCGCAGCTCCGGGCCGCGCGCGCCGGCGAACGGATCCACGCTGCCCTCGGTGCCCGACGCGAGCATGCAGAGCTGCCCGCCGCGATCGGTGGCCGGGACGGTGCGGTACCGCACCCCGGTGATGCGCTCGCCGTCGAGGTCGATGCCCGTGGCCAGCGTGTTCGTGCAGACCCGGTTGTCCGGGGAGGCGCTGCGGATCCGATCGGCCAACCGCTGGGAGATGATCCCCGCACCCTTGGGCGGGTAGAACAGCTCGATGACGAGCGGCGCGTAGCGATGCTCGGTGCCGGTCCGCTTCGCGTAGCCCTTGCGGAGCGACGAGATGACGACCTTCATGAGCGAGATGTGCGGGATGCGGTGCTGCGCGAAGGACGCGGCGAGCTGGGACGGGGGCATGCCCCACACCTTCGTCGTGTACGGGCCGAAGAACATGTCGTACAGCGTGCGGCCCATCGCCTGGACGACCCAGTCCTCGGCCGACACGAGCTCCTTAGGCCGGATCTTGCGGCGCACCGATTCCCAGAAGTAGTCGAGGAACGCGCGGGCCGCGACGATCGGCGACATGCTCTTCGCGATGTCGAGCGCCTCGAGCGGGTACTTGTAGTACTTCCCGCGGAACTTGATGCGCACGTTCTTCTTGCGCGCGGGGAACCCGTCCGATGCGATCTCCTTGAACAGATCCAGCACGCGCTCATTGCGGGCGTGATAGGCGTGAGGGCCGAAGTCGAAGCCGGCGCCGGTCTTCCCCAGCAGGGTCGTGGCGAGGCCGCCGAGGAAGTGCTGGGCTTCGAGGACGGTGACCCGCTCGCCCTGCGCGGCGAGGCTCGATCCGGCGGCGAGCCCGCAGATACCGCCGCCGATGATGACCGTGTGCGTCAATGGGATGGGACCTCCGAGCAGAATGCGGCCGCGCCGCGCTCGGTCATTTTAAACGCGGTCATGGCGCGTCGCCGAGATACCAACGACATGGCATTAGAGTGCGGCGATCGAACATGGCGAACCGAACTGGCGTGACCGTGCGCAGGCTCGCCAAACTCATCGTCCGCTCGGTCGACCATTGACCTCGCCGGCTCTGACACCACAGGCGGGCGCGCGCGCTGCAGAGCAGCCCTCGCTGATCCCGTTCCTGATCGTGGTGAATATCGCCGGCGCCGCCGCGCTGTTCTACGGCATCCGGATGCTCGAACCGTCGCCGATCGGCGCAACGCTGCCCGGGGCGGTGAGCGGCGTGATATCGCAGATGCTCGTCACCGGACTTCCGCTGCTCGTCGTGCTCGCGGCCGCGGCGGCCAACATCGTGATGGGCGCGAGCGTGACGCGGATGGTCCTGGGGCGGCCGTTCGACAGCATCAGCTCGTTCGTGCTCGCCGGGCTGGCGGGTGCGGTCCTCATCGACTCCGCCGCACTGATGGCGCTGGGCAGCCTGCATTTCTTCGTGTGGCCGGTGCTCCTGATCACGCACGGCGCAATCTACGGGGTGACATACCGCGGGTTCCGGCCGCTGCTGAGGCGTCAGCATCCATCGCAGCCGAGGCTCCCGCTGCTTGCGCTGCTGCTGCCGGCGCTTGTCTGGGGCGCTCCGGTGGTCCTCCAGCTCGCGTCGCCGGTCGTCCCCTTCGCGGATGTCCTTCCCAACCACGTATCGCCGGTCGAGCACGTTCGAACGTTCGCCTCATTCGAGACCCTGATCACCAACCCATCTCCGGACTACGGACCGTCTCGCACGCTCGTCGGGTACGTCGCTCTCCAGGCGACGATCGCGACGCTCGTCAACCTTCCGGCAGCGCTGTCCATCGCCGCATTCACGTTGCCCCTCGTGCTCCTCTCGGCGATGGGCACCTATCGCGTTGCGGGGAGCCTGTTCGGCGCGGGCGCCGCGTATTGGAGCCTGATCACGTTCCCGCTGACATTCATCTTCCTCCGGATCCCCGACGGACGGGCGACCGCTCTCGTTTTCCCCCTCGCAGCCTGGACGCTCGTCAGCCTGGTGACTCCGCCCGCGCGCCGAAGGTGGGCCCAACAGACCGTTGTCGGTATGGGGCTCGGTGCCAGCCTGTACCTCCACCCATTGATCGGCGGGCTGCTGGCGCTGACCATCGCCGCGCTCGCGCTGCTCTGGCCGGCCCGCTTTGCCCGGATCGGCGCCCCGGCGCTCGCTGGTGGCGCCCTGCTGGCTCTGCCCCAGGCGGCTGCGACCCTCGGTGTGTCGGCGCCGTCCTGGAGCGGCCTCCTGGCGGTGCCCGTGGCCTATGGCTGCATGCGGATCGTTGACCGCTGGAATGTCGGCGCGATCCGACTCGTGCGACCTGGGCTCGCGTTCGCTGGTCTGCTGGCGCTGCTCGTCGTCGCCGAAGTGGTCTCGTACACCGCTGAGGCGCTCCGAGACATCGCCGCGCCCTTCCCGCTCCTGGCCAGCGCCGCGCTCGTCGGATCAGTGACCCTCCGCCGGCACACCGTCGGATGGCGGGTCATCGGCACCGGCCTGGCGGTCGCGCTCTTCGCCGCTGTCGTCAGCCGGCTCGTTCCTGGCGACTCCGCACTCGTCCAGTCGCTCCAGGTCGAGCTCTATTCCAAAGCGCTCTCCTACTGGGCTCCATTCCTCCTGGCAGTGGCCGCCGCGGCAGCGTGTCACCACGTCGCAACGCTTCGACGCTCGCCAACGATCGGCCAGACCGTCGCGCTCGCGTTCGTGATCTTCGCGATCCTGCCGATCCGGCTCTCCCCGTCGACCGTAACGATCGACAACGCCGACGAGCACCGAATGGCGGAATCGGCATCCATCGCACTCCGGCATGCGCAGAACGGCTACTGGATGGGCTACCCGGATTCCCGAACGCTCGTCGACGCCTCGCAGCGGGAGCTGCTCGACACGCTGGCCGCCGAACGGAGGCTCGGTCTCATCGGGCCGCGAACCCAGCTCCTGCACGCCGCCGAGAGCTTCCGCGCGTGGGTGCGAACGCCGGTGGCGGTCTTTACCGGGATCTACGAGACGACGGTGTCCTACGACCCCGAACGCAGCATCCACACCGAAGGAGGTCGCCTTTATGACCTGACCGAGTTCGAGGCCCTCGTCCACGGCACTGACCGCTACGGCTATGTCCTGATCGAGGGAGCCGACCTCGTGGACCAGTTCCGAGCGATGGTCGAGCGGGCGGGCTACACGCTGATCTTCGAGAACGATCGTGGGCAGCTCTACCGCCGAGCGTGATCAGCGGGGTCGGAACCGGGGTTACTGGCCGGTGAGCGTTCGCAGCTTCGCGAGGTCGTCCTCGAGCGCCTTGAGCTCCTGTCCGTACGTCACGAAGTCGCCGTTCTTGAGCGCTGCCTGGGCCTTCGCGTAGTGATCGGACGCCGACCGCACGAGCTGCGCGACCGTCGCGGCGGCCGCTGACCCCGACGGCGCCGGCGTCGGGCTCGGCCCCGGGGTCGGCGATGGCCCCGGTGGCGTGGTGACCGGTGCGCTGCCGAAGAGCGCATTCAGGGCGGACGGGAACGAGTCCGACATCGCGATCTTGTCCTGCGTCGCGACGATGACCCGCTGCAGCTCGGGGAACTTCCCGTTGTTCGCCTGCACGAACAGCGGCTCGACGTACAGGAACGAGTTGCCGACCGGCAGGACGATGAGGTTGCCGTAGATGACCTGCGCGCCACCGCCGACGGTGAGGAGCGACGTTTGCTGCCGGATCGTCGCGTCAGCGGTGATCCGCGCCTCGATCTGCAGCGGCCCGAAGATCGCGCGGCTCTGCGGCAGCTTGAGGACGCGCAGCTTCCCGTAGTTCGACGGGTCCGCGCGGCCCGCCACCCACGCGACCATGTTGTCGCGCTGCGTGCCGGCGGGGGTCATCGGCACGAAGAGGAAGAATTCGCGCTTCGTCGAGCCCGGCAGCTGCGCCGTGACGTAGTACGGCTCGATCGCCTGCGCCGACGCGCCAGCGTTGAAGTTCTCGTTCGCGATCCGCCACGCGTCGTTGCGGTTGTAGAAGTTGCTCGGGTCGGTCATGTGATAGGTGGCGAAGATCTGGGTCTGGATGCTGAAGAGCTGCTCCGGGTAGCGCAGGTGCGCCTGGAGCGACGGCGGCATCTGGGCGATCGGCACGAACAGCTTCGGGTAGATGTTGCGGAGGGTCCGGAGCACGGGGTCCTGGTCGTCGACGATGTAGTACGTGATCGAGCCGTCGTACGCGTTCGTCACGACCTTCACGCTGTTGCGGATGTAGTTGATGTCCGCGGCGTTCAGCTTCGAGGTCCGGCCGCTCGCACCCGAGCCGTAGCGCTCGCTGTAAGGGTAGCGGTCCCCGGTCGTGTACGCGTCGTTGATCCAGTACTGCTTGCCGTCGGCGATGACGAGGTACGGGTCGGGGTCGTAGCTGAGGAACGGCGCGATGAGCTTCTCCCGCTCGCTGATCTGGCGGTGGAAGAGCACGCGGGAGCTGTCGGACAGCTGGCTCGAGATCAGGAGATTGAGGTCGCCGAAGCGCAGCGCGAACAGCAGCCGGTCCCAGAGACCCGAGACGCCGATCCCGCCGCCGCCGGAAAAGCGCGTCACAACGTCGTTCGGCTCCTGGGCGTAGTCGAACTCGGGCTGGCTGGTGCCGACGATGACGTAGTCGGTCGACAGCTCACCGAAGTAGATGCGCGGCTCATCGACCTTCGGCTGGCCGACCGGCGGGATGTCCTGCAGCACGAAGCCCGGCCGCCCCTCGATCCCGACGGAGCCCACCGGGGTCATGACCGCGCCGAAGCCGTGCGTGTAATAGAGGTGGCGGTTCACCCACGTCTGCGCGGCCGCGGGCAGCTGATTCGCCGCGAGCTCGCGCGCCGAGAGCATGACCGGCGTCTCGTTGCCGTTGATGACGTAGCGGTCGACGTCGACGTCGTTGAACGCGTAGTACTGCCGAAGGGCCTGCAGCTGCTGGTACGCCGCGAGCAGCGGGCGGTAGTCCCACAGCCGTACGCTCGATGTGTCGGCGAACTGAGTCCGGACGTCCGCCTCGACGGGGCTGTTCGCGACGTCGATGTCCGATTCATCCACCGCGGTCAGCGCATACGCCTGCCGCGTGGCTTCGATGTTCCGCGCGATGTACGGCC
>DASYVN010000083.1:0-7824 GCA_035937095.1 Candidatus Limnocylindria bacterium
ATGCTCTTCACGTTCTCGAACGACACCGGGTTGCGTTTCTGCGGCATCGTCGAGCTGCCGACCTGCTGGGCGCCGAAGCCCTCGGCGATCTCAGCGATCTCGGTCCGCTGCAGGTGGCGCATGTCGTCGGCGAGATTCGCCATCACACCGAGCGCGGTGACGCACGCGTGGGCGAGGTCGCTCCACGCCTCGGGCTCGACGATCTGCGTCGAGTGGCTGGCCGGCTTGAGCGCGAGGTGCGCGAGGTAGCGGCGCTCGAGGGCACGCGGGTCCTTCGCCAGCAGTGCCGGCGCGTTGTACGCGCCCACCGCGCCCGAAAGCTTCCCCGGTAACACGCGCGCCGCGGCCTGCAACAGCAGGATGCGGCCGCCGATCCGGCTGACGTATTCGGCGATCGCGAACCCGAACGTGATCGGCACGGCGTGCTGCCCGTGGGTGCGGCCGGCCTGCGACGTATCGGCCTCGCCCTCGGCGAGCGCGATGAGCCGCGACGCCAGGAGACCGAGCCGCGGGATGACGACGCGGTCGATAGCCTCGCGGTACCGCCACGCGTTCGCGGTGTCGACGATGTCCATGGAGGTCGCGCCGAGGTGCACGAAGCGGCGCGCGTCCTCCGGCACCTGCTCGCGGATCTTGTTCACCAGGGCGCGGACGTCGTGGCCGATGCGCGCCTCCTCCGCGTACACCTCCGCGGCGCCGATGCGCTCGGCCGCTGCCGCGATCGCGTCGGCCGCGGCGGCAGGGGCGATGCCCTCGTCCGCGAGGGCCCGCGCGAGCGCGGCCTCGGCCTTCGCCTGCGCCCTCACCCGTCCCTCTTCGGAGAGGTACGGGTGCAGCGCCGCGTAGAGCTGCGGATCACCGCCGTAGAAGCGCGAGTCGAGCGGCGAGATCGCGTCGAAGCGTGACGTGAACGTCATGGCGAGAGGATCCGCGCGGCCATCGCCTGCCGCATCGTGGTGATGCGGCCGCGCAGCGCCTCGTCCGAGAGTGCGAGGATCTCCGCCGCGAGGATCGCGGCGTTCGCCGCGCCGGCCTCGCCGATCGCCACCGTGGCGACCGGAACGCCGCGCGGCATCTGCACGGTCGAGAGGAGCGCGTCGAGCCCGCCGGCGATCGCGTTCGGCGACGCGAGCGGGACGCCGATGACCGGCAGCGTCTGGTGCGCCGCGACCGCGCCCGCGAGGTGCGCCGCGCCGCCGGCGGCCGCGATGACCACCTTCACGCCGCGGTCCGCGAGGCCACGGGCCCAGTCGCGGACCTCATCGGGCGTCCGGTGCGCGGAGAGGACGCGCGTCTCGTGCTCGATGCCCAGGCCGTTGAGGGTCTCTTCGGCGACGGCCATGATCGCGGCGTCGCTCGCGCTTCCCATGACGATCGCCACCTGCGCGCTCATGTCGTGACCTGCACCCGGTCCTCCGAAGCGGCGATGTCCGAACGATAGAACCTGCCCGTCCACGTGATCCGCTCCGCAGCCAGGTACGCACGATCGCGGGCGTCCGCGGGCGTATCGCCCTGCGCCACCACGTGCAGCACGCGCCCGCCCGCGGTGATGAACCCGCCGCTCGGCGAGCGCTGCGTGCCGGCGTGGAACGTCCACACGTCGTCCGGCAGATCGCCGATCGTGATCGGATCGCCGCGGCGGGGCATGGCTGGATAGCCCTCGGCGCAGAGCGCGATGTCCACGTACGCCCGCTGGCTGAATCGCATGGGGTGCGTGTACGTGTACGCCGCGAGGCGGCCGTCCCCGAGGGCCTGCATGAGCCGCGCGAAGTCGCCGCCGATGCGCGGCAGGATCACCTGGGCCTCAGGATCGCCGAACCGTGCGTTGAACTCGATGACCTTCCAGCCGTCCGCGGTCTTCATGAGTCCCGCGTACAGGACACCGCGATACGGCGTGCCCCGCTGCGCGAGCAGCCGCGTGACGGGCCCGATGAGCCGGTCGGCGAGCGGCTGCGCCTCGTCGTCCGGCAGCACCTTCGTCGGCGAGCACGCGCCCATGCCGCCGGTGTTCGGTCCGGTGTCGCCGTCGCCCGCGCGCTTGTGATCGCGGGCCGGCGGAAGCGCGACGACCGTCTCGCCGTCGACGAGCGCATGCAGCGAGGCCTCCTCGCCGGTCAGCAGCTCCTCGAGCAGCACCGCGCCCGAGCCGATCGCGCCCTGCGTCAGCGCGGCCTCGGCCTCGGCGCGGTCGCGGGCCACGATCACGCCCTTTCCGGCCGCGAGCCCGTCCGCCTTCACGACGACGGGACCGTCGGTCAACGCGTCGCGGGCCGCCTGGGCGTCGCGGAATGTGCGGAACGCGGCGGTGGGCACCCCGGCCTCGCGGAGCGCCTCCTTCGCGAACGACTTGCTCCACTCGAGCTGCGCCGCCTCACGCGACGGACACACGACGGTGACGCCGGTCCGGCGCAGGAGGTTGCCGATGCCCGACGCGATGGGCTCATCTGGTCCGACGATCACGAGATCGATGAACGATGCGGCAATGTGCTGCTCCAACCGTCCGCTCTCATCGATCGGGATGTCGAGGGTCCGTGCGAAGAGCGACATCGCCGCGTTGCCCGGGATGGCGTCAATGGTGGTGACGCTGTCGCAGCGGGCGAGCCGCCAGGCGATGGCGTACTCGCGGCCCCCGCCGCCCAGGACCAGGGCGTTCAGGCCGGCGCCCGCGTGGGCGCGCCCGGGACTGCGCTTCGCGCGCTGCGCGGCGATGAGCTTGCGCATCCGCGCGCCGTCGTTGAACCACTTCACCTGGATATTTCCATTGCTGATCGATCTCGGGGCTGAACGCCCCGAGACCAGTTCAAGACTGGTGGGGTTCGCTCGATGCGGCAAAGCCGCAGCTCGCTCACTCCCATTCGATCGTCGCCGGCGGCTTCGACGAGATGTCGTACACGACGCGGTTCACCGCGCTGACCTCGTTCACGATGCGCGCGGAGATCCGCGCGAGGACGTCATGCGGCAGCCGGGCCCAGTCCGCGGTCATGAAGTCTTCGGTCGTCACCGCGCGCAGCGCGACGAGAAAGCCGTACGTCCGGTAGTCGCCCATGACGCCGACGCTCTGCACCGGCGTGAGCACCGCGAACGCCTGCGCGACCGTGCGATACAGATCGGCCGCGCGCAGCTCCTCAAGGAAGATCGCGTCCGCGCGCCGCAGGATGTCGAGCCGGTCTTTGGTGAGCTCGCCGACGACCCGCACCGCCAGCCCCGGACCCGGGAATGGATGGCGCCAGAGGATGTCCTCGGGGATCCCGAGCTCCGCGCCGACGCGGCGGACCTCGTCCTTGAACAGGCGGCGGAGCGGCTCGACGACCTCGAGCGACATGATGTCGGGCAGGCCCCCGACGTTGTGATGGGTCTTGATCCGCGCGCTCGTCTTGCTGTCCTTCGCGCGCGATTCGATGACGTCCGGGTAGATGGTCCCCTGCACGAGCAGGTCGACCTCTCCGATGCGCCGGGCCTCGGCCTCGAAGCAGCGGATGAACTCCTCACCGATGATCGCGCGCTTCCGCTCGGGGTCGATGACTCCGGCGAGCTTCGCCAGGAAGCGCGCTTCCGCGTGCACGGGCACGAGTCGCAGGCGCGGCCCGAACGTCGCGATCACCTGCTCGGCCTCGCGCTCGCGGAGCATGCCGGTGTCGATGAACACGCAGGTGAGCCGGTCGCCGATGGCACGCGCGACGAGTGCGGCGGCGACGGCGGAGTCGACCCCTCCGGAGAGCGCGAGGATCGCGTGCCGGTCGCCGATGATGCCCTTGAGCTCCGCGACGGCTTCCTCGACGAACGCCGCGGGCGTCCAGTCGCCCTTCGCGCCGCACACGTGGAGCACAAAGTTGCGCAGGATCTCGGCCCCATGCGGCGTATGCGCGACCTCGGGATGGAACTGCACGCCGAACCGCCGCGACCCGTCGCTCATCGCGGCCGCGGCGAGCCGGTCGGTGCTCGCGGCGGCGTGGAATCCCGTGGGCAGGGTGCGGACGGAGTCGCCGTGGCTCATCCACGCCCGCTCCGCTTCGGCGAGACCATCGAAGATGCCGGAGCGATCTTGCACCGCGACGGTCGCCGGCCCGAACTCACGCTTGCCCTCGGCCACGACCTCGCCGCCGGGGAGGACGTGGGCCATGAGGTGCATCCCGTAGCAAATCCCAAGGACGGGGAACCGGCCATCGAGGATCGCCGGGTCGATCAGCGGTGCGTCCGGCTCGTACACGCTCGCGGGCCCGCCGGACAGGATCACGCCGATGACCCCGCGAGCGCTGAGCTCGGCCGCGGTCACGTCGTGGGGGAAGATCTCGCAGTACACCCGCGACTCGCGCACCCGCCTCGCGATGAGCTGCACGTATTGGCCGCCGTAGTCCAGCACCGCGATGGTCTCGCGCCGCAGGCCGGAAGCGGCCCCGGACCCGTTCACGGAGCTCGCGCCGGTGCTCGTCATCTCAGTGCTGCGTCGCACCCGTGAACGTGACCGCCCGGAGGTGCATCAGGGGGTGCGGACCCGATAGTTCGGCGCGTCGACGGTGATGCGGACGTCGTGCGGGTGGGACTCGCGCAAGCCCGCGCCGGAGATGCGCACGAAGCGTGCGGTCGTGCGGAGATCCTCGATCGTGGCGGCACCGGTGTATTTCATGCCGGCGCGCAGGCCTCCGACCAGCTGATGGACGAACGGCTCGAGCGCACCGCGGGCGGGCACGCGTCCCTCGATGCCTTCGGGCACGAGCTTGCTGAACTCAGCCACGTCGCCCTGACCGTAGCGATCGCGCGAGGTCTGACGAGCGTGCATCGCGCCCATCGACCCCATGCCGCGGTACGACTTGAACCGACCCTCGTCGGTCTCGATGACCTCGCCCGGCGACTCGTCCACGCCCGCGAAGAGCCCACCGAGCATCACGGTGTGCGCGCCCGCACCGATCGCCTTCGCGATGTCGCCAGACTCCTGGATGCCGCCGTCCGCGCAGATCGGCACGCCGGCCTTCGCCGCGGCATTCGCGCAATCGAAGATCGCCGTGACCTGGGGCATACCCGCGCCGGCGACGACGCGCGTGGTGCAGATCGCGCCGGGTCCCACGCCCACTTTGATGCCATCGGCGCCGGACGCGATGAGGTCCTCGGTGCCACCGGCCGTGACGACATTGCCGGCGATGACCTGCACCCGGTGGCGGGCCTTGATCTTCTCGACCATCCGGATGACGCCGGCGGAATGGCCCTGGGCGATATCGACGAAGATCGCATCGACGCCCGCGGCCACGAGGGCGCTCACGCGCTCGTCCGCGTCACCGGAGACGCCGACGGCCGCGCCGACACGCACGCCGGCCGCCTTGCACTCCTTGACCTGCGCGCTCTGCGCGTCGACGGTCAGGTTGCGGTGCAGGACACCCATGCCGCCGAGCCGACCGAGGGCGATCGCCATGCGCGCTTCGGTGACGGTGTCCATCGCCGCGGAGAGCACCGGGATATCGAGGGCGAGCTCGCGGGTGAGGAAGCTGCGGGTGGAGACTTGCGTGGGAAGAACGTCGCTGCGGGCTGGGATGAGGAGGACGTCGTCGAAGGCGAGCCCTTCGGTACCGAACTTGTCCTCCGGTGTCACTCCGCCGCCCTCACCCGCTCAAGTGTACCGAGCGGAAGGTCCTCTTAGTTCGAGGTGAGGAGCCCACTGCGGGCGCTGTCGGTCGCGTTGCCGCCCTTGTCGGTCGTCGTTACGTAAAAGCAGTACTTGCTGTTCTGGACGAGGCCCGTGATCGTCGCGGATGCGGCGGTGGCGAGGACCACGGTCGCGTTCGGGTAGTTCGCGAGGCTGACCGCGGGGCACGCCCCGACGGCATTCGTCCGATGGATGGTCTGGTTGGCGACCCCGGAGAGCGCGTCAGCGCCCTTCGTCCAGGTGAGCGCGATCTCACCGTTCTGCGATCCAGGCCCTCCACCAACGGCCGTAGCCGCGGTCGGCGCGGTGAGGTCGATGCCGAAGTTCAGGGTCGTGTTACCGGAGGTGTTCCCGGCGGCGTCAGCGCCGGAGTACACGACGCCGTGCGAGGCGAGCTGGCCACTGACGTTCACCGAACGGGGCGCGGCGGAGGTGGCCGCGCCGGCGCCGTCGACGTTGGTCGTCGCGGTGCCCATGCCCACGCCCGCTCCGTCGTTGCCGTTGACGGCGACCGCGACGGTCGCGTTGTACCAGGCGACGCATGCCGCGCCGTTGCAGGTAGCCGACATCGCCGGAGCGGTGCGGTCGGACTTGCCGTTCTGCGCGACGCTGTTGCCGCTGGTGAAGAAGCCGGCGCCCTGCGCGATCTTCGTCTGGATCGTGTAGCTGTACGTGCCGTCGGCAACCGGCGTGTCCGAGTAGACGAGGCTCGCGGTCGTGCCGATCTGGGCGCCGTTGCGCAAGACCAGGTACGTGATGGTGTGGCCGTTCGGCGCGGTCGGCGTCGCCGCCCACGACAGGTTCACCGTGCCACCCGAGACCGAGACGGCCGCGTTCTGCGCCGCCGGTGGCTGCACGTTGACCGTGTTCCAGCTGTTCGTCGGGTTCGTCGTGCCGGAGGTGAAGCTCGCGCCGGTGTTCCCGGTCGAGAAACCGACGATCGCCGTGCTCACGAGCACGACGAACGCCGCGACGAGGAGACGGTCGGGCCGCATCAGGCGACCGCCCTCGCGAGGGTGTTCCGGTCGAGCCAGCGCTCGTGCTCGGCCCAGATCCGCTGCGCCTCTGCGGTCACCGCAGTCGCGCGCACCGGAAGACGCTTCAGCGTGGAGACCTTCGTGCGGTCGACCCGTCCGACCTGCGGCTCCGTACGGAAGAAGACCAGCCCCGCGCAGGTGAAGAAGACGACGGCCGCGACGAGCGTGGCGCCGAGCCGCCAGATGTACTGCATCCAGGCGACCGCGTAGCCGAGGCCCGGGACGGCGAACTTCACCAGGCCGACGCGGCCCGGAAAGCTCAGCGGCTCCGGGTCGGTCACCTGGTTCGCATCGCCCTTGGTCGAGAACATCGGGCCCGTCGCACTGCCTTCGACCCCCACGATGCGGTGCGTCGTGGTCTGGTCGTAGTGGTCGAAGGTGATGATGTCCCCGAGGCGGAGCTTGTCGGCAGTGACCGGCTCGTCGATGACGAGCGAGCCCTTGTGGATCGTCGGCTCCATCGAGCCGCCCGTCACGACGAACGTCGCCATGCCGAGGGCGCGGATCCCGACGAATAAGAGCGAGAACGCGAAGAGCACGACGATGAGGGCGCTGATCGTGAGCTTGATCGCTGCGGTCATGTTCGTCGTGCTCCTCTCTTCAAATTGGGGGTGGGGCGGCCCCTCGCGGGACCGCCCCGAGGTGAGTTAGCGGGCGGTGCCGGCGAGCTGCGTCGCCGTGTAGGTGATCGTGAAGTCCTGGGTCAGCGTCTGGAAGGTGTTGTCCGCGCTCGTCGGGAGCGAGAAATCGAAGGTCAGGGTGTCGGTGCCGCTTGCGGCGACCGTGCCCGACGCGGCGAGGGCCAGGTTCTTGAGCGCGCCGGTGTAGAGGATCGTCGCCCCGCGCTTGACGGTGACCTGGAGGCCGTTCGTCGTGTCGGTCCAAAGCTTCGAGTTCGCCACCGCGGAGACGGCCGCCGTGTAGGTGAACCCGACGTTGCCGGTGTTGGTCAGGGTCACGGTCCGGTTCGCCGTGTCGCCCGGGACCAAGTTCGACAGCGAGACCAGGGACGCCGCGGCGCTCTTGTCATTCGACATCGTGAGCGTCGCCGACCCGAACTGGTTGCCCGGGTTTGTCGTCGTGGCGGTGAAGCTCGCGCTCGACCTGTCCGACGTGACGGTGAGGCCGATCAGCACGAGGGCTGAAAGGGCC
>DASYVN010000084.1:0-2926 GCA_035937095.1 Candidatus Limnocylindria bacterium
GCGGCGTCGACGTTATGGCCGCCTGAGGTGGTCGAGTTCGCGGCGCTCGCGCTTGGTCGGGCGGCCGGTGCCGCGCTCGCGGACGAACACCGGTGGCTCTCGCTTGACCACCGGGACAGGCGGGCTGTGGTCGACCAGGCACGTCGCCGCCACTGCCGCCCCGACTCGCTTATCGATGACGACCGCCACCTCGAGGATGCGCCCGCGCTCCACGAACGCTTCGACACGGTCGCCAACCTTCACTTGGGTCGACGCCTTCGCTGCGGCACGGTTCACGCGGACGTGGCCGCCCCGGCAAGCAGCCGTCGCCGCCGAACGGGTCTTATAGAGCCGGACGGCCCACAGCCATATGTCCACCCGAGTCATGTCCATGGAGCCATCGTGCCAGCATGAACCGATGGCTGCTCGCGGCCCTATCTCGTTCGGTGACGAGCGAGTGCGCCAGCGTCGGGCCGACCCGTCACGATCATGGTCATGACCGCCGCGGAGAACGCCCGCCGGCCGATTCGGGTGCAGGATATGGAGCAGGGAGTTTGGTCTAGCCGGCTCTCGCGCTGGCGTTCTGAGGGCGTAATGTCCTGGTGTCGTGATGTCAGTGACGCTATTTACTAAATATGTAGAGGCGCCTCGCCCTGCGCGGGATTCAGCGGGAGGCGGCGATCTGGCACCGACGTGCACGGAGCCGCATCGGTGATGGCATCAGATAAGGCATCAAACGGGTTCCGCTAGAGTCCTCGATCGCACCTAAGTGCCCGTGTTTATTGCCTCGGAGGGGTGGCAGAGCGGTCGATTGCGGCGGTCAGGCGGTGCTCATCTAGACGCACGCGCATGCCGAAACATGGGCGAGAACGTTGACGTCGAGCGCGCATCCCCGGCGAGGAGCGTGTTCACGGGACCGTCGGCTGCGTGCCCTTTGGGCCGGACCGCGCGATCGCCTGCTTCACGAAATCGCCCGTCCTGAGCTCGTCAGAGAACTGGCGCACGGGACGCAACCTATCGGCCTTGCCCTTCGGCACCGCCAGTGCGAACTGGCTCAGGCCGAACCGGTCGGCGAGCACCGCGGAGCCGGGCAGCTTCTCGGCGTAGACCAGCAGCGCGGGGCGAGCGAGCGCGAGCACGTCGCCGTTGCCGGCGCGTAGCTCGTCGAAGGCCGCGTCCTGCAGCCCGTCGAAGCGAACGAGCTGCGCGCGCTTGAGGCTCGCCGACAGTGTCGCGTCCGGCTGCGTCCCCCGACGCACGATGACGCGCACGCCAGGTTGATCCACGTCCGCTGCGTTCTTGATCGTCGCACCCGGCCGCACGAGATACCCGAAATCAACGTCGAGGAACGGCGGCGCGAAGTCGAACTCCGCCTCGCGTGCGGGATCGATGCTGATGATCCCGACATCCCAACTTCCCGCCTTCATCAGCTCGACCATCTTCGTGAACGTCGCGTACTCGACCGGAACGAAGGACAGATTGGACCGTCTGGCGAGCTCGCGCGCGACGTCGACAACGGCGCCCTTGAGCTCGCCCGTGACCGGGTCCTTCGAGATCACCGCTTGGTCGCTCGAGCTCAGCGCTACGCGAAGCCGTCCTGTCGCGGCGATGTCCGCCGGGAAGGCGATCGGTGCCGGCGTGGGACTCGCCGTCGCGGTAGGCGCGATCGCTCTTGGGGGTGAGGTACTGACGGCGGGTGCGCCCCCGGAAGCCGGAGCGCCGCCGCATGACGCGACGACGAGCGAGGCGAGCACCATGAGAGCTGCCGTGAGACGCATGCCTTCCCCCTATTGCGCAACTCACGCGCCGCGGGGAGCATACGGTAATCGCGGCGAGATCCCGCTGTCCCAACTGGCGCGCTATCTCTCCACTCTCGGCAGGTTCTTCCGCAGAGCGGGCGGGGACAGACAGACCACGGATCGGGACAGCAGTGGTCTGAAATGGCGATGGTTCGGTCGGTCGGGCCGTCGAATTGGCATCAGATATCACCAAGATGCAGACCAAGACGCGGACCGGGTGGCCCAGTTCTACACGGAGGACGCCCGCTACCTGGCACCGGGCTCTCCGATCGTGAAGGGCCGCGCCGAAATCGCGCGGCTGTTCCGCGAGAACCTCGCCGCTGGACCGGGCACCGTCCAGTTCGTGTCGGGTGATGTGTTGGAGGGCGGCGATCTCGTCGTCGACGTGGGTCGGATCTCTGGAGCGAGCGGCCGCGCCGCCAAATACGTCGTCGTCTACCAGCGGCAAGGTGATGGAAGATTGAAGATCGCGGTCGACGCTTACAACGGCGACACCCCGGCCTGATCCTGGGTGCGCCGGCTGGTGCCGGATCGCGACGGCAGGTCGGAGCGCACGGTCACAGGTACGTATTTCGCCGGTCCGGCCCAGGGCGTCGTCCACGTCGTCGACCTTCTGGTGAACATCGCGGTGAACGGCCCTAGCGGCAGAACACCATCGTCAGGTAGAGCGCGTCAGAGCCCTGGACCGCACCGATCCCGATCCACTTGAAGTTCCGGTCGACGATGTTCGTGTGATGGTTGATCGGGATGAGCGGCTCGGCCATGAACTCGCTGTGCAGCGCGTCCACGTTGCCGCTCCAGACCTTTCCGGTGTTCTCGCCGTACCAGCCGGTCCCGCAGGCCGCGGCATCACGGCTCTGGGCCGTCCCGTCGGGGCCGTCGTGATAGACGTAGCCGACCCGCGACTCCGCGGCACTGTGCGCGCGCGCGGGGACCGACACGCCGGCGTCGAGGGTCAGCGGTCCGACACCAGCCTGGGCGCGCGAGCTGTTCATGAGCGCGACGGTGCGGAGCTCGGCGGCGGAGCCGCTGGTCGCCGCCGGCGCCACGACCGGAGCGGCCGGCAGCCGCGGCGTGGCCGGCTGCTGGGTCGGCGCGACGGTCGACGAGACGATCGGATCAGCGGCCGGCGCGGCGGCCGCGGCGAC
>DASYVN010000085.1:0-1847 GCA_035937095.1 Candidatus Limnocylindria bacterium
GTCTCGCCGTCGGTCGAGCGATCCGGGAGGCGCGCCTCCGCGCGCTGGCCGGATCGGTGGTCGTGCCCGAGGCTGTGCCGCTCGCCGTCGCGCGCCGCGACCGCGGTCGGCTCATCGCGGCGATCGTTGCGGTCCTCGCTCTCCTCTTACTTCTGCTCCTCTTCGTCATCACCCGGCCGGCTCCCGCCGTCGAGCAGGGCGGCGGTGGCGACACCGCACCCGCCGCGGCGGCCGCGGCACAGGTCGTCGGTCCGAATAGCCGCGGACGGAGCAGCGCCGACGCCACCCCACCCCCCCTGTCCGTCGTCGAGCAGCCCGCCGAGACGCCGGTCGAGGCGCCCGTCGCCGCGATCGCGCCTGTCGGCGCGCCGAACGCCGGCAGCGGCACCCGGGCCGGTGGCGGTGGTTCCGGCGGTGGCACCGGGACCGGCAGCGGACCAGGGACCGGCTCGGGGAGCGGACCCGGGACGGGCGTCGGCACGCCGACCCCGGCCACGCCACCCCCTCCGCCTCCGCCTCCGCCGCCGGTGACGATCGCACCACCGTTCTTCGCACCACCCCCGCTCGCGCTCGCACCGGTGAAGCCGGGGTTCACCCGGGTCATCTTCTACGTCGCCGACGATGAGACGAGCGCTTGGCTCCAGGGTGTCTGTGTCGGTTGGGACCATCCGGACTGCGGATCAGGCGTTACGCACACGGACGGCTATGGCCGGTGGTGGCAGGACCTCTACCCGGACCCGGCCAACCAATACTGGAACTTCCAGTTCTTGCTCGCGGGCTTCCAACCGACGGTCGTTCGGGTCGATCAGCATGGCGGGACGACCACGATCATTCGGGTGCGACTCGCCCACGCCCGCTAGCACGCGTCCCGCTGCGGCATCTAGGATGAGCGCACCCATGCGATATTTCTGGCCCGGTACCCTGCTGCTCGCGCTCGCGGTGGGCTGCAACGTCACCGCCGCGCCACCGCCCGCGCGGACCCTGCCGCCGTCGACCCGGCCGCCGCCGGCCTTGCCGCCGCCGCCGAGCGATCTGCCGGCGGAGATCCCGCTGCCGCGCACACCGGTTGCGAACACCGTGTACGACCTCGGGCGCTGCGTCGGGAACGTGCCAGTCGCCCCGCCGGACGGCTTCCTGATCGTCGTGTACGCCTTCACCATGCAGTCGAAGCCGGTCGCCGGCGCGGAGGTGAGCGGCGATACGTTCACGGCCGTGAAAACGGACGACAAAGGCACCGCGCAGGTGTCCGCCGTGGTGGGCACGAAGAGCCTTGCGATCAGGGCGGGCGAGAAGGCCCTGGCGTCGCCGGTCTCGGCCAAGGCGGGCGAATGTGGCGTGCTGGTCGCCTACTTCGGCTGACCAGCCCGGAGCCGTCCGGCGGGACTCCCAGCCAGGCAAGGGGACTGTCCGACCGGCCGCGCATGCTACTAGAGTGGGCGCGGCAGCAGGCGATGAGCCTGTGGTCTTCGCGTTCGGGCCGCTTGGTGGCCCGAGGAAAGGACACAGAGAGTGCAGCGAATCCTCACTACCGTCGCGGCACTATCGCTCATCGTCGGCCTCATGGCTGGCGTCGCTACACCGGCATCGGCGACCGTCGGTGGCTACGACTCCTCGTACTTCGGGGAGAGCGCGTTCCTCGACCTGACGGCCGGCCAGACCGGCCAATTCGCCGTCGGGTTCAACAACACCGGCCCGACCGGCTGGGTCCGCGGCTCCGGGAGCCAGGTCGACCTGCAGATCTGCCTTGCCGACAAGGTGACCTGCGGAACGACGTCCCCGAACTCCGCATGGGCCAGCACCTGGTTCTCGCCGACCGTCTACGCGACGGCCTCGACCGACTACGTCGG
>DASYVN010000086.1:0-1655 GCA_035937095.1 Candidatus Limnocylindria bacterium
CTTCGACGTGACGAAAGAGCTTCTCGACCGGGCGCAGATCCCGCACAAGGATCTGCAGTTCGAGGGCGATTCGCTTTTGTCAGAGATCCTGCAGATGACCTACTTCACCGACTACGTGTCCTTCTATGTCGCGCTCCTGAACGGCGCGGACCCGTCGCCGGTGACGTCGATCGACTATCTCAAGGACCGTCTGGCGAAGGCCTAGTGGCGGCGAGCGCGTTCGCCTTCTGCCCGCGTGACGGTACGAAGCTCGTCCTCACGCGCATCGACGGGCGCGAGAGGCCGACCTGTGCGGTCTGCGGCTTCGCGGACTTCATGCACGTGCAGATCGGCTCGAACGCCATCGTCGAGCGCGACGGCTCGGTCCTGCTCGTGCGGCTAAATTACGGCCCGCGTGACGGCCACTGGGCCTTGCCGGGAGGTCTCGTCGAGAACGACGAGACCACGGAAGAGGCGGCGGTCCGCGAGACGAAGGAGGAGACGGGCTTCGATGTGCATCTGGACGGCCTGCTCGCGTCGTGGATGCGACCGGGGTTCCCGGTCCTCGTGGTGATCTATCGGGCGCACATTACCGGTGGCGAGCTCCGGGTCGCGCCGGAGGAAGCGTCCGAGGCCGCGTTCTTCCCCAAGGCCGAGCTGCCGCCGCTCGAAGAGATCGCCTGGCCGTCCACGGCGCACGGCCTCGACGCGTGGCGCGCGTACGAGCCACCCCGGCCGTGACGACGCCGCAGACCTGGGAGCTCTACTACCCGGAGGCCGCGGCGACCGGTATCGAGGTCGCCCGCGCGCGCGTCGATCCGACCGAGGTGGTGTGGCTGCACGCCGCACCACCGCTGCTTGCCGTGACGGTGCGGGAGGGGGACGACCACGTGCTTGCACGCGGTCCATCCCTTCGCCGGGTCGGCCCGCAGCTTCCGATGACCCGCCTGGAGCGGCACGGCGACACGATCACGCGCGAGGACCGCTGGCCGAACGATACGGATCTCGGCGCGGTCGTCATCCTCCCCGGTGGCGAGGCCGGCATCCTCAAGAGCTGGTGGAACGCGAGCGATGGCAGCGAGTGGCGCTGGG
Source organism: Candidatus Limnocylindria bacterium (assembly GCA_035937095.1). Classification (GTDB taxonomy): domain Bacteria; phylum Chloroflexota; class Limnocylindria; order P2-11E; family P2-11E; genus UBA4735. The sequence goes on from DASYVN010000086.1 coordinate 1,072, forward strand.
TCGTGGAGTTCTTTAACCGGCGGGGCTGAGCTCGAGGTCGAGCTGCGCGAAGTCGCCATCATCCCGACGTGCGCCCGGTCGCCACCGGACCGGCGTCCGAAAGAGCGGTCCCGCGAACGTGAAGGAGTGGTACTCGCCGTTCTCGCCGGCCGGATCGACCGGAAGCGATCCGATGTCGCGCACGAAGCGCTCGTCGATGATCCGACCGAGCCAGGTCTCGTCGAGCTTCGGCAGCTCGACGCAGGTGATGACCGCGCGGCTCCCGCTCGCGACGAACTCCGCGACGAGGTCCGCCGGCGGCTCGCCCCAGATGGGCTCGACGTGCTCGAGCCCGCTGGCCCGCACGCGGTCCTCGTACCACGCGCGCACGTCGGCGAGGTGGATGTCCCCGAACACGACGCCCGCGAAGCCAGCGCCCCTCAGCTCGGCGAGCATGCCGACGAACGTCGCTTCGTAGCGCTCCCACGGCGTTCCGAGCTGGCGGATCCCGATCCCGATCGCGTCGGCCTGGGCCTTGATGAGATCGGAGCGCGTCGCGTGGAACCGGACTCGATCGGTCACGGGGTCGTAGAGGTTGATCAACC
>DASYVN010000087.1:0-5276 GCA_035937095.1 Candidatus Limnocylindria bacterium
CAGGCTGCGGCCCTCAGCCGCTGAGTTGCGGCGAGCCAACGCGTCTTGAGCCGCATCCGCTGTATCAGGCGGCGTTGCCTGCGGCGCCGCTGGGCCCGCTCATGGTCCGCAACTTCCGCGACGGCGAAACGAATGCCGTCATCAGCGAGTACTCGCCTGGCTATGCGACGAAGGTCGTGATCTCGGTTGCCCGGCCGTTCGATCGGCCGCTGAGCCTGAGCGGCCGGCGCTGCTCGGACGGAAGTCGGCTGCGCTTCGCGAGCTCCTATCCGTTCGCGCTGAACTCCACACCGCGCCGCCTGAGATCTTCGCCGCCGCGGGTGAGGTCGACCCAATCATCGAGCCGGTGACGAGCGTGCGGCCAGACGCGCCGTACGGGGTCGGGCCTGCGTACATGCTCTTCACTTCGAGCGGCAAGTGGGTCCTCGAAGCGCGAGACGGAAACGTGCTCGCGGGCCGGGCGGTGCTGCTGGTGCGCTAAGCCTGGCGCGGTCCGACTAGGACTACCGAGGGCACGCTCCCTGTAACACAGTGCCCTCCAAACGGGATCTAGGCGGTTCTAGGCTTCGAGCTAGCGCTCGCGTCGCATGGCCCCAACCCGATTCATAGACTGCAAGGCGTGAGTCGGACGGTCCGGATTCGGAGCGAAGGCGAGACGCTCCAGGCCGACCTGTACGGCGAGTTGCCCGCGAAGCGCGCGGTGGTGCTCGTCCACGGCCAAGGCTGGGACGCGGACGGCTGGCGCGACGTCGCGCCGCGGTTCGTCGCCCGCGGAATCCCCGCGCTCGCCCTGAACCTGCGCGGCCACGACGGCTCGTCAGGGACGAGGGTCGCGATGATGAAGCTCGTCGATGGCAAATGGCACCTCGAGGAACACCCGCCCGCGCAGCGCTGGTCGCCGATCACGGACGTCGCGGCGGCGATGGCGATCCTGCGCGACCAGGGCGCGACCGAGGTCGCCCTCGTCGGCGCGTCGCTCGGTGGCCACGCGGTCCTGGGATCGAGCGTCGACGGCGACGTCGAGTGCGTCGTCTCGATATCCGCGCCGGTCATCGCGACGCCGGACGAGTCCGTGCGCCGGATCACCGCTCGGAAGCTGTTTGTCTGCGCGAACGAAGATCACGCGATGCCGCACGTCCTTCGGGCCTTCGAGGTCGCGCGAGACCCGAAGACGCTCCTCGCGTTTGGCGGTAAGGAGCACGCTCGCGGCATGTTCGCGGCGCCCTATGGCGACGAGGCGATCGATGCCGTGGTCGGTTTCGTCGCGCGAGGTCTCTGACGGCGGCCCGCCAGGCCAGCTCGGGAGCAACAGGCGCAGCTAGGGTGCAGCGCCGATACGCGCGAACGCGTCGCTGAGCGTCGTCGCGTCGCGCGGTGCAGGGATCCGCAACGCGATGTCCACGAGCTCCGGATGCAGGCGCCGGTACAGGGGCACCATGCCCGGGCCGTCTGGAACTCGCCAGAGCATGTGGCGTAGGAGGAGGACCTCCGGAATCAGGCCTGCGGGGCCGTGGAGTGGTCCCTCGATGCGTACCGGATGCTGCCGCATGTCCTCGCTCGCCAGGAGCTTGCCGACGGCGCCGCCGTACGGATCAGCTGCTGCATAGCGGACAGCGCCGACCCGCGTCGATGTCGCGGCCGCGAGGCACAGGTGACATGGCTCGAGCGCGGTGTAGAGGGTCAGCTCGGGATATGTACGTTCGCTCGAGAGGGCGACGAGCGCGTTGATCTCTGCGTGGCCGAGCCGCGTACCGCCGAGCTGGCCATCAGCTGGTGGCGTAAAGATCCGGTTCCGCCCGCGCGACACGATCGTTCCGGCGTCATCCGCAACGACCGCGCCTACGGGGATCGTGCCGGCGATGTATGCGTCCCACATGAGCTCGAACACGGTGGGCCACGGCGGCTGGAGGTCACTGAGTTGCATCGACGAACACTATGGTCTTCGCTGAGCGCCTGGCGCGAATACCTCGATCCAGGGTCCTTGCACGAGCGTTCACAACAATGCATTTCCCCATACCCCATCAAAGACCGGTCGGCGGCGTCCGGATCCCCGTATACCAAAGGCCGATCGCGAGGACGATGAGCAGCAACGCGAGCGCAAGGTACGACGCGCCGCGACCGCGCCGGACGATGACGATGAGGAGCAGCAGGGCCGCGGCCGCGACGAGCGCCAGGTCGAGCACGAGAAAGAAGAGCTGCATCAGACCACGTTGTGCTCGACCACGAGCGCGCCGCGCGCGAAGCGATCGAACCGGAGCGCGCTGACGTCGACGCTCGGCGGTTCGCCGCAGATCAGCTGCGCGACGATCTCACCGGCGGCCGGCGCGTGCATCAGACCGTGCCCCGAAAAGCCCGCGGCACAGACGAAGCCCGCCATCTCGTCGACGGCGCCGAGGATCGGGTGCCGGTCGGGCGTGTCCTCGTAGAAGCCGGCCCAGCCGGTCTTCACCGTCGCCTGCTCCAGCACCGGCAGGCGCGAGAGCGCGTGCTCCACGACGGTGGGCAGGAAGTCCCAGTTCACCGAGTCGTCGAACCGCGGCGGATCGGCGGGATCCGCCATGCCCAGCAGAACGCCGCCCGATTCGCGGTGGAAGTAGAGCCCGGAGGCGAACTCGATGGTCAGCGGGAATTCATGATCGAGCCCTGCCACCGGCCCGGTCACGAAGATGTGGCGCCGGAGCGGCGCGATCGGGAGCCTGAGCCCGACCATCGCGCCGACCTGCGCGCCCCAGGCGCCCGCGGCGTTCACCACGGTGCCGCACTCGATACGCTCGTCACCCGCGCGGACCGCGGTCACCCGGCCGGCCGACACGTCGATCGCGCGAGCCGGCGCGCCCTCGCGGAATTCGACGCCGCGCTCCCGGGCGCGGGCAACGTAGCCCTGCAGGATCGAGTGCGGATCGGCGTAGCCGTCCTTCGCGCAGAACGTCGCGAAGCGCACGTCGTCGACGCGCACCTCGGGGAAGAGCGTCTGGGCCTCCGGGCCGCTCAGCCGTCGCGCCGGGACGCCGAGGCGATCCCAGAGCGCGAGGGAGCGCTCGAACGGGACGACATCCCGCTCCGCGGTGATGAGGAAGAGGTAGCCGACCTGATGGAACTGGGGGTCGATGCCCATTTCGTCCTTGAATGCCTCGAGTTGCGGAAGCGCGCGCTGCGAGAGCCGAACGTTCACCTCGGTCGAGAACTGGAGCCGGATGCCACCGGCGTTCTTGCCGGTGGACCCGTTGCCCAGACGGTCACGCTCGAGGACGACGATCCGGCCGGCGCCCCGAAGGCTCAGGTGGTACGCGATCGAGGCGCCGATGACGCCTCCGCCGACGATGACGACGTCGGCGCTCGTCATTGCTCCGGCGGCACGGCGGAGGGCGCGATGCGGACCATCACGAGGAGCGCCTTGTACATCTCGAGATAGTCCCGCGACGCGTAGGCGACGGCACGCGGTCCGCTGCGTCGCGTCCCTGGGATGAGCTCCGCCATATCGGCCATCGCGGAGGTGAGGAACATGAGCTCGATGTCGTTCCGGGCCTTCGGCTTGACGGGCTTCGCATCCCGGGCGACATCCATTGCTTTCGCGGCGGCGACCTGGAGGAGCTCCTGGACCCGCTGCGGGTGCAGCATCTTCGCGGAGAATCGGCCCGTCGCGTCCTTCGTCTTCACCGTGACGCAGCTCGGCACGAGCGCGCGTGCCTCGCGGCAGGTCGCGCCGTCGCCGGAGACCAGGGTCACGCTCGAGTCGAAGTAGCCAGCGAGATACACGTTGAGCGTGGTCTCGCCCACAGGTGCGCCGTTGAGCCGGCACTCGTAGATCGCGCGGCTCGCATAGGTGTGGTCGAGGACCGCGCGCGGATGTCCGGCCCGTCCGTGATAGCCGATGAAGAAGCAGGTGTCGTAGCCGCCGTCGATGCCCTGGCCCATGGACCAGGGTTTCGCGGTGCCCACGAGGAGCTCGGCGCGAGGATCGACCTCGTCGGCGTAGAGGTTGTGCATGTTGCCGTGCGAGTCGTTCACGCAGAAGCGCGCCGCGCCGTTCGATGCCGCGCCTTCGATCGCGGCGTTCACTTCCTTGGTCATCCACGTGCGCGCCCGTTCGTATTCGACGCCGGTCATCATCACGTGGCTGTAGGCCGCGACGCCGCCAATGCCCTCCATGTCGACGGAGATCCACACGCTCGAGGGATCGCGCTTCGGCACGCTGAGGGATGGTAGGAGGTCATCCGCTGCTGTGCCGACGGCGGGACTCGAACCCGCACTCCCTTGCGGGAACCGCCTCCTGAAGACGGCGCCTAAACCAGTTCGGCTACGTCGGCGAAGACCTCGATTGTACCGTGCGGGTCGGCGCGGGATGTCGCTCGACATAGCTACGCCAGATGCGGTGCTTGCGTTCCAGCCACGGGACGCTCGTGTCGCGATAGATGAATGGCAACAATCGGAGTCCGTCACGCTTGCCGTAGCGGAGCGAGAAGAACGCATGGCGGCCATCCTTGGGCGGCGTGACGATCAACCAACCCGGAGCGGCGGCGTAGGACTCGAGCTTTCCGCGAAGCCAGTCCAGATGCGGACGGCTGGCTGAGGTGAAGCCCAGAACGATGCGCTCATATCGATAGTTCGGGTACGTCTTCTTGGTTGCCGCGTGGGTGAAGTTCGTGATCCCGCCATCGCCGTCCATCAGCCCGCGAGCACATTCGAGGATGAGCTCGTCGGGCACCGCGAGTGGTCCGAGCGTCAGGCTCTTTCGCCGTGTGATGCCGATCGTCTCGAGCCAGCGACAGAGCGCAACGTCGCCGATCTGGGTCTTGTAGACGATGCCGCCCGTTCTCGTGCGTATCTCCGCGATCTTGTTCGTCTTGCCGAGGCACCGAAGGAGGATCTCGACGAGCTCACGGTCGGCGCTCGGGAACGCGAGATGGCGGCCGTCGGTCTGGCAGCCGTCGGTGGCGAGCAGGCCGACGGCGTAGGCGAGGGTCGGTGTCCATTCGGTCGAGGCGGGAGCCGCTCGTCGCCTCCGGTCGCCCGCGGCTGCGCGGTGGGAAACGTATGTCTTGCCGCGATGGGCCTCCGCGTTCTTCGCGATCCGCGGGTCGTCGCGCGCCCTCCGGCCTTTCGCCCAGCCCTTCCCCCCGCCCGTCGCCACCATCCCTCTATATGCGCGGCCACCGCGCGTCGCGTCCAGGGGCCCACATGGCCACCGACCGGTGGCCGTTCGACTACCGCAGCGGTCCGGGGGTGGCTATTGCCTGATCACCGTCTTCACGTACCAGTCCTCGACGTTCCAGAAC
>DASYVN010000088.1:0-11765 GCA_035937095.1 Candidatus Limnocylindria bacterium
GGCTGGTAGCCGGCTTCGACGAGGGTTTCGAAGCCGGCCTTCACCAGCTCGGAGATGCCGCCGCAGAGGACCGTCTGCTCGCCGAAGAGGTCGGTCTCGACCTCCTCCGCGAACGTGGTCTCGATGACCCCGGCCCGCGTCGATCCGACGGCCTGGGCATAGGCGAGCGCGGTGCGCATGGCCTGGCCGCTCGGGTCCTGGTGGACCGCGACGAGCGCCGGTACGCCCTTCCCCTCGACGAACAGCTCGCGCATCCGGTGCCCGGGGGCCTTCGGTGCGATGAGGACGACGTCGATATCGGGCGAGGCCTCGATCTCCTTGAAGTGGACCGAGAACGCATGCGCGACGACGAGCGTCCGGCCGCGCCCGAGCGACGGCGCGATCTTCTCGTACACCGCCCGGTGCTTCGGGTCGGGCACGAGGATGACGATCACGTCGGCGTTCCGCGCGGCGTCCGTCACCTCGCGGACGTCGAACCCGTCGCGCTCCGCGATCGCCCAGCTCTTGCTGCCGGCAGCGAGCCCGACGACGACCGCGCAGCCGCTGTCGCGGAGGTTCTGGGCGTGGGCGTGACCCTGGCTTCCGTAGCCAATGACCGCGATGGTCTTGCCCGCGAGCGCTCGCGGGTCCGCGTCGGTGTCGTAGTAGATGGTGGCCATCTCTTCCTCCCGATTTCCTGATGGTTTCCTAGATCGCGGAGCGATCGTCTTGGCAAAGATGCGCGGTGCGAACGTCGATGAGCGATGAGAACTGGCTGAGGGCGAGCGCTGCTTCCTTTGGAACGGCGCCGGCGGTGATGCGGACGGTCCACAGTCCCTGGCCGGAGGCATCCGCTCGGAATGACCGCAGGCCGAGCCGCCTGCGCCGCACGACCGACAGCACGCGCTCGATCGCGCCGGGCACGGCGTCCACGCTGAGCTCGAAGGTGTGCTGGGCGTCGCTCATGACACCGGCTCCTCGATGAGATCGGCGTTCGCGCCGCCCGGCGGCACGATTGGCCAGACGTTGGCCTCACGCTCGATGCGGATATCGAGCACGACGGGCCCTTGATGCGCCTTCGCGCGAGCGAGCGCCGGACCGAGATCGGTGCGTCGCTCGACGCAGAGGCCGAGCACGCCGTACGCGTCCGCGAGCTTCACGTAGTCCGGGCTGCTGATCGGCGTCTGCGAGATCCGGCCGTCATGGAACAGCTGCTGCCACTGGCGGACCATGCCGAGGTAGCCGTTATTCATGATCGCGAGCTTCACCGGCGTGCGCTCCTGCACCGCCGTGCCGAGCTCGTGGATCGTCATCTGCGCGCCGCCGTCACCGGCGATGGCCCAGACCTCGGACGTGGGCCGGCCCGTCTGGGCCCCGATCGCCGCGGGCAGCGCGTAGCCCATCGCGCCGAGGCCACCGGAGGTGATGAACCGGTCCGGATGGGTGAGGCGCAGATGCTGCGCGGCCCACATCTGATGCTGGCCGACATCGGCGACGAAGTACGCGTCGTCGCTTGCGGTCTCGCGGAGCGCACGGATGACCAGGCGCGGCGGGAGCTCGACGCGGTCTTCGTATGCCGCGAGACGCGGACGCGCACGAGCGGCCGCGAGACGTCCGGACCAGTCCGGCCGCGACGCGCGATCCAAGCGTGCGGCGAGCGCGAACAGCACGGCTCCCGCGTCGGCCACGATGCCAACCGCCGTGGGCACGTTCTTCCCGAGCTGCGTGGCGTCGACGTCGGCGTGGATGATCTTCGCGTTCGGTGCGAAGGCGCTGATCTTCCCGGTCACGCGATCGTCGAAGCGCAACCCGACGCCCAGGATCACGTCCGCGTCGTTCACCATGCGGTTCGCGTTCGCGCTCCCGTGCATCCCGAGCATTCCCGCCGCGAGCCGGTGGTCCTCGGCGAGCGCGCCGATGCCGAGCAGCGTGGTGACGACCGGCGCGTCGAGGCGCTCGGCGAGCGCGCGGAGCTCGCGGTGGGCACGCCCGAGGCGCACGCCGTGGCCCGCGATGATGACTGGCCGCTGCGCAGCGGCCAGCAGTGCCGCCGCCCGATCGAGCTCGTTCGCGTCCGCGCCGCCCGGAGACGTCGTGGTATCCGTGGGCCTGGGCCGTGCCGCGGTCGTCCGAAGCTGGATGTCCTTCGGGATGTCGACGACGACCGGTCCGGGACGGCCCGCGCGGGCGACCTCGAACGCACGGTGGATGGTCGGCTCGATATCCTCGACCCGCTCGACCAGGAACGAGTGCTTGGTGATCGGCCCGACCATCCCGAGCACATCGGTCTCCTGGAATGCGTCCCGCCCCATCATCGGTGTCGAGACCTGGCCGGTGATCGCGACCATCGCGACGCTGTCCATGTACGCGCAGGCGAGCCCGGTCACGAGGTTCGTCGCACCGGGACCCGAGGTGGCGACGCACACACCGACCCGTCCGGTGGCGCGGGCGTAGCCGTCAGCCATGTGCGCGGCCCCTTGCTCGTGACGCACGAGGACGTGATGCACCCGAGGGTGATCCGGCAGCGCGTCGTAGAGCGGCAGGCACGCGCCTCCGGGATAGCCGAACACGACATTCGCGCCCGCATGCTCCAGGGCGCGCCACACGAGGTCGGCGCCGCGGTGTACGACGGTGGTCGCCTCGGGCATCGCGGGCATCGCGGTCGTCGCAAGTGTCGTCATCGCGGTCGCCTCCTTCTCTTGCTGCTCCCGGCGGGACCCGGTATTGGAAATAAAGAGGCCTCCCGTTGCCGGGAGGCCTTCGCTCGTTCGGTGCGTGGTGTGTGCCGCTAGCCTCCCAGCCGTCTCCCGTCGCCCTCAATAAGGACGATGCCGAGAACGACGACGACGAGGCGCTGCATCAGGAAGGCGGACGATGCGGGACGCACCTCGACCCCGTCAACGCTTCGGGCGGAAGTCGGTGCACTGTGCACACTCCGGCCACTCACGACGCGAGTTCCCGGAGGGCGTTCTGGCCGAGGACCGCGAGATACAGCTGCACCCGCTGATCGGCGTTCGCGAGGTCCGCGCCGGTGAGCTCGCCGATCCGCTTCAGCCGCTGACGCACGGTGTTGCGGTGCAGGAAGAGCGCGCGGGCGACGGCATTCACGCTTCCGTGTGCGCGGAGGAATTCCTCGAGCGTGCGCAGCTCGTCGTGCTGCGCGCTCTCAGCCAGCGGCCCGAGGATCGTCCGGCAGAAGCTGCGGATCTCCTCCGTCGGCCGGCCGAGGACGAAGCAGTAGGGACCGAGATCGGCGAAGGTGGTGACGCGCCCGGGACCGTTCAGCGCGCGGCCCAGACGGACGGCCTGCTCCGCATGGAGCGCCGTAAGCTGGATGGAGCGCTCTGCATCCCGGGGCCCTCCCAGGCCCGCGGAGAGGCTCGGTTCACCGAGACGGTCGGCTTCCGCGCGGCGCAGCGACTCGGCGACCGTGCGGGCATCGTCGTCCGGACCGAGGTGGAGCATCGTCGTCCTGGTCGGCGCACGTTCGTCGCCGCGCTCCTGTCCGAGGAACGCGATGGCGTACGTACGCGCGGCCTGGTCGTCCACGGCTACTCGCTCAGACCCACGCCGGCAGGTCGACGTCGCTCTTGCGGTAGGCCTCGACGCAGATCGTCATGAGGACCAGGTCGGTGAGCGACGCGTGGTGCGGGACGTGCTGGTGGACGATCCGCTCTGCGGCATCCAGTCGCTCGCCCTCGAAGTGCATGCCCAGCCTCGCCAGTCGCTTCGCCAGCTCACGTCGCGGGTCCATACCTGCTCCCTTCAGAAAACAGAAAAGACCTCCCATTTTCCTGGGAGGTCTCTCGCGGTTTCGGGCTTCTGTATTCGCTACGCGGTCGCGGTGCCTCTCCCAGCGTCGTTCAAGCCCCCGATAAGGAGCTCAATAACGACGATGCCAAGGACGACGGACCGCATCGCCCAGAACGGTAGCATCCGAGCTGAGCCTTGGGAACACCTTCGCGCGTCGTGAAATTGGGCGTCCTCGGCGGCGACGGGATCGGGCCCGAGGTCGTCGACGCCGCACTACTGGTGCTTGACGCCTCCGAGGCGCGGTTCGGCTTCCGCACCGAGCGGACGCCGTTCGACTGGTCCGGCGAGCAGTACCTCCGCGACGGCCGGCGGTTCGACAAGACGGCGCTCGAGCCGATGAAGGCCCTCGACGCGGTGCTGCTCGGCGCGGTCGGTCACCCCGGTGTGCCGCGCGGGATGCTCGAGTCCGACATCATCTTCGGCTTCCGGCGGGGCCTCGACCTCTATGTGAACCTGCGGCCGCTGATCCTGTACGACTCGCGGCTCTGTCCGCTGAAGGACAAGACCGAGAAGGACATCCGCATCCTTGTCATGCGCGAGAACACCGAGGACGTGTACGGCCGCGAGGGCACCCGGACCGGCCAGGGCACGCCCGATGAGCGCGTGTCCGTGGACATGGTCTTCACCCGCCGCGGCGTCGAGCGGATCACGCGCTACGGCTTCGAGCGCGCCCGCACGCTGGACCGCAAGAAGGTCACGCTCGTCGACAAGGCGAACGCGGTCCCGATCCAACAGCTGTGGCGGGACGTGCTCGAGGAGGTCGCCGCGGACTATCCGGACGTCGAGCACGACGCGATGTACGTCGATGCCGCGTGCATGTGGCTCGTGCAGAAGCCCGAGCAGTTCAGCGTCATCGTCACGACGAACCTGTTCGGCGACATCATCACCGACCTCGGGGCCGCCATCTGCGGCGGGCTCGGGACCGGCGCATCCGGGAACATCCACCCCGGCCGGGTCTCGATGTTCGAGCCGATCCACGGCTCCGCGCCGAAGTACACCGGTCAGAAGGCCGCGAGCCCGGTCGGCGCGATCGGCGCGCTCGCCCTCCTGCTGCAGCACGTCGGGTTCCCCGAGGCGCACGACGAGATCCAGCGCGCGCTGTTCAAGTCGTTCCGGACCGGACGGATCGATGGCGTCGAGGCGCGCGTCGGTCGGACGTTCGAGGACGCGAAGGTCATCGCGGACCTGGTGACGAACCCCTAGGGGTAATTCTCCAGCACCTCAAGGAGCTGCAGCAGCGCTTCGTTCACCGGCGTCGGGACGCCGTGATGCGCACCGCGGCGCACGACCTCTCCGTTGATCCAATCGATCTCCGTGGGCCGCCCGCTGCCGACGTCCTGCAGCATCGACGAGCGATTGGACGCTGTGAGCTGGGCCATCGACCGCCACAGCTGGATCGCCTCATCGTCAGCGATCGGCACGCCTTCGGCGCTCGCGACCCGTGCGGCCTCCTTCGCGGCGGCGTCGACGATGCGCGACGCGAGGTGCTCGATCAGCTCGCCGTTCGTGATCCCGACGAGCGCACTCACCGGATTAACCGCCGCGTTCCCCACGAGCTTGCGCCACACCGCGGGCCAGGGGTCGTCCACGACCGAGGCGGTCATCCCGCCTGCCTGGAGGGCCGCGGCAAGCTCGTCGACGTGCTTCGCGCGCTCGAGCTCGACGCGGCCCGGACCGGTCGTGCGGAGCTGCTCGCCGTCCAGCGCCGCGCCCACGTAGATAACGCCCACCGCGACACGATCGTCGCCGAGGGCCGCCGCAAGCCGCTCGCGGTGCCCGAGGCCGTTCTGGATCGTGAGGACGGTCCCGTTCTTCCCCAGCACGCGGCTCGCGGTCTCGGCCGCCCAGGCGGTCCCCTGGGATTTCGTCGTGACGATCGCGATGTCGACCGGCTCGCTGACACCGTCGAGCGGCGCCTTCGTCCGATCAATCCGCAGGACGGGGACGCGTCCCTCGAGCGTCCGGGTAACGAGGGTCCCGATCGCACCGAGACCCAGCACGGCAACCCGCATTACGGGACGACGATAGGACCGGGGTCAGAGCGAGGGCCTGGAGTAGAGTCCCGCAGCAGCGCTGGCAAGCAAGGGCTTGGAGGGGAATATGGCGACCACGGCGGGCCGCTCTTCGGCGATCGACGACGAAATCGGCTTCATGCCACGCAACCGGACCGTTCGCACCATTGTGGTCTCTGGCGTTCTCGCGGCAGTTGCTATTGCGCTTGCCGTGACCCGTATCGGCTTCATCCCGATGCCAACGGGCATCAACGCGACGATCCTTCACGTTCCCGCGATCATCGCCGGCGTGATGGAAGGGCCCGTTGCGGGTCTGGCGGTCGGAGGAATTTTCGGGATATTCAGCTTTCTCCAGGCGACGACCCCGCTGTTCCAGAACCCGCTGGTCGCGATCGGTCCGCGCCTGCTCATCGGCGTAGTTGCCTACTTCGTGTACCGCGCAGCGAAGCCCATCAACGAACCGTTCGCTCTCGGCCTTGCCGGGCTCTTTGGCACCGTCACGAACACCGCCCTGGTGCTCGGTTTGGCCGTCACGTTGAACGGCCCCAACGGCGTGCCGTACCTCACGCCCCAGCAAGCGTGGGGTGCCGTGACCACCCAATCATGGTGGGAGGCGATTCTCGCGATCATCATCACCGTTGCCGTCGGAATGGCTGTTCGCGGCGCGGGCCGTATGCGGAAGTCAACCGTCTAGTCGATGCATCCGACGCCCGGCGGAGGCCACACGGTCTCCGCCGGGCGTCCTCACGGTCGGTCAAAAGGAGCTCGCAATCGTGTTCGACTATTCATCTCTCTTCCGCCTCGACGGGCGCCGCGCGATCGTCGTAGGTGCCGGCAGCGGGATCGGCAAGACGAGCGCGGAGGCCCTCGCGGCATTCGGCGCCCACGTCACCTGCGCCGATCTCGACCTTGCCGCGGCCGAGCGCACCGCGGCAGTCATCGCGGCGGCCGGAGGGAACGCCGACGCTACTCACATCGACGTCCGTGACACGAAGACCGTGACCGCCGCATTCGCGCGCGATCGCGCGATCGACGTCCTCGTGAGCACGCCGGGCATCAACGTCCGCAAACCGATCCTGAAGATCACCGACGAGGAGTTCGACCGTGTCATCGACGTGAACCTCAAGGGCACGTTCCGGCTCATCCGCGCCGCTGGCGAGACGATGGCTGAGCGCGGCAAGGGCAGCATCATTGCCTTCTCGAGCATCCGGTCTCTCACGGTCGAGCCCGGTCAGGGCGTCTACGCGGCGACGAAAGCGGGGATCGTTCAGATGCTTCGCGCGTTCGCCGCCGAGATGGGACCGCGCGGCGTGCGCGCCAACGCGATCGCGCCGGGTGTCGTCGACACGCCACTCACCGCGCCGATCAAACAGAACGCCGAGTGGTACGACGGATACGCCCGAAAGAGCATCCTCGGCCGCTGGGCCAAGCCCGAAGAGCTCGCGGGGATGGTCGTGTACCTCGCCTCGGATGCGAGCTCGTACGTCACCGGCGCCTGCATGTTCGTCGATGGAGGGTGGACCGCCGCGGACGGGCGGTTCCAGCCGCCGCTGTGAACGGAGCGGCCGAGCCGCTCATCCGGGTGGACCGAGTCTCCGTCGCGTACCAGGTGCCTGGGGGACGGGTGCGGGCCCTCAGTGACGTGTCGCTCGACGTACGCCGCGGCGAGTGGCTCACGATCATCGGCCATAACGGCTCGGGGAAGAGCACGCTCGCGAAGCTGTTCAACGGCCTCGTCATCCCCGGCCGGGGCAGCGTGACGGTGGACGGCCTCTCGACGGCGGATGACGAGCAACGGAAGCGGATCCGGCAGATCGTTGGGATGGTCTTCCAGGACCCCGACAACCAGATCGTCGCGACGGTGGTCGAGGAGGACGTTGCGTTCGGGCCGGAGAACCTTGGCCTGCCGCGCGCGGAAATCGCTAGCCGCGTCGCCGACGCGATGCGCCGGCTCGATATCGAGGACCTGCGCCATCGCGCACCGCATCAGCTGTCGGGCGGGCAGAAGCAGCGGGTGGCGATCGCCGGCGTCCTCGCGATGCGGCCAGATGTGCTCGTGCTCGACGAATCGACCGCGATGCTCGATCCGTCGGGCCGCGCGGAGGTCCTTCAGGCGGCGCAGGCGCTACACCGCGACGGCGTCACGATCGTGGCGATCACCCACTTCATGGGCGAGGCCGCCCTGGCGAACCGGGTCGTCGTGCTGGCCGAAGGACGCATCGCGCTCGACGCCGAGCCACGGGAGCTGTTCGCGCAGCCCGAGCGCCTGCGCGAGCTCGAGCTCGACGTACCGCAGGTCACCGAGATCGCGGCCCGGCTCCGCGCGCGCGGGATGGACGTCGGGCTCGTACCGCTCACCGTGGCGGAGCTCGCGGACGCGTACGTTCGCCTCCCCCGCGCGGCGGCGCGATGATGACCGAGGCGATCATCGAGGTCCGCGATCTCTGGCACTGGTACCTCCGCGGGACGCCCCTCGAATCCGTCGCGCTCCAGGGCACGTCGTTCACGCTTGGCGCCGGCGAGGTGGTCGGGATCATGGGCCACACCGGATCGGGTAAGTCCACGCTCGTGCAGCACTTCAACGGCCTGCTCCGTCCGCACCGTGGATCGGTCCACGTGTTCGGGAGCGACTTGGGCGACAAGCACGTCGACCCCCGGCCGCTCCGCCGACGGGTCGGGCTCGTGTTCCAGTTCCCCGAACAGCAGCTCTTCGATCCGACGGTCGCCGACGACATCGCGTTCGGCCCGCGGAAGCTCGGCTGCGATCGCGCCGAGGTCCGGCGGCGCGTGCAGGCGGCGATGGCCGCCGTCGGCCTCGCGTTCGAGACGTTCAAGGACCGCTACACGTTCGGCCTCTCCGGCGGCGAGATGCGGAAGGTCGCGCTCGCCGGTGTGCTCGCCCTCGAGCCCGAGGTCCTGGTGCTCGACGAGCCGACGGCCGGCCTCGACCCGCGCGCGCGCCGCGATCTCCTCGCGGTCCTCCGCGGGCTGCATGACGAGCGCGGGACCGCGCTGGTGTTCGTGTCGCACAACATGGATGAGGTCGCGGAGCTCGTGACCCGGGTCGACGTGCTTGCGGATGGGAAGACCGTGCTCTCCGGTCCGGTGCGCGAGGTCTTCCGTGAGGAGCGCCGCCTGCGCGAGCTCGGGCTCGGCGTGCCGGCCGCGACCGAGCTCGCGGGCGCTCTGCGCGAGCGCGGCGTGGCCCTGCGGGGTGACGTGCTCACCATTGACGACGCCGTGGAGGCGATGTGGACGAGTTCGAGTTCTCCCGCAGCGTAACGATCGGTCAATACATTCCCGGTTCGTCGGCCATTCATCGAATGGACCCGCGAGCCAAGCTCATCGGGTTCGCCGTGATCATCGCAGGCGTGATCACAGCGTCGTCCTATGTGGCGAACGCGGTTGCGTTCGTCGCTGTGGTCGTGCTCGTCGCGCTGAGCGATGTTCCGCTCGGCTATCTCTTCGGTGGCATCCGACCGATCCTTCCCATCCTCGTCGTGTACACGGTCTTCAACTTCCTGTTCCTCGGCAACTACGACCCCACCAGATCCGCCGTCCTGTTCAGGGCGCCGGTGTCGCTCGGGCCCTGGGAGTTCGCGTTCACGGTCACCGACAACTCGATCCGTCAGACGGTGCAAGGCGTCTTCCGGATCTTCGACCTGATCCTCTTGTCGAGCCTCCTCACCGTGACGACGCCGATCACCTCGTTGTCCAAGGGAATCGAGAGCCTCCTTGCCCCGTTCCGTCGCGTCAAGGTGCCCGGCCACGAGATCGCGATGATGCTCGCGATCGCGTACCGCTTTGTGCCGACGGTGGCCGAAGAGCTCGAGCGGCTGATGAAGGCCCAAGCCTCTCGCGGCGCGGACTTCGGACGGCCCGGCCGGCTGCAGTTCGTGCAGCGCACGCGACAGCTCGTGCCGATCACCGTGCCGCTGTTCGTCTCGGCATTCCGCCGCGCCGAGGACCTGATCCTCGCGATGGAGTCGCGCTGTTACGTCGGCGGGGCGGGCCGGACCAAAGTGGACCTCGGGCCGCTGCGGCGGCTCGACTGGGTCGCGCTCGCGGTCGCGCTCGCGTTCACGATCGCGCTGTGGCGCACACCGTTCCCCTGGTGAGCGACGCGGACCGGGTCCGCGCCGCCGTGGACGCGCTGCGCGACGACTGCGCGGCGTTCCTCGGCGAGATGGTGCGGATCCCGACGGTGAACCCGCCGGGCGAGCGCTACGAGGACTGCGCCCGGCTCATCGGCGATCGTCTGAGCGCGGTCGGCTACGGGGTCCAGTACGTGCGCCCGCGCGTGCCGCACGACGGTCCGCCGCGGCTCAACGTCTTCGGCCGGCTGGAGGGGCAGGCGGCCCGGCCGACCCTCCACTTCAACGGGCACTTCGATGTGGTCCCGCCTGGCGACCTGGCGGCGTGGATGCACGCACCGTTCGGCGCGGAGGTCGCGGACGGCCGGCTGTGGGGTCGCGGCACCGGAGACCAAAAGGCCGGCATCGCGGCCTCGATCTATGCGATCGAGGCCATCCGGCGCGCCGGACTGACCCTGCGCGGCAGCGTCGAACAGAGTGCGACAGTGGATGAAGAGAGCGGCGGCTTCGCCGGCGTCGCGGAGCTCTGCGATCAAGGGTTCATCGCCGCGGGCCGCACGGACCACGTGATCATCACCGAACCGCTCGACGTCGACCGGGTGTGCATCGGCCACCGTGGCGTGTACTGGGCGGAGGTCACCGCGCGCGGCGTGACCGCGCACGGCAGCATGCCCGATCTCGGCCACAACGCCGCGCAGGCCATGGCCCGGCTCGTCACCCGCATCGAGCGCGAGCTGGGGCCGAAGCTCGAGGCGCGCGTGACCGCGATGCCCGTCGAGCCGCCCCGCGCGCGTCACGCGTCCATCAGCCTCAACGCGCTGCACGCCGGTCAGCCGATCGGTGTGGAGCAGACGCCGATGGTCCCGGATCTGTGCGTCGCGATCTTCGATCGCCGCTTCATCGTCGAAGAGTCGAGCGGCGACGTGCGCCGCGAATTCGAGGCGATCGTGGCGCAGGAGGCCGCAGGCGACGGGGACATCCGGTGGTCGGTCCGCGAGCTCATGCTCGTCGAGCCGACCGCGACGCCGGCCGACGCGCCGGTGGCCCGCGCGGTCCAGGCGGCGGTGCAAGAGATCCTCGGGCGGCCGGCGACGGTCATCGCGAGCCCGGGCACCTACGACCAGAAGCACGTCGTCCGCCGCGGCGGTGTCGCCGACTGCGTGGCGTACGGTCCCGGGCGGCTCGAGACGGCCCACCGGCCGGACGAGTACGTCGACCTCGAGGACCTCGCGAACGCGACGAAGGTCATGGCCCTGACGGCACTCGCGCTCGTGGGCTAGTCGATCCCGATCGCGGTCGAGTTTTTCAGCGCGCCGACGCCCGCCCGTTTCTCGGATCCGCGCACGACGATCGCGCTCGGCCGCGCGAAGTGCGACGAGGCGAACGTCTCGAGCCGCGGAGTCACGGTGTGCCCCATCGCGGCAAGCGCCTCGCGGACGGCGAGCGGGACGTGCGTGTCGATGAGGAGCGGCCCGCCCTCGCAGTGCGACCGGGGCCCGTTCACCGCTTGCTGCGGCGGCTGGGCCCAATCGATGAGGTTCGTCACGACGTGGAGCATCGCGCTCATGATCCGGCGGCCGCCCGGCGCGCCGGTGCAGACGAGCGGCGCGCCGCCCCGCAGCAGGAGCATCGGGGCGATCGCGGAGAGGATGCCCTTGCCGCCGGCGATGGAGTTCGGCCGGCCCGGCTGTGGATCGAACCACGTCATCACGTTGGCGAGCATGATCCCCGTCCCCGCGGCGACGACACCCGACCCGAATGCCCCGCCGAGCGTCGCCGTGAGCGCGCACATCCGCCCCGCACGATCGATGACGTTGACGTGCGTGGTGCAATCGCTCGACGGCGGCACGGCAGCCACGGCCGCCTG
>DASYVN010000089.1:0-38387 GCA_035937095.1 Candidatus Limnocylindria bacterium
GTGTGGCCATCGAGGGTTGGCGAGCGACGGTGACGATACTCGCTGAGAAAGTCCGGGAGGGCCGCGGCCCGCTCGGCACTCGAGCGATAGAGCCGGGCATAGGCCCACCGCTCCTGGAGGGTCTTGATGAACCGCTCGGCCTTGCCGTTGGTCCGCGGGGTGTATGGGCGCGTCCGCCAGTGGATGATCCCGAGGCGGTCGCAGGCGGCCCGGAAGTCGAGCGAGCGATAGCAGCTGCCGTTGTCGGTGCGGATCCGCTTGATCCGCACGCCGGCGCGCAGATACCGACCCCAGACCTGCTCGAGTGCGGCGACGGCGCTCGCGCTGCGTTGGTCGCCCAGGAGCACCGCGTCGGGGAGCCGGCTGTGATCGTCGAGCGCGACGTGGCAGTACTCGTACCCGGCCTGGCGCTTCACCGCGTTCGCCAGGGTCCGCCCGAGGTTGCGCCAGCCACCGTCCTCGGGGATCCGGCCGAAGCGCTTGATGTCCAGGTGGACCAGGTCTCCGGGGGCCGGCCACTCGTACCGCTGGACCCGCAACTTGGCGACGAGCGCACCGAGGCGGTTGAGTTCGGCCCGGCGCAGGACCGCATAGATCGTCGAGCGAGCGATCCCCAGCAGCAGCGCGAGCTCGTGCGGCCCGACCTTGCGAGCCAGGCGTTCGGAGCAGATCCGGACCGCGAGGTCGATCCGGGTGAGCCGCGGCATCCGCTGCGGTCGGCTCGAGCGATCGGCAAGCCCAGCTGGGCCTTCGTGTTCGAACCGGCGCAGCCACTTGTGCACGGTCTGGCGACTGACGCCGGCAGCGTGCGCCGTGGCGATCACGCTCCAGCCCTCGACCTGGACGCGGTGGCGAGCGAGCTCGCGCTGGTACGAATTGAGACGCGGCCTAGCATTGACCATTCGGGGGCTCCTCTCGGCTGTGTGATTTCGACGACCACATCAACCGACGGAGCCCCCTCTTCTGTCAATAACGTCTCTGGGAAGTACATCTAGCTGACGTGGGTCACTCCGCGATCTGCCCCTCCATGAGCTCGCGGAGCTTCGCCGCGTCGCGGCGGACCTCGTCGATCGGTAGCGCCGGCGTCTTCTCGCCGGGGTCCATGAACCGCGGTGGGTGGCCGGGGTCGCGATCGTCGACGTAGCGCGGCACGACATGGGTGTGAAGATGCGGCAGCGAGTTGCCGAGCATCATGAGATTCAGCTTCGCGGGTGTGTAGTGGACCTCGATCGCGCGCGCGACGCGGAGGACGTCGTCCCAGTACAGCCCGGCCTCGGCGTTGCTCAGTTGGGTCGGCTCGGCGACGTGGCGGCCGCGCCAGATGACGATGCAGTACCCGCGTTGCCCGACATCCGCCTCTGGAGGTACGCGTCGGCGGTATCGCTCCGTTAGACGCGGATCCCGAACTCGTTCTCGTCAGGCCGGCCCTGGGCGCACATCGCGCAACCCTCGCCGCGCATGCGCCGGTCCCAATCGTCCGGCCAGGTCCGCGGCACGCGGGGAGTATCAGCCATACGAGAGCCGTCCCTGCTCGACGCGTGCCGCGTCGGTCGGCCGGTGCGGCTCCGCCGGCCCGCCGACGCGCAGCTGCACGACCGTCCAGCCGTCGGCGGTCAGCCGATCGGCGAGCAAGCGGCGGTGGCACTTCCACCAGAGCGTCTCCGCGCACATGAACGCCGTCGGCACGAGCCGCGCGGATCCCTGCACGCGCGCGTAGTCGGCGCGGAACTCGTCGCTCGCCATGTGATCGGCGTAGCCGCGGAAGGCGGCGACCCTGAGACCCGTGTGCGGCGAGTCCGGCCGCGACGCGCGTCGTCCACCGAGCCCGGGCAGGTGCACGTACTCGATGCCGGCGCCGGCGAGCGTGTCGCGGAGCGCTCCTTGGCCGAACTGCGGATTCCGGCGCGAGCCCGGCGCGCTGCGGATGTCGGCGAGCAGGCGCACGCCGGTGTCGGCGACGGTGCGGATGAAGTCCTCGGCCGTCGCGGTGCCGTGACCGATGCTGTAGACCGTGCCCGTCACAACTCCGAGTGTGGACCTCGACAGTCAGATCGCGATCGTGCGAAGCTACGCGGTGATGCGGAGGTCGCTCTGATGGCGCGGGTCGTGTCGTTGCAGCTGCACGAGGGTCACGGGAAACCCATGCGCACGGTGTCCGAGGCGCCGGTGCGCGTCGGCGGTGGCATCGAGGGCGATTCGCACGCGCACCGCTCCAAGCGCGCGGTGACGATCGTCGACCGGTCGACGCACGACGCGGTGAGCGTGAAGCCCGGTGACCTGCGCGAGCAGATCACTGTCGACGGTCTGCCATCGCTCGGTTCGCTCGCCGAGGGCACGCTGCTGCGGATCGGCGCGATCACCCTGCGGGTGAACGGCCAGTGCGATCCGTGTACCCACATCGGCGAGATGAATGGGATCGCGGATCCGAACGAGTTCCAGACGATGCTCGAGGGACGCCGCGGGCTGGTCTGCAGCGTGGTCGCGGCTGACGGTCCGCTACGGGTCGGGGACGAGGTCAGCGTGATGGAGACGGCGGAGTCGCGCTAGAGGCCGCCGAGGATCTTCTGACCTTCGGGCGAGCGCACGAAATCCAAGAAGAGCTTGACCTCCGGCTTCATCGTCGCTGGATCCTTCGGAGACACGAGGTAGAGCGGCCGGCGGATCGAATAGCTGCCGTCGTTCAGCGCGGCCATCGTCGCCGGCACGCCGTCGATGGCCAGCAGCTTGAGCTTCGGGTCATCGACGGTCGCCTGTTTGAGGGTGGCCATGCCGATCCCGCCGGCAAACGAGCGGATGCTGGCGATCATCTCCGCGTTGCTTCCGACCGTCGCGACGGCCGTCGCGTATGTCGCTGTCGTGCCCGCGAACACGTAGTCATCGAAGCTCTGCCGCGTCGCGGCCGTGATGTCCCGCACGAAGACGCGGACGAGGAGGTCGGGGCCGCCGACCTGCGACCAGTTGGTGAGCTCACCGCTGAACATCTGGCGTATCTGCGCGAGCGCGAGGCCTTTGATCGGGTTGTCCGGGTTGACCGCGACGCCCGTGCCCACGACGCCGAGCTGGTCCAGCGTCACGGTGCCCTTCTCCGCGGCGGTGAGGTCACGGCTGATCGCGCCCAGATCGGAGTGCTTCGAGACGACGAGGCTGATCCCGGCATCTGATCCCACGTTCTCGATGATCCAGTTCAGTCCCGGGTGCAGCTCGGTGAAGCGTTTCGTCAGCGCGGTGACCTGCCCCTGGGCGCCGCCGCCGGTGCTCATCAGGAATCGGCCGCCGAACGCGTTCGGGGCGGTCGTGCTCCCGGCACCGCCGCAGGAGACCGCGGTGAGCAGCGCGGTAAGGAGACCGGCGGACATCAGCCGCCGCTTCGCCCGGAGTACGGGCCGGATGCCGACATTCATTGCTTGATACTCGCTCGATAGCGCCATTCGCCGTATCCCCCGTCCGGGGGGTGCCCGGTCGTACGGTCAGGTGCGCGGCGTCGGCGGTCGCCAGAAAGCTGATGCTCATGGAATGGGTCGTGATCCTGGCGCTCATCGTCATGCTTTCCGGCGGTTGGTCGATGCGTGGCCGGTGGCGTCGCGGCGACAGTGCCGATGATGCCTACAACGGCGGCACCGCGGCCGATCCGGCGGTCATGGAAGCGGCACGCAAGAACCACGGGCGCCTCTGGTAGGGGTCTCGGTCGGGGTGGAGAGACTCGAACTCTCGACCTTGCGGTCCCAAACCGCACGCGCTACCAAGCTGCGCCACACCCCGTCACTGGCCGGTCCTGCGCCGGTGCGTACGTACAGCATGACAGTTCGCGCAAACGAGTTCGCATTTCGCCATCTCATTCAAGAGCACCTTTCTGCTCAGTCGCGTGACGAGTACCCCTAAGTCTCCGCGCTTTGCCTGACCGGGAAGGTGATCCCATTGCATCGCCACCGGATGAAACGTCCCGCCGCAGTCCGTGCACGGCCTCTTGGCCTTCAGCTCTCGCAACCACGCCACATTCGCGGCCGAGCGTTCGCGAACGTGCTTGTTCTTCCTAGCCAGCGTTCGTTGGGTGTACGCGCGGTCGTAGACCTTGCGGCACGGCTTGCACCACGGCTGGTACCCCGGGCCATCCCGATGGAACTCGCTCACCGGCTTGTACGTGCGGCAGGCGCTGCACCGCTTGACGAGCCACACGTCGCTCACCCCTGCCTTATCGGCAGCGGATTGCCCTAGGCCCGCGTCTCCAGCCCGCGCACGATCACGTTCAAGCCGAACTCGAACGTGTCGTCGCAGTCGTCCTCGGCGAGCTGCGGCAGCAGCTCGACGAGATACGGATCCGCATCAGGTGGGAGCACGAACGGCGCGTCGCCGCGCGCTTCGCGATACGGCGCGGTCCCGACCTCCCACTGCGCGACGCCGATCACGTACGAGGTGATGGTCGCGAGCGTCTTGAGCGCGCTCGGCGCATCGAAGCCCGCAGCCCGTAGCTGCGCCATCACCGCGCCGGCCGCGCGCGCCGCGGCCGGATCGCTCAACGGAAGCGCGGCGAGCGGCGGGATCGCGTGGGGATGCCGCAACAGGAGCGCGCGATACGCGCGCGACAGCTCGCGGAACACGGTCTGCCACGGCACGTCCGACGGCGGCGGGATCACGAGCTCCGCGAGCAGCACTTCGACGACGCCCGCGAGCACCGCGGCCTTGTTGGGGAAGTGGCGGTAGACGGCCATACCCTCGACCCCGAGCTCCGCACCGAGCCGGCGCATCGAGAGCGCATCGAGGCCCTCGCGGTCGACGACCGCGAGGGCGGCCTGCGCGATCCGCAACCGGCTGAGGGGGGCCCGCGTATTGATTGACAGAGCGCTCATCCCACCGTAGTTTACAACGTAAACACACCTGCGAGCAAAGGGGAAGGCGTCATGTTCTCGGCCTGGGGGCACATCGTCTATCGGTTCCGCTGGGCGTTCCTGATCGTCTCGGGCGCGCTGATGGTCTTGTCGGTCGTCGTGAGCGCCTCCGGCGGCGATCTGAAGAGCGGCGGGATCATCCAGACCTCCGAGTCGGGTCGCGGCGCGAAGCTCATCGAGAGCGAGCTCCCGCGCTCGACCGCGACGGCGTTCACCGTCCTCTTCGCCAGCCCGACCTTGACCGTCACCGACCCCGCCTACCGGGCCGCGGTGACCCAGGCGCTCGCGGCCGTCCGCTCCGACCCACGCGTGCAGTCGGTAAGCACGGCCTACGACGCGGGCAGCACCTCGCAGTTCGTGTCCAAGGACCAGCACGCCACGGTCGCGGTCGTGAGCGTGAAGGACGACTCCGTCACGGCCGGGAAGTACTACCCCGAGCTGCGCGCACAGATCACGTCGGACGTGCTGTCCGTGCAGGCGACGGGCTACCTCGCGATCAACCATGACTTCAACACGATCCTCGAGAGCGACCTGCAGCGCGCGGAAACCGTTTCGCTCCCGCTCGCCCTGATCCTGCTGCTGCTCGTCTTCGGCACCGTGCTGGCCGCGATGCTGCCGCTCGGCGTCGGCGTGCTCGCCGTCGTCGGTGGGATCGCCGCGACCTTCGCCTTGAGTCACGCGACCGACGTGTCGCAGTACGCGCTCAACATCGTGACGCTCATCGGCCTCGGCGTCGCCATCGACTACTCGCTCTTCATCGTGAATCGCTTCCGCGAGGAGCTTGCGCGTGGGCGTTCGGTCGATGACGCGATCGCCCGCTCGATGGCCACGGCCGGCCGCGCGATCACCTTCTCCGGGCTGACGGTCGCGATCGGCCTCGCCGGGATGTTCTTCTACCAGGGCACGTTCCTCGCGTCGATGGGTTACGCGGGCGCCCTCGTCGTCGCGGTCGCGGTGTTCTACGGACTCACGTTCTTGCCCGCCGTCCTCTCGCTCCTCGGACCCAGGGTGAACAGCCTGCGGCTCTCCGAGCTCTGGCGCCGCCTGCGCCGCCGCCCGGTCAGCACGGGCGAGCGCGGGCCCGGCCTGTGGCACCGCCTTGCGCTCGCCGTGATGGCCCGGCCGCTCGTGGTCCTGATCCCCGTGCTCGTGTTCATCCTGCTCGCCGGCTCGCCGTTCCTGCGACTGCGTCTTGCGAATGGCGACGTCGACATGCTCCCGCCGACGGCCGAGTCGCGGGTCGCGCTGCACACGCTGACCGAGAGCTTCCCCAACCAGGACCCGAACTCGTTCCAGGTGGTCGTCCACTACGCGAACGGCAGCGATCCGCTCAGCGCGGCCAACGTGACCGCCCTGTACGACCTCTCGCGGAAGGTCGCGGCCGTCCCCGGGATCTCGCACGTGGTCAGCATCGTCGATCTGCCGAACGTCCCGAAGGCGCAGTACCCGGTCCTGTACGCCAACCGCACCGCGCTCCCTGCGGACGTCCAGGAGGGCATTCGGCAGAGCGTCGGCAAGGACATCGCGGTCCTCAACGCGTTCAGCGGGCACTCGATCGGAAGCGATGCGTCGCGCGACGAGCTGAAGGGCATCCGCGCGATCGCTCCGCCCCCCGGCGCCGAGCTTCTCGTCACCGGCTTCACCGCGTACGACGTCGACGCCATCGACTTCATCCTCAGCAAGACGCCGCTCGCGGTCGGGTTCGTGGTCGTCGCGACCTATCTCGTCCTGTTCCTGCTGCTTGGATCGGTGATTCTGCCGCTCAAGGCCGTGCTCATGAACTTCCTGTCGATCAGCGCGTCGTTCGGTGCGCTCGTGTGGATCTTCCAGGACGGCCATCTGGCGTCGCAGCTGAATTTCACGCCGTCCTCGATCGATCCGACGCTGCCGGTGATCATGTTCTGCATCGTCTTCGGACTATCGATGGATTACGAGGTGCTGCTCCTGAGCCGGATGCAGGAGGAGTACCACCGCACGCACGACAACCGCCACGCGGTCGCCGAGGGCCTCGAGAAGATCGGCCGGCTCATCACCGGCGCGGCCGCCATCATGGTCGGCGTCTTCCTCGCGTTCGCGCTCGCTGACGTCGTGATCATCAAGGCGATCGGCCTTGGGATGGCGATCGCGGTCGCCATCGATGCCACGCTCGTGCGCGCGCTGGTCGTGCCCGCGACGATGCGGCTGTTAGGCGATCTCAACTGGTGGGCGCCACGGCCGCTCGCGCGGCTGTACCGCCGTCTCGGGCTCGGTGAGGCGCACTCCCCCGTCGAGCCGGTCGGAGTGGGCGCGGACTAGCCGGCGGTAGACAATGGCGCCGTGACGGACGCGACGGCGCCGACCCTGCGGCCGCTCGGCGTGGGCGACATCGTCGATCGCACGATCGGCCTGTACCGCGCGTCGCCGGGGCTCTTCCTCGTCCTCGCGGCGCTCCCGTACATCGTCCTGGCGATCGTCTCGCTCGGGTTGAATCTCGCGTTCGTGCGCACGACGCCGTTCACGACGCTCCCGACGAACATCTTCGATCCAACCAACCCGACGAGCTTCACCTCGTTCACCCCGAGCGAGCTGTCCGGCCTCGTGACGTACGCCGTCGTGATCGGCGTGGTGAGCCTGCTCGTGCTCTCGGTGCAGGCGGCGGCCATCGTCGACGCGATGTCGAAGCGCTACCTGGGTCAGCCGACGACGCTTGGCGGCTCGCTCCGCGCCGGGCTGCGCGCGAGCGTGCGCCTGATCCTCGCGAGCATCGTGGCATTCGTCGCCTTCCTCGTCGTCGTGATCGTCGGAGTCATCCTCGTGGGGGTCGTGTCGGCGGTGCTAGGCAACCCGATCCCCGCCCTCATCGGCGTGGTCGGCTTGTTCGTGCTGGTCTTCTACCTCGTCGCCTCGTGGATGCCGCTGCCCGCGGTGGTGACGCTCGAAGAAAAGGGTCCGGTCGCAGGACTGCGCCGCACGTGGCAGCTTGCGGGCGGTGCGCGATGGCGGATCCTCGGTCTCCTCACCCTCATGACCATCCTGCAGGGCATCCTCGCACTGCTGTTCGCGTTCGTGTTCCTTGGGACGGTGGTCACCGAAGGCCCGACGAGGACCGTGCTGCAGGAGGTCGCGAACCTCGCGGTGAACGCGCTCTGGGCGCCGATCCAGTGGGGCGTCTTCACGCTCCTCTACTACGACCTGCGCGTCCGGAAGGAGGCGTTCGACCTCCAGCTCGCGGCGGAGGCCATGCCGCGCGCCATCTAGCCGCGCTCCTCCTCGGTCTCGCGCTGTGGTCCGCGACCGGTGGCGTCGCGCGGGCCGACACCCTCACGGCAGCCGCGTACCGCACGCGGCTCGACCAGGTCCTGGCACTCGTCGAGCGGGCGCGCGCCACGCCGCTCGCCGAGCGCGAGCCGATCCTCGTGCAGGCGCGCGCGCTCCTGCGGCAGACGACCGAGGTGCAGCTCGCGGATGCGACGCTTGCCGTCGACGACGGACCGCTCGCCGATCGGCTGACGCCCGACGCCGTCGATCGCGAGGCGAGCGAGCTGAGTCGCTACCTCGCGCTGGTGAACACGACCCTTAGCCGTCGGGTCGACGCCGCGGCGGCGGACGCCAAGCTCCGTTCGCTCACGACCGATCAGCAGCTCGCGCAACGTCTGAACCTCGGCGCCATCGTCGGCACGCTGCTCCAACGATCTGCCGGGTGGCTGTACGACCTCGTCGGCCGGCCCGATCCGAACCTGCTGCTGAACCTGCAGGCCGTCGTCGGCGTCTTCGTCGCGCTCGCGATCGTCGCGCTCCTGATCCGCGGCACGCGGGAGCGCATCCGGCGCGAGACGGCCCTTGGCATGGCAGCGGGCGAGCGCCGCGCGGATCCGGTGCTGCACCTTCGCGCTGCGGACGACGCCCTCCGGAGCGGGCGGCCGCGCGACGCCATCCACGCGCTCTACCTGTACGCGTTCGCGACGCTCGCGGCCCGCGAGGCGCTCCGCTACGACCCTGCCCTCACCGACCACGAGCTCCTCCGCCGCGCGGCGCAGCTCCCACAGGCGGATGCGCTCGGCGACCTGGTGCAACTGCACGAGCGCGTGTGGTTCGGCCTACGCGATGCGCGGGAGGCGGATGTCGCGCGGGCGCGCGCCCTCGCGGTGCAGGTGACCGCGTGAGGCGCGTCGATCCGCTTGCCCTCGTCGCGCTCGTCCTGTTCATCGCGCTCGCCGCGCTCGCCGTCGCCGCCGGCGGGAGCGGCGGCGGGTCCGGCGGCACGTCGACCTTCGGGCGATCCGCCTCCATCTACGACGAATCGCCGGGCGGCGCCTCGGTGCTGCGACGCTACCTGGAAGGCGTCGGACTGGCGGTCGTCCCGGTGCAGGGTGACCGGTTCGCGCCATCGGGCGCCGGGATCACGACGCTGTTCCTGCTCGGGACGAGCGATCTGATCGGATCCGAGGATCTCCAGCTCCTCCACGACTTCGTGCGCACCGGCGGTACGCTCGTCATCGCGACCGACATCGGCCTGAACGAGCGCCGGCTCCTCGATGACTTCGGTCTGTCGCCACGCGGTGGCGCACTTCGCGGCGGCGAGGTTCCCGTTCGCTCGATCGCGTTCGCGGCCCCGCCGGTACGCACGCTGAACGTCGACTACGGCGTCGCGCTCAGTCCGCGCGACGATGCGACGGCGCTGATCCTTGACGGCGGCGCACCGTTCGTGGCGCTCGCGAGCGAAGGTCGCGGCCGCGTGTTCGCCGTCGGCTCACTCGGTCCGTTCGTGAACGCGGGCATCGGCCTCGCCGACAACGGCCGCTTCGCGCTCGCCCTGATCGGGGTGGCGGGACGGGTCGGATTCGATGAGTACCACCACGGCGCGCGGCCGGGCCCGGACTTCACGGCGCTGCTCGGTCAGACCTGGCTCGGCCGCGGGCTGCTCGCGGCGTTCGCGCTCGGCTTCGTGTACCTGGCGCTCACCGGCCGGCGGCTCGGGCCGCCGCTCCCGCTCGATCCGCGGCCGCCGCGATCCAGCCTCGAGTACGTTCGCGGCTTCGCTGGGCTCGCGCGGCGTTCGGGGCATGGCGAGATCGCGCGCCGCAGGCTGCGCGACGATCTCCGGCGCGAGTTGGCCCGGCAGGCCGGTCTCGACCCGCGGACCGACTTCGACCGCGTCGCGAACGCGATCGGTGCCCAGAGCCCGTCGCGCGCGGCGGAGGCCTGGCGCCTCCACGTCGCGCTCGCCGGTAGATTGCGCGACGACGCGCTCGTGCGTGCCGCGAACGACGTGGCGCGGCTCATCCGCGCGGAGGAGACGACGTGACGCTCAAGGAGACCGGCGAGACCTTCCGCGCGCAGGTCCATCGCATCGTGATCGGTCAGGAAGAGACGGTCACACTCTCGTTCCTCGCGCTCTGCCTCGGCGGCCACGTCCTCATCGAGGGCGTTCCAGGCACCGCGAAGACCCTGCTCGCTCGCACGATCGCTCAGCTCGTGGGCGGCTCGTTCAAGCGGATCCAGTTCACGCCGGACCTCATGCCGAGCGATATCGTCGGCACCGCGGTGTACGAGCTCGCGACCTCGTCATTCCGGATGCGGCTCGGTCCGATCTTCGCGAACATCGTCCTGGCCGACGAGGTGAACCGCGCACCGGCCAAGACGCAGTCGGCGCTCCTCGAGGCGATGGAGGAGAAGCAGGTCACGCTCGAAGGCGACGCGCGCCCGCTGCCGGATCCGTTCCTCGTGCTCGCGACGCAGAACCCCGTGGAGTACGAAGGGACATATCCGCTCCCCGAGGCCGAGCTCGATCGCTTCCTGTTCAAGGCCGTCATGCGCTACCCCGAGCCGGCCGAGGAGCACGCGATCCTCCGCGCGCACGACAAGGGGCAGCCGCTCGCCGAGGTCCGCGCACTCACGCAGCTCCCAGCGGCGGCCCTTGCGGACGCGCGCGCTGAGGTCGATCGGGTCACGGTCGAGGATTCGGTCGTCGACTACGTCGTACGCATCGTCGCCGAGACGCGGAAGTCCCCCGACCTCCTCCTCGGCGCGAGCCCGCGCGCCGGCGTCCACCTGCTGCGCGCGGCGAAGGCCGCAGCCGCGCTGGACGGCCGCGACTTCGTCACGCCCGACGACGTGAAGTTGCTCGTGCCGCCGACGCTGCGGCACCGCGTCGTCCTCAAGGCCGAGGCCGAGATCGAGGGCCTGGACGCCGACGCCGTCCTCCGCCGCGCGCTGTCCCGGCTCGACGTCCCGCGATGAAACGCGCGCGGCTGCCGGTCGTGGTCCCGCGGCCACGCCTGCTGGCCCTCGGGATCGGTGCGGCCGTCCTGCTGGCGTTGGGCACACTGTCGCCGGTCTTCGTCGGCCTGGCCGTTGTCCTGTTCATCGCGGCCATCGGACTGGCGATCGCGGACTACCGTCTTGCCCCGGCGCTCGGCGCCGCTGAGGTCGGCCGCGTCGCCGAGCCGCAGCTCATCATCGGCGCGCCGAACCGCGTCGGGGTCACCCTCCGCAATCCCACGACGCGGCCGCTGCGGCTGCGGGTCCGGGACGAGGTGCCGGTCTCGTTCGCCGTCTCGCCGCGGGTGAACACCGCCGTCCTCGCGCCTGCTGGGACGGACACCGTGGCGTACGTCGCGCGGCCGAGATACCGCGGCTCGTTCCGCTTCGGCGCGCTCCACACGCGGCAGCGCGGACCACTGGATCTCGTCGAGCGCCAGAGCGACATCGCCGCGGATGCCCCGGCGCATGTGTACCCCGATCTTCGGGAGATCCGCCGCTACGAGGTGAGCCTGCGGCGCGGGCTCGCGTACGACGCGGGTCAACGGCGCGCGCGACTGCCGGGCGCGGGCAGCGTGTTCGAGCGGCTGCGCGAGTACGGGCCCGACGACGATCCGCGCTCGATCTCGTGGACCGCGACAGCGCGGCGCGGACGGCCCATCAGCGTCGAGTACGAGACGGAGCGGCAGCAGCGCGTGCTCATCCTCCTCGACGCGGGCCGGATGATGGCGAGCACGCTCGGCGAGCTCACGAAGCTCGACCACGCGGTCAACACTGCGCTCATGCTGTCGTACGTCGCGACGGTGAAGGGGGATGAGGTCGGGCTGCTCGGATTCGCGGACGACGTGCGGAGCTATCTGCTCCCGCGGCGCGGCCGCAGGCAGTTCCTCCGAGTCACGGAGGAGCTCCGCCGGCTCGAGGTGACGACCACCGAGCCGGACTACCGGGCGGCGTTCGAGTTCCTCCGCTCGCGGACGTCACGCCGCGCGCTCGTCGTGCTGTTCACGGATCTCGTGGACGTCGAAGCGTCACGCTCGCTCGTGGCCGCCGTCAACCGTTTGGCCGGCAACAACCTCGTGCTCTGCTGCCTGCTGGCGGATCCGCAGCTCGCGGAGATCGCGTCGCGTACGCCGCGCTCGACCACGGAGCTGTACGAGCGCGTCGCCGCCGAGGAGGTCCGTGACGCGCGAGCCCGGGCCCTCGCGCTGCTGCGCGAGCGCGGCGTCCACGTGGTCGACGTCCCCGCGGAGCGCCTGACCGTCGCCGCGATCCAGCGTTATCTCGAGCTGAAGAAGCGCTGGTTATAGGGGAGCAGGATGTAGCTCCAGAGCGCGAGGCCGGTGACGACGCCGATCGCGAGCTTGCCGGCCGGCGGGAGCGCGGTCGGCGACACGAATCCCTCGATCAGTCCGGCGCAGACGAGCGTGGTGGCGACCAGCAGCATCACCCGCATCGCCTGGGCCCCCGCGATCCGCAGTGCGTCCCGGCGGGTGCGCTCGCCAGGATGGAGGATCGCCCACGCGAGCCGCAACCCGGCGCCGCCCGCGAGGAAGATCGCGGAGAGCTCGAGGAAGCCGTGGGCGAGGATGAAGATGACGAGCGAGCTTGCGACCCCGGCACGCTGCAGTACCGCGAACACCGTGCCGAGCTC
Organism: Candidatus Limnocylindria bacterium; assembly: GCA_035937095.1. Taxonomy (GTDB): domain Bacteria; phylum Chloroflexota; class Limnocylindria; order P2-11E; family P2-11E; genus UBA4735. The sequence continues at coordinate 12,775 of DASYVN010000089.1, forward strand.
GGTGCCGTTCAGGACGAGGATGAACACCGTGTAGATGCCGGCGGTCATACCGCCGGCGAACGCCGCGATCGCGACGGTGATGTTGTTCACGATGATGAGCGGACCGACCTGCGCGCGGAGACTCTCCGGGATCTCCGTCCCAGGGGTGCGCTGGATGAGCGAGCGGCGCGCCTCCTCGCTCAACGCCGACGACGCGACGTCGGGTTGGATGATGCCCGCGGCGAATGTCACGATCGCGGGGATCAATACGAGAGCGAACGCCGCGAGCGTGAACGGCAGCGCAGCGCGCACCGACGTGGGCAGCTCGCGGGTCACGAAACGGCGTAGCCCGCGGCCGCTCGCGGGCGACTCGCTGTACACGAGAGCGTGGGCCGCCGCGACGAGGTCATTCAATCGTTCGGCGACGGTGTCCCGCGGGAAATCGCGACGCGCGACGGCGAGGTCGCTCGTCGCGACGCGGTAGAGGGCGCCGACCTCGAGGACCTCTTCCGCCGACAGCCGAGCGACCCGTCCGCGGGCCCGCTCGACAAGCGTGCCGAGCCTCGCCCAGCGCGCGCGGCGGTCCTCGACGAAGCGGTCGATGGATTGAACCGCGCGCATCGCGCGACGGTACCATGCTCACGTGGCGATCCGGGTCGGGCGGCTCGAGGTCGAGACCCCTGATCACGTGGTGCTGCGGTACACCCTTGCCGGGGTCGGCAACCGCGGCTTCGCGGCGGTCGTCGACTTCCTGGTCGCGCTTCTCATCACCGTCGGTCTCGAGATCGGCTACGGCCAGATCGGCGCTCCAGGCGACGCGGCTCTTGGTGGCGTGATCCGACTGCTGCTCTTCGTGCTCGGCTGGAGCTACTTCATCCTTCTCGAGTGGCTGTGGAATGGACAGACCATCGGGAAGCGCGCGTACGGGCTGCGCGTCATCAACGAGGATGGCTCGCCCGCCGGATTCGTCGCCGTGTTCGTCCGCAACCTCGTCCGGATCGTAGATTTCCTGCCGTCGTTCTACGGACTTGGACTGCTCTCGATCGTCTTCACCTCACGCTCGCAGCGGCTCGGCGATCTGGCTGCGGGCACGTTCGTCGTCCGCGCTCCAAAGCCACAGCTCGACTGGCTGTCGCTCCGAACGGTGACGCGCGCGGGCACGCCTGTGCCGGCCGCGGGCGTGCGTGGCCTGTCCGGCGAGGCGCAGCGGATCGTGCGCGAGTTCGTCGCGCGAGAAGCGACCCTCGCGGCCCGCGACCGGGCACGCCTCGCGACGGAGATCGCGTCGCGGCTCAGGCCGCACGTCACCGGTATCGACGAGCCGGACGATGTCGCCTTCTTGCGCGCGCTCGCGGCGACGCTGCGCGAGGCGGGGGAGCGGCGCTCGTGACCGAGCCGCCGGCGATGCGCCGACGCTGCGGCGCGCTACTCTAGTCGTACCCACCCCCACCGGGGAGGGGTGCCCCTGACAGGACCGAACGGGAGTGAGCGATGAGCGAGACGAACGCCGAGCGGACCTACGCCGTGCCGGCGATCCACTGCGAAGGCTGCGCCGGGACGATCGAGGAGGCGCTCGAGCCGGTCGAGGGCGTCGAGTCCGCGACCGTCGACCTCGGCGCGAAGACCGTGCGCGTCCGCGGCTCCGCGGACGACCGCCTCGTACGGAAAGTCCTGACCGCGGCAGGGTATCCACCGGCCTGACATGACCACCGCGGCGGTCCCAATAGAAGAAAAACGCGATCTCGCGATCACGGGCATGACCTGCGCGTCATGCGTCGTGAGCGTTGAGTCCGCGCTCCGATCGGTCAGCGGCGTCGCGTCGGCCGACGTGAATCTCGCGACCGAGCGCGCGACCGTCCGCCTCGCTGCGGCGACCGACATCGGCGGGCTCGTCCGCGCGGTCGAGCGCGCCGGATACGGCGCCCTGCCGATCCCGTCCGACGATCGCGGGCGCGCCGAGCACGCAGACGCCGAGCGCGCGCTGCGGATGCGCTACGTGGCCGGGCTCCGTCGCCGGCTCACCATCGCCGCCGTCCTCGCGACGGCGACGATGGCGTTGTCGATGGCCGATCTCGTGTTCCCGGAGCTCCAGCATGCCGACTGGCGCGCGTACGTGATGTTCGCTCTGGCCACGCCGGTGCAACTCTGGGCCGCGGCGCCCTTCTATCGCGCGGCGTGGAGCGCAGCGCGGCACCGCACGACGAACATGAACACGCTGGTCGTCGTGGGCACGACCGCGGCGTACGCCACGTCCGTCGCGGCGACGTTCTTCCCGAGCCTGTTCTTCAGCGCCGGTCTCGAGCCGCACCAGCACCTCTATTACGAGACCGCGACGGCGATCGTCGCGCTCATCCTCGTCGGCCGCTTCCTCGAGGCGCGCGCCCGCGCACGCACCGGCGACGCGATCCGCGCGCTGCTCGCGCTCGGCGCGAAGACCGCGCGCGTCCGGCGCGCAGACGGTGAAGAGGAGGACATCCCGATCGCGGCGTTGCAAGCCGGCGACGTCATCGTCGTGCGGCCAGGAGAAACGATCGCCGCCGACGGGCTCGTGATCGCCGGCGCGTCGGCCGTGGACGAATCGATGGTCACCGGCGAGTCCCTTCCGGTCGACAAGAGCGCAGGCGATGACGTCACCGGCGGCACGCTCAATCGCACGGGGGCGCTGCGGGTCCGCGCGACGAAGGTTGGCGGCCAAACGCTCCTCGCGTCGATCGTGCGACTGGTCGAGGAGGCCCAGAGCTCGAAACCGCCCATCCAGCGGCTCGTCGATCGCGTGGCCTCCGTCTTCGTGCCCATCGTCCTCGTGATCGCGCTTGCGACCTTCATCGCGTGGATCGTGCTCGGCCCGTCCCCGTCGTTCGGCGCGGCGCTGCGCGCCGCGATCGCCGTGCTGATCATCGCGTGCCCCTGCGCGCTCGGACTCGCGACGCCGACCGCGCTCACGGTCGGCATGGCCCGCGGCGCGTCGCGCGGGATCCTCGTCCGTGACGCCGAGGCGCTCGAGCGCGCGCGCGCCATTGACGTCGTGGCCTTCGACAAGACCGGCACGCTCACCGCGGGCCGTCCGCAGCTCGTCGATCTCCTGGCTTGCGCAGACTTCGGCGAAGACGAGATCCTGCGGCTCGCTGCGGGCGCGGAGCGAGGCTCCGAGCATCCCGTGGGCGCCGCGCTGGTCGAGGCCACGCGGGAGCGCGGACTCGCGATCCCCGAAGCCACGACGTTCGAGTCGTTCCCCGGCGCGGGCGTGCACGCGACCGTCGAGGGTCACGATGTCTGGATCGGCAACGCGGAGCTTGCGACGGCCCATGGCTTCGCCGAGCTGCCCGAGGCGCCGCTCGCGAGGCACGCGGACGCCGGCAAGACCCCGCTCGCGATGACGATCGACGGCAAGCCCGGCGCGATCTTCACGGTCGCCGACACGCCCAAGGCGTCCGCGCGAGAGGCCATCCGCGCGTTGCGAGCGCGCGGGCTGCGAACGCTGCTCGTCTCAGGCGACACGCAACGCACCGCCACCGCGATCGCGCGTGAGCTCGGCATCGACGAGGCCCGGGGCGGCGTGAAGCCCGCGGAGAAGGCCGCGGTCGTCGCGGAGCTGCAGCGCGCCGGTCATCGCGTCGCGATGGTCGGCGACGGCGTGAACGACGCGCCCGCGCTCGCGCAGGCGGACCTCGGCGTCGCGATCGGCAGCGGCACCGACGTCGCCATCGCGTCGGCGGGCGTCGTGCTCATTGGGGGCGATCCGCGGGGTGTGCCGCGCGCGCTGCGCCTCTCGAAGGCGACGGTCAATGCGATCCGGCAGAACCTGTTCTGGGCTTTCTTCTACAACGTGCTGCTGATCCCGCTCGCGGCGGGCGTCCTCTACCCGTTCACCGGCTGGGTGCTCTCACCGGTGCTCGCGGCCGCGGCGATGGCCCTCTCGAGCGTGACGGTCGTGACGAACTCGCTACGGCTGCGCTCCGTTTCGCTCGACTAGGCGGGCTGCGCGGCACGATCCGCGTACGCGCTGTAGCCGCCCTCGAACACGCGCAGCCGGCCGTCATCCATCGCGACGATCCGGTCGGCGACGCGGTCGAGGAAGTAGCGGTCGTGCGACACGACGATCACCGTGCCGGTGAACTCGTCGAGCGCGTCCTCGAGCACTTCCGCGGACGCGATGTCCAGGTTGTTCGTCGGCTCATCGAGCAGTAGGCAGTTCACATTCGAGTACATGAGGCAGGCGAGCTGCATCCGGCTCTTCTCCCCGCCTGACAGCGTCGCGATCGGCTGCTGCGCGGCGGCGTAGGGGATCAGGAACTTCAGGAGCTTCGCGACCGCTTCACCCTCGGTCATCGGCCGGACGTCACGCAGCGTCTCGATCGGCGTGCGCCGCGGGTCGAGCGTCTCGTGGTGCTGCGCGTAGCGGCCGCGCTCGATGCTCGGGCCCACCCAGACTGTCCCTCGGTCAGGGACGCGCTCGCCGGTCATGAGGGAGAGCAGGACGGTCTTTCCCGAGCCGTTGGGCCCGATGATCCCGACCCGCTCGCCGTTCTGGATGACGACGTCGGCATCGCCGATCAAGGGCCGGCCGTCGAACCCGAACGAGACGTGTTCGAGCCGCATCGCGATCGCGCCGCCGCGGATGCGTGGCCGGAAAGCCAACGCCATGCGGCGTCGCTCCAGCACTGGCCGCTCGACCTTCTCCATCCGATCGATCTGCCGCTGTTTGTTGCGGGCCTGCTTGATGTGCCGCTCGTCGACCACGAGGCGGGCCCATAGCTCGAACCGTTTCACCGCGGCTTCGAGCCGCGCGATCTCCTTCTGCTGCGAGGTGTAGTCCTGCCGCTGTCGGCGGAGCGCGATCTCCTTCTGCACGACGTAGGCGGAGTAGTTGCCCTCCCAGATCCTCAGTCGCGCACCGCCCGCGGTCGGCTCGAGCTCGGCGATGCGCTCGACCGTGTCATCGAGGAGGTAGCGGTCGTGGGACACGATGACGACCGCGCCGTCGAAGTCGTTGAGCAGCCGCTCGAGGGTCTCCTTCCGTTCCAGATCCAGATGGTTGTCGGGCTCGTCGAGGAGCACCAGGTCCGGATCAGCGATGAGACATGCGGCGAGACCGACGAGCTTCCGCTGGCCGCCGGAGAGCGCCGCCAGCGGCAGCTCCCAGTGATCGCGCGGCATCCCGAGCTCGCGCAGCAGCCCCTCGGCGCGATTGCGCAGGCGCGGGCCACCGGCGCGATCGAACGCGTGCAGCAGCCGCTCCTGCTCTTCGAGCGTCGCGGTGAGCCGTGGCATGTCGCCGGTGATCGCCGGATCCGCGAGCCGCTGCCCGACCGCCGCGAGATCACGCTCGATGGCCGCCAGGTCGGGGCGTGCGGCCAGCAACGTGGCCAACACGGCCGTTTGCGTCGGCTCTTGCTCCTGCGCGAGGTACGCGACCCGCATATCGCGCGGACGGGTGACCAGGCCGCCTTCAGGTGGCTCGAGCCGTGCGATCGTGCGCAGCAGCGTCGATTTGCCGCTGCCGTTCGGGCCAATGAGCCCAATGCGCGCGCGATCCTCGATGGTCCACGAGAGCTCAGCGAAGATCGTGCGGTCGCCGTACGCGCGCGTGACCGCGGCGAGGTCGGTGACGATCATGCGGCCATTTGACACCCATCCGGACGCACGATGGAATGGCAGACGTATGGCTGCGATCGACACCCCATTCCCCGTCACTCGCCCGCGTTACACGGGCATCCTCGAGTGGGTCACCACGGTCGATCACAAGAAGATCGGCGTCCTGTACCTCTGGACGACGTTCTTCTTCTTCGTGACCGGCGGCCTGTTCGCGCTCGCGGTCCGCGCGCAGCTCGCCACGCCCGACGGCCAAGTCCTCAACGCCGAGGCGTACAACGCCGCGTTCACGATGCACGGGACGACGATGATCTTCCTGTTCGTCGTGCCGGTCTGGACCGGATTCGCGAACTACATGATCCCGTTGCAGATCGGCGCGCGGGACATGGCCTTCCCGAAGCTGAACGCGCTCTCGTACTGGCTGCTCCTCTCCGGCGGCATCATCCTCTACGCCGCGCTGCTCGTCGGCCCGCCGGCGTCCGGGTGGACGTCGTACGTGCCGCTCTCGACATTGCCGTATTCGCCGAGCCACGGCCAGGACCTCTGGCTCCTCAGCCTGACGGTCCTCGGCTTCTCGTCGATCTTCGGCGCGCTGAACATGATCGTCACGATCTTCGCGCTCCGCGCACCGGGCATGACGTTCGCGCGCATCACGCTGTTCACGTGGACCGTGCTCGTCACGAGCTTCCTGCTCGTGCTCGCGATCCCGTTCCTCACCGTCGCCGGCGTGCTGCTGCTCTTCGACCGTCTCGCCGGATTGAGCTTCTTCGCCACGTCCGAGGGATCGGACCCGCTGCTCTGGCAGTTCCTGTTCTGGTTCTTCGGCCACCCCGAGGTCTACATCATGGTGCTGCCCGGCTTCGGGGTGGTCAGCGAAGTGCTGCCGGTCTTCTCGCGTAAGCCGATCTTCGGCTACAAGATGATCGCCTTCTCGAGCGTCGCGATCGGCTTCCTCTCGTTCTCGGTCTTCGTGCACCACATGTTCGTCGCGGGCGTCGACGAGACACTGCAGGTCTTCTTCATGATCTCGACGATGCTCATCGCCGTGCCGACCGGCGTGAAGATCTTCAGCTGGCTCGGCACGATCTGGCACGGCTCGTTGCGGTTCAAGACGCCGATGCTGTTCGCGCTCGGCTTCATCGCCACATTCACCATCGGCGGTATCTCCGGCGTGTTCCTCGGCTCCGTCCCTGAGGATGTGCAGCTCTCGGATACGTACTACGTGGTCGCGCACCTCCACTACGTCCTCTTCGGCGGCGCGGTGATGACGGTGTTCGCCGCGATGTACTACTGGATCCCGAAGATGTCCGGCCGCCTCCTGAACGACCGACTTGGCCAGCTCAACTTCCTGCTGATCTTCGTCGCGATGAACCTCACGTTCTTCCCGCAGCACCAGCTCGGCATCGAGGGGATGCCGCGCCGGATCTCCCACTACCCGCAGTCGCCCGAGTGGGGCACGCTCAACCTCATCTCGACGATCGGCGCGTTCCTCATCGCGTTCGGCGTGGCGATCTTCCTGTGGAACTTCTTCACCAGCATCATCCTCGGCAAGGGGAAGCCTGCCGGTGACGACCCGTGGGAGGCCGACACGCTCGAGTGGGCGACGACCTCCCCGCCGCCCGTGTACAACTTCCCGCGCATCCCGGTCGTCCACAGCGCCCGCCCGCTGAAGGAAGACCAGGCCCATTGAATGGGGCTCGTGCCGCGCGGGCGTAGCCCGGGCGGCACGCACGACCTGACCTTCTCGCCGGCGTACCGAAGGCTCGTGTACCTCACGCTCCTGGCGGCGCTGCCGGCCGCCTTCTGGGGCGGCATCGTGCGCGTCACCGGCTCGGGTCTCGGCTGCCCGGACTGGCCGCTCTGTCACGGGCAGTTCCTTCCATCGCTCGACGTCGCGACGCGCATCGAGTGGTTCCACCGGTTCCTCGCGATCGTCGCCGGCCTGACCCTTGCCGGGCTCGCCGTCTGGACGCTCATGCGCTACCGCATGGACCGCCGTGCAGTGGCGTTCGTCGGCCTCGCGGTCGTGCTGTATTGGCTGCAGGCGATCCTCGGCGCGATCACCGTCCTGCTCGAGCTCCCCGACACGTGGGTCACTGTCCATCTCGCGAACGCCGAACTCCTGCTCGCGGTGCTCAGCGTGTACGCGGTCGTGGCCCGCTGGCCCGCGGCCGGTCCGGGCCTGGCGAGGCCGAGCGCGTTCACCTGGCTGGCCCTGAGCGCGGCCGCCGGCACGTTCATCCTGATGCTCTCCGGTGCGTACGTGCGTGGCGATGGCGCGACCGCGGCGTGCTCGACGTGGCCGCTCTGCAACGGCGGCATCCCGATCAGCGGCACGGCGGCGATCCACATGGCCCACCGCTACGTCGCCGCCGCCGTCGGTGTGATCGTGGCGTTCGCCGTCGTCGGCGCGTGGCAGCGCCGGCACCTGATCCCCGGCCTCGGGGTCGCGGCCGCGCTCACGGGCTCGCTCTTCACCCTGCAGGTCGTCATCGGCGCGCTCAATCCCCTCTCCGGCTTCTCACCGTGGTCGCTCGGCGCGCACCCCGCGGTCGCGACGGCCCTGTGGTGCGCGACCGTGGCGCTCGCCGTGCTGGCCTGGCGTCCGGTACGTGCGGAGGCCACGACGACGCTCCGCGACCTGGTCGCGCTCACGAAGCCGGCGATCATGTCGCTCCTTCTGGTGACGGCGCTCGGCGGGATGTTCCTCGCGGCGGGCGGCGTCCCGCCGTTCCATCTCGTCCTCGCCACGATGCTCGGTGGGGCGTTCGCCAGCGGTGGCGCATCCGCGCTGAACCACTACTTCGACCGCGACATCGATGCGCGCATGCGGCGGACGTCGCGGCGGCCGCTGCCGGGGCATCGGGTGTCGGGGCGCGTCGCCATCGCGGTGGGCCTGATCCTGAACGTGCTCGCATTCGCGCTCCTCGCGCTCGTCGCGAACGTGCTCGCGGCCACGCTGGCGATCGTCGGAACGCTCTTCTACATCCTCGTCTACACCCTGTGGCTGAAGCGCACGACGGTGCAGAACATCGTCATCGGTGGCGCGGCGGGCGCGATCCCGCCCCTCGTCGGCTGGGCGGCGGTCGCGAATAACGTGGACCTGCCGGCGCTGTACCTGTTCGCGATCGTGTTCTTCTGGACCCCGGCGCACTTCTGGGCGCTCGCCCTGTTGATCCGCGACGATTACGACCGCGCCGGGGTCCCGATGCTGCCGGTGGTGCACGGCGATCGCGCCGCGCAGTGGGGCATCCTCCTATATGCGACCGCCCTGGTACCGCTTTCGGTGCTGCTGTTCCTGACCCGCTCCGTCGGGCTGGTGTACCTCTTCGCGGCGCTCGTGCTCGGGATCGTGTTCGTCGGCTTCGCCGTCCGGCTACTGCGGTCCGCCGCGGCGAAGCAGCGATCGGTCGCGCGGAGCGTGTACCTGTACTCGCTCCTCTATCTCGCGCTCCTGTTCGTCGCCATCATGGTGGACACGACCGTACGCCTCTAGCTCTCGCGTCCGTCACCGTCCTCGCGGCCGTTGTGTACCTCCGCGGTGCGCGCGCGCGCCGTGGCTGGCCGGCGTGGCGCACGGCGCTGTTCTTTCTCGGCCTTGCCGCGCTGATCGCGTCGCTCGCCTCGCCGATCGACCCGCTCGCGCTCGAGCTGTTCAGCGTGCACATGGTCCAGCACATGCTCCTGCTGGCCGTTGCCGCGCCACTGCTCCTCCTGGGCGCGCCGGTCCGGCCGCTCCTCCGCGGGCTGCCGATGGGGCTGCGCCGCACCGTCGTGCGCGCGATCGCTCGCAACACCGCGTTCCGCGGGCTCGTGCACCTCCTGCGCAACCCGCTCGTGGCCGCCGCGCTGTACGTCGTCGGCCTGTACGCGTGGCACATCCCCGCGCTGTACGACGCCGCGGTGGAGGACCCGGCGATCCACGTCATCGAGCACACCTGGTTCCTTGCCACGGCGCTCTTGTTCTGGAGCGTGGTCATCGACCCGGTCCCGTTCCGCGCGACGCTGCCGTATGCCGCACGGATCCCGTTCCTACTCCTGATCGGCGCGGCACAGAACACGATCCTCGGCGGCCTGCTCGCGTTCTCCGACCGGCTCTTCTACACGCACTACGCGACCACGACCACGGCGTACGGCGTCGATCCGGTGACCGATCAGCGGCTCGGCGGCGCGATCATGTGGGTGCCCGGCGATCTGATCTTCCTCGCGGCCGCGAGCTTGTCGTTCTTTCTGTGGCTACAGTCGGAAGAGCAGGCTCAACGTCTGCGGGAGTCTCGTCAGAGGTGACACGTGGAATGGCTATGGGTCGTCGCGCTCGGGTTGATCATCTTTGGTCCGATCGTGTGGGCGGTGACCAAGGATCGTTCGGGTGGCGCGCCATCCGGCGACGACGTCAACGCCGGCTCGACGGTGACGGACTCGGTGCGCCACATCGCGAGCGGCGGACGCACGCCTGGCGGCTCCGGAAAAGGTGGACCGCTGCTGCCGCCCTAACGATCATCGTCAGCGTCGCGTCCGCCTGCGGCGCGGCACCGAGCGACACGAGCGAGGTCCCGACGCTGTACGTCGACCTCAGCGATTACAAGGTCGCGACGGACCACCCGACCATCGCCGCGGGACACGTCGTGTTCGGCATCCGCAACCACGCGTCGATGGCCCACGAGCTGAAGGTCATCAAGACCGACCAGCTACCCGATCAGCTGCCGGTCGACGGGGCAACGGCCAAGGCCAACGAGGACGCCAAGGTCGGCGAGCTGCTGAACATCGCCGGCGGCGGCTCACGCAAGCTCGTGCTCGAGCTCACGCCGGGGAAGTACGTGCTCATCTGCAACGTCGCGGGCCACTATCAGCTCGGGATGCGGGTCGGCCTCGAGGTCCAGTGACGCATTGCGCCTTCGGCGCATCCGCCGCAGGCGCTTTGACCCCGCGGGCTACTTGAGCGTCTCGAGGAACTTCACGATCGCAAGGATCGTCGCGTCATCGAGCGGCCCACCGGCCTTGTTGCTGAACACCGGCATGAGCGTGCCGGGCTTGAGCGATGGCGCGTTGCTGACCCACTTGATGAGGTTCGCCGCGTTCACGTCGAGACCGGCAACGCCGCCGATGGGCGTCTTCTGCGACATGATGTGCGTCAGCTCGGGCCCGACCTTGCCGCCGGTCAGTCCCTGCACCGTGTGGCACCCCGCGCACGCGAGCGACGTGAAGAGCTGCTTGCCCTGGGCCACCGCAGGGTCGTTGAACAGATTCGCCTGCTTCACCGCGGCGTCCTGCCAGGCGGCGTAGTCGGTGGGGTTCTGCGCGACCACGGTGATGAGCATGTCGGCGTGGCCCGTGCCGCAGAATTCTGCGCACTGGCCGTTGTACGTGCCCGGCCGGTCAGCCTGGATCCACATCGCCGTGGCGCGTCCGGGGACCGCGTCCTTCTGACCGCCGAGCGACGGGATATAGAACGCATGGATCACGTCGACGGAGCTGAGCTCGATCTTCACCTTCTGGCCGACCGGGATGTGGAGCTCCTCGGCTGAGGTCAGGTAGGTGCCGTTGCTCAGCTTGAACTTCGGGTCGCTCGGGTACTGGAAGCTCCAGACCCATTGCTTGCCCCCGGCCTGGACGGTCATCGCGGTGCCGCTGTCCACGTCGTTCACCAGGGCAAGTCGCTGGAACGACAGGACGCTGAACGAGATGACCATGAGCGTCGGGACGACGGTCCAGATGAGCTCGAGGACGTTGTTGCCATGGTATTGACGGGCCTGATGGCCGGGCCGCTCGCGGAAGCGGATGCCCGCGACGACGAGTGCGCCCACGACGATCGCGAGCACGATGACCGCCGCGCCGAACATCAGCCAGTAGAGGTCGGCGATCGAACGGGCAAGGGGGCCTTGCGGATCATTTGGCCACGGCATGCGCCGCCAACACTAGGGCAGCGTTTCGACGGCTGCTAATCGATGGCCTAGAGTTTCGACCGATGTCCGGGCACGATCAGCCGATCCACATGCCCTCGCCCAGCCTGTCGCCGGTGCTCATCGGGATCGGCGTCACGTTCATCTCGTTCGGCATCCTCTGGAGCGTCATCCTCATCGGCATCGGCCTCGTCCTGCTGCTCGTCGGGCTCGCGACGTGGCTCATCGACGACGCCCGGGCGTACACGCAAGCGCCCGACGATACTGGCCATGGAGCGCACCACTAATGGCGGACCGCACGATCGTCCGTGGCCGCCGCGGCACGCCGGCCGTCGACCGACTCGCGATCAATGACTCCGGCTACGACCAGCAGCCGACCCGGTTCAACAGCGGCATGTGGGCGATCATCATGTTCGTCGGCAGCGAGGTCATGTTCTTCGCCGCGCTCTTCACGACCTACTTCTTCCTCCGCGGCAAGCTCCCCGCGTGGGAGCCCGTCTTCGGCGAGAAGCCGACGTGGCAGGGCCTTCCACTCATCAACACCATCGAGCTCCTGACCTCGAGCGCCACCATGCAGCTTGCGGTGCGCGCGATCAAGAGGGGCGATCGCCGTCGGATGATCCGGTGGCTCATCCTGACGGTCATCCTCGGTGTCGCGTTCGTCACGGGTCAGGCGTACGAGTACACCCGCCTCGGCTTCCTCCCGAAGGACGGGGTCTTCGCGGGCGTGTTCTTCACCCTGACCGGTTTCCACGGCGCGCACGTCACTGGCGGCGTGGTCTTCATCGTGATCTGCCTGTACCGCGGTCTTCGCGGCCAGTTCACGGCGAACCGCCATCTCGCGGTCGAGGCCGCGAGCATCTACTGGCACTTCGTCGACGTGGTCTGGATCGGCCTCTTCACGACGATCTATATCGTCGGCTAGCGTTCCGCGGCGAGCAGCTTCACGTCACCGGCGAGCGCATCCGCCGTGATGTCCGAATGGGTCAGCACGCGCGCCCGGCCCTGCTTGTCCAGCAGATAGATCGCGTCGCTGTGCCCGACGCTCGTTACCGTCGGATCCGTCTCGATGCGGATGCCGTACGCCGACCACACCGGCTGCAGCTGGGCGGTGCCGCCGATGAGGAAGACGAAGTTCTTCGACAGCGAGTGGTCGCGCGCGAATGCCTGCACCGCTTCGGGCGTGTCCTGACGCGGATCCACCGACACCGCGACGAACAGCGTGCCGTTGCGTTCGTCGTCGGTGAGCTTCTGCTGGGCCTGGCGGAATTGCTCCGCGGTGAGCGGGCACACGTCGGGGCAGTGCGTGTACAGGAACGAGAGCACGATGACCTTGCCCTGCTGCGACGACAATGTCATCGGCGTCCCCGCGATCCCGTCGGTGAGCGTGAAATCCGGTGCGGCCGTCGGCGTGATCTCGGTCCCGACGAGCTTCGGCGCGGCGCACGACACGAGCAGCAGCGCCGCTATCGCGAGCCGGAAAGCCCTCACCGACCGACAATAGCGAGGTGAGCGCGCGCGTCGTGGCGGCGTATGTCCTCATGGTCCTGCTCTGGGGGTCGACCTGGGCCGCGATCAAGATCGGCGTGGCCGAGGTGCCGCCGTACCTGTTCGCGTTCGAGCGTGCCGTCGCCGTCGCGTCGATCCTCACGGTCGCGGTCGTCGTGCTGCGGCAATCGTTCCCGCGCACGCGTGTCGCGCTCCTCGCCGCAGGCATCTCCGGTCTCTTCAACATCGGCACGTCGTGGGCGCTCATCTTCTGGGCGGAGCAGTTCGTGCCGTCGGGCCTCGTTGCGGTGTTCGGCGCGATGGCCCCGGTCTGGACGGCGATCCTCGCGCACTTCTTCGTGCGCGGAGACCGTCTCTCACGACTGAAGGTCGGCGCCCTCGTGCTCGGGCTCGCTGGGACGGCGCTGCTGGTCGGTGCGCCCGCGGCGAGCGAAGGACCGAACGCGCTGCTCGCGACCGTGCTCCTCGCGATCATGCCGATCAGCTGGGCGATCGCGGCCGTCCTCATCGCGCGTTTCCTGTCGAACGAGTCACCCGTCGCGATCGTCGGGATCGGCACGTGGGTCGGCGCGCTGTTCCTGCTGCCGTTCGCGCTCACGCAGGTCGGCCAGCCCCAGCAGTGGGATGCGCGCTCGGCGATCGCGTTCGCCTATCTCGTGATCGGTGGCTCGTGCGTCGGCCTCGTGCTGAACGCGTGGCTCTACCGGAAGCTTCGCCCGACGACCGTCACGCTGTCGCAGGTGCTCATCCCGACCCAGGCCCTGATCATCGGCGCGTTCGCGCTCGGCGAGGCCTTCACCCTGCGGATGCTCGCCGGCGCCGCACTCGTCGTGAGCGCCGTGGCGCTGAATGCGAAGGCCGGCACCGGCACCAGCGGCGCGGCGGTCGAGCCGGTGGCGTCCGCGGCGGACTGAACTGTTACTTCGCCGGACGGCGACGCAAGGTTCTCTTACTACGCCGGGGTAGTATTACCGCGGGAAGTAACGGCGTGATCGATTGGGAGCTCAACCTCTTCCACAGCGACCCGACGCTGCTCGAGCGATCGGACGACGACGCCTATGAGCGCGCGACGCGGCTCCTCCAGCTCGCGGCCGAGCCGGGCCGGCTCAAGCTCCTCCACGCGCTCTCCGTGGGCGAGGACACGCCCCAGCGGGCCGCGCTCTGGTCGGGCCTCGACCAGCCGTATGTCGAGCGCGAGCTCGCCGCCATGGTCTTCGCCGGTCTGGTGGCGCGGCACGAGGATGCCCGCGGACCGGTGTACGCGCCGCGCGACGGCCACCTGATCGTGGCGCTCCACGTCGCGCTCGCGCACGGCCGCGAGGTCCTGGATGCGGGGGACGAGCGTCATCCGCGGCTGCTCAGACGGCGCCGCGATCAGCAGCGAAAGGTGGGATGATCACGACCGTGACCGACGACGTTCGCCGGCTGAAGCGCGCTCGGCGCAGTGGCCCGAATACATTCCTCGGGCCGCTCGAGACCGCGGTCATGGACCGGCTATGGAAGCGGCGCCAGGCGACGGTTCGCGATGTCGTGGACGATCTCGCGAAGAGCCGCTCGCTCGCGTACACGACCGTGATGACGATCATGACCCGGCTCCATGCGAAGGGTCTGCTCGCTCGCGACCGCGAGGGCAAGACGTACGTGTACCGCCCCGCCTTCACGCGTGACGAGCATCGGGCGCGGCTCTCGCGCGATCTCGTACGCGGCCTCGTCGACGAGTTCGGCGACGTCGCACTCGCCCAGTTCACGGCCGAGCTCGAAACGGTCGACGCGAGCCACCGAGCGGCGCTGCGCCGCATCGCCGGCAAGGAGCCACGGCCGTGAGGACCGCCGATCGCGCATTCGGCCTCCTCGTTTGTCTCGCCTTGGGCTCGAGCGCGCTCCTCATCGCGCTCCTTGCGGCCCTGCTGCCGCGCGGATTCGCCCTCGTCACCGGCGGCGCGGCCGATACGGCGAGCGTCGTCGCGGTCCTGGTGCTCGTCCTCGCGACGTTCGGCGTGACGTTGGGCCTCACGTCGTTGTTCCGCCAGCTGCTCGCAACGCTCTCGCTCATCCGCACGCTGCTGGCGCGTCGCGTGACGCTGTCGCGCCGCGTCGGCGAAATCTCCTCGTCGATCGGGCTTGCCGGCCGCGTCGACGTCGTGCGCGACGTGCGGCCGTTCTCGTTCTGCTACTGGTTCCGCCGCCCGCGCATCTGCCTCTCGACCGGGCTCATCAAGCGGCTCGAGGACGCCGAGCTCCGCGCGGTGCTGCTCCACGAGCGCTACCACCTGCGCCAGCGCGATCCGCTGCGGCTGGTGATCGCACGGTACTTCGCCGCCGGCCTCTACGTCGTGCCCGTCGTCGAGGAGCTCGTCGAGTACTACACGGTGCAGAAGGAGGTCGCCGCGGATCAGGCCGCGGTCCGGGCGATGGGCGGCGTGCGCGAGCTCGCCTCCGCGCTGTTCAAGGTGCTGCCGGACGCGGACGACGTCGACCTCGGACTCCTCGCGCCGGTCGGATCGTTGTCGGCCACCGAAGCGCGCATCGAGCAGCTCGTGGACGGTCGGGCCGTGCCGCTGGTGCTCTCGCCGGCATCGATCGCGCTCTCCGGTGGGGCGCTCGCCGGCGCGGCCATCCTCGCGTTCACCGACGGGCTCCATCCCGCGCTCCTCACGGTCCCGGGGCTCCTCGGCCCGGCGTCGCTGCTGCTGGCGGCCGCCGCGATCGGCGCGGCCCACCAAGTGCGGCTGGTCGTCCTGAGCGCGTCCCGCTGAGGGAAAGCCCCGCTTTACCTTTCGCCTCCTGACGCCGATAGTGGCGGTGGGGCTCAGCAATTCGCCGGTGGGGTGGGAGGACCCACCAATGTCGCTTCGTTTCATCGCCCGGATCGTCTTCGTCGTCGCCATGGCCTTCACCCTGAGCGCGCCCCTCGCCGGCAACGCGGCAGCCTGCGACCCGGGCAACGGCGGCCTCTGCTAGCAGCTCGCGCAGTTATCCGATCCATCTGCCAATCCGGCTCGAGGCCGGAGACCGTGGCGCGGGCACCTGAGCCCGCCCAGACCCCGACCGGCATCGCCCCGCACGCGGTCCGGGCGGACCGAGTTCAGGGGTGTTTGACCGGCCGTTCAGCGTTGCGTAAAGTGCCGTCGTGGCCATCGGCAACGCGATCCGGTCCGCGATGACGGCCGACGTCGGGGCGCGGATCCGGTCCCTCCGCACCGCTCGCGGTCTCACCCAGGCGCAGCTCGCCGAGCCGCAATACACCAAGGCGTACATCTCGATGCTCGAGTCCGGACGGACGCGCGCCTCGATGAAAGCCCTCGAGCACATCGCCGGGCGGCTCGGCGTGCAGCCATCCGATCTGTTGGGCGGATCACCCTCTCCGGCTGCGCCGCAGTACGACTTGCTCGAAGCTCGCCGATTGGTCGAGCAGGGCGACGGATCGGATGCGATCCCGCTGCTCGAGGCGCTTGACGAAGGATTGACCCCGCAAGACCAGCTCGTCCGGCTGCGCTATCTGGCCGTGGCCTACAACATCGTTGGCCAGGCGAAGCTGTCGTTCCCGGTGATCGAGCGAGCGCAACGAATGGCGGAGCTGCTGGACGACAAGGAAGAGCAGACCCGGCTGAAGGCCGTGTTGGCTGCGGCGTATGCGAAGACGTATGCATACGAGGACGCCGCCCGACTGCTCCGCGAGTGCGTGCAGGCGTGCGACGAAGGCATCGTGGCGGACCCGACCTTCCACTTCCGCCGTTTGTCCGACTTGGCGGTGCTCCTCACGAACCAGCGTCGACCGAAAGAGGCGATGCCGATGTACGAGCGCGCCCTCGAGATGGCCGACCAGTTCAGCGACCGGCGCTCACTCGGGACGATGTACGCCGGTCTCGCGAAAGCCCACCACCTCCAAGGCGATGTCGAGCTCGCGATCCGGTACAACCAGCGTTCGCTCCAGGTCTACGAGGAGCTGAGCGCGCTCGACCAAGTGGCCTGCACGCTCGACAACATCGCCGTCCAGTACGCCGAATACGGGAACCGTGAGCGCGCTCGCGAGAGCCTCGCCCGCGGCGCCAAGATCGCCGAAGAGATCGGGCGCGACGCGACCCTCGCGTCGATCAAGACGACCGAGGCTGAGATCACGGCCAAGGGCGACGCCGACGAGGGGATGACCCTCGCGCAGGAGGCCCTGAAGTTCGCGAAGAAGGTCGAGCAGATCGACGCGCAGGTCCGGTCAATGGTGCTCATCGGCGAGCTGAAGATGAAGACGAACGGCATCGCGGCGCGCAAGTCGTTCCAAGAGGCCCGGTTGCTCGCCGAGGACCGGGGCTCGCACCTGCTTCGGATGATCTTCGACCGCTGGTCGCACGCCGCGGAGGCCTCGGGCGATAGCGAGGAGGCCCTCCGCCTCGCCCGCCGCGCCCTGGAGAGCGTCAAAGCCTGACCCGGCTCACCCGTGAGCGCGTCCGCGGTCTCGTCGCAGGCTCGATCCTCGCGTCGATCGGCGACACGCCGCTGGTCCCGCTGCGCCGGATCGGCGCGGGCCTGCGCGGTGAGCTGTGGGCGAAGCTGGAGTCGTTCAATCCCGGCGGCAGCGTGAAGGACCGGGCCGCGCTGTGGATGGTCCTTGACGCGGAGCAGCGGCTCGACCTCGACGGCAAGACGATCCTCGACGCGACGAGCGGCAACACCGGTGTCGCGCTGGCGCTCGTCGGCGCCGTGCGCGGGCACCGGGTCGAGCTCTGTATGCCGGACAAGCTGTCGGTCGAGCGCAAGCGCATCGCCGCCGCGTTCGGCGCGGCGCTGACCCTGACCGATCCGCTCGACGGCAGCGACGGCGCGATCCTCGCGGCGCGCGAGAAGGCGAAGGATCCGCGGTACGTCTACGTGGACCAGTATTCGAATCCGGCGAACCCGCTCGCCCACGCGGAGACGACGGGGCCCGAGCTGTGGGAGCAGACCGGCGGAAGGCTGACGCATCTGGTCGCCGGCGTCGGCACGTCGGGGACGATCGTCGGCGCCTCGCATGCGCTCCGGCCGAAGGGCGTGCGCATCGTCGCGGTGCAGCCGGACGACGCGCTGCATGGCATCGAGGGCTGGAAGCACATGGCGACGGCCATTCGCCCCGCCATCTGGGACGAAGCGGTCGCTGACGACCACCGGACCATCGGCACGGACACGGCGATCGCGATGACCAAGCGGCTCGCGCGCGAGGAGGGGATCTTCAGCGGTCCATCCGGCGGCGGCGCCGTGGCTGTGGCCATCGAGGTCGCGCGGGAACACGAGGGCGTGGTCGTCGCGTTACTGGCAGATGGAGGGGAGCGCTACCTCTCCACGCCGATGTGGGAGTGATGACATGGCCGTGACCGTTCGGTTGCCCGGGACGTTGCGTGACGCCGTGGGCGGCGAGACGAAGATCCAGGCCTCGGGCGGGACGCTCGCCGACGTGTTCGCGGACATCGACCGCCGCCATCCGGGCTTTCGGGCCCGCGTCCTCGATGAGGGCGGCAGCATCCGCTCGTACGTGAACGTGTACGTGGGCGACACGGACGCGCGCAGCTCAGGCGGGCTGGCGACCGCGGTGCCCGACGGCAGCGAGGTCATGGTCATTCCCGCGATGGCCGGCGGCCGCTGACCGAGCGGCTGGTCCTCACCGACGCGATCCGCGCGGAGATCGTCGCGCACGCGCGTGCCGACGCACCGAAGGAAGCGTGCGGCCTCATCGCCGGGCGCGATGGCGCGCCGGTGCGCGTCATCCGCTGCGCGAACGCGCACCCCGCGCCCGTGACGCGCTACGTCATCGATCCGCGGGAGCAGCTCCGCGCGTTCCGGGACATGGAGGCGAACGGCGAGGAGCTCGTCGCGATCTATCACAGCCACCCGTTGACGCAGCCGTATCCCTCGCCGACCGACCGCGCCGAAGCGCACTACCCGGAGGCCTACTACGTCCTCGTGTCGCTGCGCGATCCGGTGCCCGACGTGCGGGCGTACCGGGTGCGGGACGGCTGGGTCCGCGAGGTCGAGCTCGCCTAGGGGTTTCGCATCCGCCATGACGCTGCGATCGATGTGGACTCACTGATGGCCTTCGCCTCGTCCGGCTCGATGTAGCGAAAGAGCAGCGCAATTCCCAGCGTGCCGACGACCGTCGTGAACTGCCGCAGCACCTCGCGCCGGCCGTCGACCGCGCCGCGGTACGTGTCGTCCAGGATCACCATCGTGCCGTTGCGCACGATCGCGCGGCTCGAGCTCGTGCGGTCGAGTCCGCGACGCCAGGCGAGCGCCACGTTCTCGGCGTAGCTGTCGGGGGTCAGGAGCGCGCTGCCAGCCGCCCGCATGACGACGAGGACGTCGGTGTCGGTCTCGTACCGCGCGAGCTCTCCCGCGATCCCCAGGTGCGCTTCCTTCCACCGGCTCGGCAGCACGAGCGAGAAACCGTCGCCCGACACCGCGATACCGTCGACCGGCGGGCTCGCGGTGATCGGCGGCGCGAGCGTCGGCTGGTACGCGAGGGCGGTGAACTCGATCCGCGAGACCTGATCGGGCAGGGTCAGGGGCACGCTCCCGATGACGATCCCGACCGCGGCGATCGCGAGGGCCAGCGGTGCGAGCGGACGGACGTTCTCGAACAGGCCGTAGAGGAGTCGCACAACGAGGGCGACCATGAGGATGCCGACGATCGGCAGCGATTCCGGCACGAGCGCGAGCGCCGCGGCGAGCACCGGCACGAGGAGGAGTGGGGTCAGCGCGAACGTGATCGCGGTGAACGCCTGGTCCAGCGAAACGTCGCGGTGCCGGACGAGCCGCATGAAGAGCGCCACCGCCCCGGACGCGAGCGCGGCGACGATGGCCAGCCGCACGCCCAGGAGGAGCGCGTCGACCAGGATCCGGCTGGCGAAGTCCGGGACGCTGAGGCCCTTCGACGTGATGACGAGCGAGTCGACGGCGACGGAAAGCGCGATCCCCGCGAGGATGACGACCAGGACGCCCGCGAGGCCGTAGTGCTCACGCGCGAGGCTGGCGGCGAACCGCCTGGGGCGAAGGAGCGAGTCACGGATCGAGCGGCGGAACCACTGCCATTCGCCCTCGACGGTCTCGTCCACTGCGCGTCAGGGTAGGGAACAGAACGCCCTCGCCGTAGCGAGGGCTTCTGTGATCTTTCAGACATTCGTGAGGGGACGCCGCTCCATATCAAAGTGCGGGCCGGGCATCCGGCCTCATCTGGGAGACACCTTTAACGGTGGTCCCGGTTCACGCGCTTCGTGGCCGGCGTCCCCGATCGACAGGGCCCCCTTCCGTTGGGGGCGTCATGGATCGACTTCGAGGACCTCGTAGCGAAGATGGATCCGAACCATGGGTCTGGCTTGACCTCCGATGTGATTCGTCGGTCGCGCGATGGAGCTCCGCCTCTGTTCTACCGCTCATGGACGCGGTGTCAAGAGGCCGATACATCCTTGTTGTGGATGCGCGCTGAGCGCGCGAGCCGTTCGCGTATTTCCTCAGGAACGACCTTCACATCCGGCCACCAGGATTCCTCGGCGTCCGCGCCGGCCGCCACCGCGGCCTCCGCGGACAGCGCGATCCCGGACAGCATGTCCTCGAGGCGGATCATCTCCGGGACGAGGTCGTCGTTCGCACCGGCGTTGTGATAGCCGGTGTTCGGCAGCGCGATACCCGTCGCCGTCCAGCCCAGCCGCACGAACGCCGACGCCTCGCAGGTCCCGCCCGGGAGCAATCGCCGCTGGGTCGGGATCCCGCGCTCGGCGAGCTTCTCCTGAGCCACGCGAAGGTAGCGCTCGGCCTCGTTGCTGAACGTGTTGTGGAAGTCGCCCGCGCGAACGACGATCCCGGCACCGGCGGGTGCGTACCGCGAGTTGCTCGCCTCGACCGACACGACGAACACGTCCTTCGGGATGGTGCCATCCTCGGCCGCCAGCCGCGCGCCGAACAGGCCCGGTTCCTCGGCCCGGGTGAAGATCGCGTGCACGCTATAGGGCCGCGTCTCGGCGCGCAGCGCCTCGAGCGCCGAGAGGATGAGCGCGCAGCCCGAGAGATCATCGGCGCTCCGTAGGTGGAGCTCGTTCCCGCGCCGCTCGAACGCGGGCATGTCGAGCACCGCCCAGTCACCGAGGGCGAGCGGCCGCTCCGCCCCAGGTTCCAGCTGGATCTCGCAATAGCCCGCGGACCAATCGGGCAGCACCGGATCGTGGGTGTAGCCCAGCCCCTGAGCGCGACGGCCGTCCGCCGTGCCATCGCGATACACGATGAGCGGGAACGAGCCTCCGAAATACTTCGGATCGATCCCGCCCCGGAACCGCGCGAGGCCGTGCGAGCCGCTCACCTCGACGAGCTCGAAGCCCG
Organism: Candidatus Limnocylindria bacterium; assembly: GCA_035937095.1. Lineage (GTDB taxonomy): Bacteria > Chloroflexota > Limnocylindria > P2-11E > P2-11E > UBA4735. Next base: position 34,089 of record DASYVN010000089.1, read on the forward strand.
GATGATCGGTGTGCGCGACGAAGGCGAGCGCGCGCTTCGCGGAGCCGCGGCTCACGTGCACCGAGAGCTGACCGTACTCGTCCCTAGCCGGCTCGAGGTCGAGCCGCTTCAGCTCGGCGGCGATCGCGTCGAGTGCGCGCCACTCGTGATACGGCGCCGTCGGTGAAGAGGCGACGCGCTCGAGCGTCGCGAGGACCTCACGCTCGTCCGGCAAACGGATCACCCGTCGCGAGGATATCGTCCGGAACGCGTGCTCTGCCTCTACGACACTCGCCGCCGCGCCGTCCATCCAGTGCGCGCGCGCGGCCGTGCGGTCACGATGTATGTCTGCGGCGTCACGCCCTATGACACGACCCACCTTGGGCACGCCCGCACGTTCCTCACGTTCGACCTCGTTGCACGGATCCTCGAGGCCACGGGACACCCCGTCCGGTACGTCCAGAACGTCACCGACATCGACGAGTCCATCCTCCAGCGCGCCGCGCGGGACAACGTGGGCTGGCGCGAGCTCGGCAAGCGCGAGGAGCGCGCGTATCTCGCGGACATGAAGCGGCTCGGCTGGCGCCGGCCGGACATCATCTGTCACGCCACGCAGGAGCTCCCGGCGATGATCACGCTGATTCGCGCGCTGGAGCGGCGCGGCGCGGCGTACGCGCTGCCGCGCGGCGTCTATTTCCCGGTCGCGGCGCAGCCGCGCTATGGCGAGCTCTCGGGCCTCCCTGTGGCCGCGATGAAGCGGATCCTCGCCGGTCAGGACGACGCGAAGCTCGAGGATCCGGGCCGTCGCGATCCGCGCGACTTCGCACTCTGGCGGTTCGTCGACGACGGTCCGACCTGGCCGAGCCCGTGGGGCCGCGGCCGTCCGGGCTGGCACCTCGAGTGTTCGGCGATGATCCGCCACCACCTGGGCGATCAGATCGACATCCACGGCGGCGGGGCCGACCTCATCTATCCGCACCACGAGAACGAGATCGCGCAGTCGGAGACGGCGACCCGGAAGCGACCGTTCGCCCGGACCTGGGCCCACGTCGGGCCCATGCGGCTTGGCGGCAAGAAGATGTCCAAGTCCGACGGCAACATGGTCTTCGTCCGCGACGCGCTGAAGGTGACCGATCCGCGGGCGCTCCGGCTGTACCTGCTCGACCGGCACTATCGGAAGCCGTTCGATCACGACGAGGCGCTCCTCGATCGCGCGCGGCTTCGCGCAAAGGCGATCGGTGACGCCCTCGGCCGCGGCAGGAGCGGCGCGGTCGGCCGCGCCGGCCCCGCCCGCGAAGCCCTTGCCGCGCTGGAAGACGATCTCAACGTCGTACGCGCGCTCAAGATCCTGGAATGGGCGGCGCCGCGCGCGGACGCGGCCGAACGTGGGCCGCTCCGCAGGGTCGCGCGGATCGTTGGACTGATTTAGAGCGGGGCGAAGTGCGCCGTGAAGTGGCGGAGCTGGGGCGGCTCGGACACGATCCGGTAGCCAGGCAGTGACGCCGCCCGCGTCGCGACATCGGCCACGACCTCGATCACGTAATCGATGTGACTCTGGGTGTACGTGCGCCGCGGGATCGCCATCCGCACGAGCTCCATCGCGGCGGGCGTCTCGCTCCCATCCGGATGCCGCCCGAACATGACGCTGCCGATCTCGACCGTGCGAATGCCGCCGGCCTCGTACAGGGCGATCGAGAGGGACTGCGCGGGATAGGCGAGCGGTGGGATGTGGGAGAGCATCGCACCCGCGTCGATGTACACCGCGTGGCCGCCGGCGGGCTTCACGATCGGCACGCCCGCGCGCTCGATCGCGTCGGCGAGGTACTCGGTCGAACGGATGCGGTAGCGAAGGTAGTCCGGCTCGACGCACTCCTTCAATCCCTGGGCGATTGCCTCGAGGTCGCGGCCGGCGAGGCCGCCGTACGTCGGAAAGCCCTCGGTGAGGATGAGAAGGTTGCGGCAGCGCTCCGCGAGGGCGTCGTCGTTCATCGCGAGCCAGCCCCCGATGTTGGCCATCGGATCCTTCTTCGCGCTCATCGTCATCCCGTCAGCGAGCGCGGCGATCTCGCGCACGATGTCCGGCACGCTCTTGTCGGCGTAGCCGGGTTCGCGGGTCTTGATGAACCACGCGTTCTCGGCGAAGCGGCAGGCATCGAGGAAGAGCGGAACGCGATACCGATCGCAAAGCGCGCGCACGCCGCGCATGTTCTCGAGAGACACCGGCTGGCCGCCGCCCGAGTTGTTCGTGATCGTGACCATCACGAGGGGGACGTCCTTCGCCCGCGCCGCGAGGAGCGCGTCGAGCGCCAGCAGATCCATGTTGCCCTTGAACGGATGGATGAGCCCGGGAGTCCGGCCTTCGCTGATGACGAGGTCTACGGCCTCGGCGCCGGTCGCCTCGACGTTCGCCCGGGTCGTGTCGAAGTGGGTGTTGTTCGGGATCACCTTGCCCGGACCGGCGACGGCGGAGAAGAGGATGCGCTCGGCGGCGCGGCCCTGATGCGTCGGGATCACGTGGGTGAACGGGAAGAGCTCCTGGACCGCCGCGAGGAAGCGGAACCATGACGGCGAACCGGCGTAGCTCTCGTCACCGTGCTGAATGGCCGCCCACTGGTCGCGCGACATCGCGCCGGTCCCCGAGTCGGTCAGGAAGTCGATCAGCACGTCTTCCGCGCGGAGGTTGAACAGGTTGTAACCGGCGGTCCGGATCTTCTCCCGCCGTTCCTCCTCGGTCGTCAGCCTGAGCGGCTCGACCGAATGGATGCGGAACGGTTCGATGATCGTCTTGAACCGCTGCGGCACCGCCGGAGCATACGGGCGGATAATCGAGGTCCACGCGGCCCGGTCGCCTAGCGGTCTAGGGCGCTTCCCTTTCAAGGAAGAGGTCAGGGGTTCGAATCCCCTCCGGGCTACAAGGCTTGTCGTTACGGAGTTTGCTGACCAGGCTCCGCGAGGATCCGCGTCGACCCGGGCATCGACCTTTTGCCTCAGCCCTCCGGATACACTCCACCGGCCCCGCCCGAAGTTCGGTGACGTATGACTGGCGCAAGTACGATGTCGCCGAGAGCATGCCCTCCACGCGAAGCTGCCGAACGAGGTCGGCCTGCTGAAGATGATGCCGGACGAGTCGGTGACGAGGGCCACTGATCTGCGCTTCTCGCGACAGTTGCAGAGCGAGATCACGCGTCAGCCTGCCGGTGGAGATCCAGCACCTCAGAACGAGCGCGGCAGTGCTCGAAGTGACGAGCCCGCACGGTCCGTGTCAGGATCGCAGGTGGCGCTGGCCGTAGAAGGGGGATGCTAGGGACCGTGGTCATCGGCCTGGATAAACGCGCCGAGCGCCGCGTGATCACGTGCCTGTTCATCGACATCGTTGGGTCGACCGCCCTCACCATGCAGGCTCCCCCCGAGCGGATGAAGCGCACGCTCGACGAGGCGTTCGCGGAGATGGCGGGGCTGATCGGGCGCGAGGCCGGCACCGTCGAGAAGTACATCGGTGACGCGATCTTCGCGCTCTTCGGGGCGCCGACCGCGCACGCCGACGACCCGCTCCGTGCACTCCGTGCGGCGGAAGCGTGCGCGGCGTGGGCGGCATCGCGCGGCCGGCAGGTCGCTATCCGCGTCGGCATCGAGACCGGCGACGCGCTGGTCGATCTCGGCGCGACCGAGTCCGACCGGCAGCGGATGGCCGTCGGGTCGTGCGTGAACATCGCCGCGCGCCTTCAGACGCACGCCGAGCCCGGCCAGATCCTCATCGGGCCGAACTGCCATGAAGCCACGGCGGAGAACGCGGACCTCGAGCCGACCGGCCCGCTCGAGCTCAAGGGTCTCGGCAGCGTCGAGGCCTGGCGTCTCCTGGCCGTGCACGAGACCCCTTCGGCCATGGGATTGCCGCTGGTCGGCCGCGAACGCGAGCTCGAGACCCTACGTGCTGCGCTCGAGCGCACACGCTTGGGCAAGAGCACGTTCGTGGTCGTGTCCGGCCCGCCGGGACAGGGCAAGACGCGCCTCACGGCCGAGTTCATCGCCGCTCTCGGTCCGGCTTGCCGCGTGCTTCGAGCGCGCTGCCGTCCCGGTGCGGAGACCGGAGCGCACACGCCGCTTCGGCAGATCCTGGCGAGTGACCTGCAGGAGGTCACTCCGAACCTCATCGCGGCGCGGCTGAGCGAGCTCTTCACCGACCCCGGGGCGCGGGAGCGCATCGGGACCGTGCTCACGCATAGCGCCGGCCTCGGCGGGGCGGACGTCCTGCCGACGAATCCGATCGAACGGCAGGACGAGATCGCGAACGGCTGGCGGCGGTATCTGGAAGCGCTCGCC
>DASYVN010000090.1:0-13485 GCA_035937095.1 Candidatus Limnocylindria bacterium
CGCGCTCGTGTCGCTCGCGGCGTGGTTCTGGCTCGCGGGCCAGGTCCGTCGCGCGGGTGGGACGATCACCGACGCCGGTATCGCCGGCGCGGTCACGGGTCTCGTGGGGGCGGTCTCGGCCTGGCTGCTCCAGGTCGGCAACCTGTTCGGTCCCGACACGCCGGGCCTCGCGCGCTTCGGCGCCGGACTCGGCACGATCGGCGCGTCGATCTTCCTGGTGATCTGGCCGATCGTCGGCGCACTCGTGTGCGCGGGTGCCGCGGCGACACGCGCGCGGCGTTTCGCGTCGGGTCGGTAGCGGTGGCGTCCCGGTGATCGATCCGTCGCTCGTCGCGTTCGTCGGGATCGCCGCGCTCCTGACCATCCTGCCGGGCGTCGACATGGCCCTCGTGGCGAAGGTGACCCTCCAGGACGGGAAGGGGGCCGCGTTCTTCACCAGCCTCGGCATCTCGTCCGGCCTGCCGGTCCACGCGACCGCGTCGGCTCTCGGACTCTCGCTGATCCTGAGCACGTCCGCCACGGCGTTCACGATCGTGAAGATCGCGGGCGCGCTCTACCTCACGTACCTCGGCGTCCAGAGCCTCTTGTATGGGGCTCGCCCGGGGCGGGCGAAGCCCGGCCCGGGCGCACGGACGCGGCGGGCGGCGTTCCTCCAGGGCTTCCTCAACAACGTGCTGAACCCGAAGGTCGCGCTCTTCTACCTCACGTTCCTGCCGCAGTTCATCAACCCGGGCGACAACGTCTTGCTGAAGTCGCTCTTCCTCGCGGGCATCCACGTCACGCTCGGCCTCATCTGGCTCACGACGTACGCGTACGCGATCGAGAGGCTCGCAGCGGTCATGCAGGGCGCGCGGCGCGGGCTGGAGCGGGTCAGCGGTGTCGCCCTCGTCGCGCTGGGAGTGCGGCTCGCCCTCGAGCGGCGCTAGGCGATGCGGCGCTTCTTGTGGGTCACGTAGTCGATGAGGACGAACTCACCGAGCTTCTCGGGCTCGACGTAGAACGCGCGCCCGCCGTTCAGCTTCGACATCTGGTTGACGAAGTCCACGAGGTAGTGGCCGCGCGCAAGCATGAAGGTGTTGATCGTGATGCCCTCGCGGGTGCAGCGCACGACCTCCTTTAGCGTCTCTTCGAAGGTCTTCTTCGTCGGCGGGTAGCTGAACCGCACCTGGCCGTCCTCGAAGTGCGCGGTCGGCTCGCCGTCGGTGATGAGGAGGATCTGCTTGTTCTTTCCGCGCGAGCGCGATAGGAGCGTCCGCGCGGTCTCGAAGGCGTGCTGCATGTTCGTCCCGTAGACGTACTCGTTCCAGGTGAGGCGAGGGAGATCCGCCGGCTTGAGCTGCGTCGCGTAGGCCGAGAACCCGATGATGTACAGGTCGTCCTTCGGGAACGTCGACCGGATGAGCGAATCGAGGGCAAGCGTTACCTTTTTCGCGGCGAGGAAGCAGCCGCGGAAGAGCATCGACCGCGAGACATCCACCAGGATCGCCGTCGCGGACTGCGTGACGAGCTCGGTCCGGTAGACCTCGAAGTCCGACGGGTGCAGCTTCACGGGCGTGCCCACCCCGCCACGGAACACCGCATTGCGAACGGTGCCCGGCAGATCGAGCAGGAACGGGTCGCCGAACTCGTAGGTCTTCAGCTCGTCCGTCGGGTCACCGCCCCGTCCCCGCGCGTCCGCCCGGTGCTTGCCGAACGCATCGCGCTTCAGCGTGGAGAAGATCTCTTCCAGCGAGCGCTGCCCGATCTTCCGGATACCGCGCGGCGTGAGCTCGTAGCGGTCGCCGTCCTTGCGAATGAGACCGGCCTCCTCCAAGAGCTCGCTCATCTTCTGCAGCTCCTCGAGCGTCTGACGGGCCTTGTTCCCGGCGAGCCGCTCGACTTGCTCGGGATCCATCTGGGTGAGGTCACCCTGATCCCGTGCGCTGCGCACGACGTCCTCGAGGTCCGAGAGCTGGTTCATCTCGTCCATGAGGCCAAGGGCCTCGGCGAGCGTGAGGGGATCGTCGCCTGAGAGCTCGTGCTGGTAGCCCTCGAGCGGCATGAGCTGTCCAAGGGTGTCCGCCAGGTCGTTCATCGCGGCCTGCAGGCCGGGATCGTCGAACGCGGCGCCGAGCAGCTCTTCGAGCTGCTCGCGCATCTCGCCTGACATGCTGTTCCAGAGCGAGCGCATCGCGGCCATGCCCATGGCCAGCTGCTTGAGGAGGTCGTCCCAGTCCTTCGCGTTGCCGGCGAGCTCGGGGTACTGCCGCTGGAACGCCTCGAAGTCCGGCTCGCCGCCCTCGGCGCGCTCCTTCAGCGCGCGGTTGAGGTCGCGGATCATCTGCCGCGTGTGCTCGAGCTGCTCGGGCGAGAGGCCCTTCAGCGAGTCGCGCATGTTCTTGAAGTACGAGCCGAGGACCTGCTCCTGCAGCTGCTTCAGCAGCTCCTGGTATTTCTCGGCGGCCTTCGGCTCGACGAACTCGTAGTCCTTGAGCCCACGGATCGCGCGGCCGACGTCCTCGGGCAGGGCGTCGAGCTGCTCGCGCCGCTCGCGTGCCATGTTCTGCATCGTCTGCTTCAGTGCCGCGTCGTCGGTCTGCTGTTGCTCGCGCCGGTCGAGTCCCTCGCGTTCGAGGCGCTTCACCTCTTCGAGCTTCTGCTTCAGCTCGTCGAAGATCCCCGAGAGGTCGTGCCGCTCCGCGCGCTTCTGCTTCGCCGCGCGCAGCCGCTCGAGCAGATCCTGCATCCCCTCCATGCGCCCGGGCATGCCCCAGCGCGCGAGGCGGGCCATGGCGTCCTCGAGATCGCCGCCGGAGAGGAGCTCGTCGGACATCGCACCAAGCAGCTCGTCCGCCTCGAGCGCGTCCAGGCGCTGGGTCCCGTCCCAGCGCTTGTACCGGACGTCATCGAAGAATTGGTTGTCGGGGTCAACCACGGAAGGTCGCGCGATTCTCGCCACGCTCCTTATTGAGCTTCCGGTTGAGGTGCAGCCCTTCGAGCACGAACTCGACGGCAGCGGCGATGGCGGCCGGGTTCCCGGCGGCGCCGAGCTTCGCGACGGCGCCCTTCATGCCCGGGATCTGGAGCGCCTGCTTCACGTACTCCTGGCTCGGCAGCGTGGGAGAGACGTGCATCGTGGCGCCCCGCTGGAAGGCCGCGAGAAGGGAATCGAACTCCGCCAGCGCGAAGGTCCGGTTGAACACGTTCAGCACGGCGCGCTGCGCGAGGCGGTCGATGACCCGCTCCTCGGACAGGTCGCCGACGGACTCGAGCTCGATCTTGCCGGCCGTCGACGCGACGATCGCCGGCAGGTCGCTGATCCGCGGGACCACGGCGGTCTCGCCGTTCCGCAGCGCGCGCTTCAGCGCGTTCGACGTCAGGTTCTCGTAGTTCGCGATCGTGACGCGCACCGAGACGCCGGACCGCTGCGAGATCTCCGGAGACTTGCGCGCCAGCTGCGAGAGCTCGGCGAGCACCTCCTTCATGTACCCGGGCACCGTCGTGGTGATGCCCTCGTCGATGAACTCCGCGCGCTCCTGCTCCATGATCCCGACCTCGATCGCGAGATCCTTCGGGTAATGCGTGCGGACCTGAGAGCCGAAGCGGTCCTTGAGCGGCGTGATGATGCGGCCCCGGTTCGTGTAGTCCTCGGGATTCGCGGAGGCCACTACGAACAGGTCGAGAGGCAGGCGGATCTTGTATCCCCGGATCTGCACGTCACGCTCCTCCATCACGTTGAGGAGACCGACCTGCACGCGTTCAGCGAGGTCGGGCAGCTCGTTCAGGGCGAAGATGCCGCGGTGCGTGCGCGGCAGCAAGCCGTAGTGGATCGTCAGCTCGTCCGAGAGGTAGCGGCCCTCCGCGACCTTGATCGGGTCGACCTCGCCGACCAGATCGGCGATGGAGATATCGGGCGTGGCAAGCTTCTCGCTGTAGCGCTGATCGGGCGTGAGCCACACGAGCTCGACGGCGTCACCGTCGTTGGTCACGCGGTACTTGCAGGCGGCGCAGATCGGCTGGAACGGGTCGTCGTTGATCTCGCATCCCGCGATCGCGGGCACCACCGGATCGAGCAGGGAGATCAGCGAGCGCGCGATCCGGGTCTTCGCCTGGCCCCGCTCGCCGAGGAAGATGATGTCCTGGCCGGAGAGGATCGCGTTCTCGATCTGCGGCACGACCGTCTGCTCGTAGCCGACGATCCCCTCGAAGAGCGGCTTCTTTCGCGCGAGGGCGACCATGAGATTCGCGCGAAGCTCCTCCTTCACGGTGCGGCTGCGGTAGCCGCTCTCGCGAAGCGCTCCGATGGTCATGGGGCGGTCGGTCGTCACGAGCGATCTCCTTCGTTCACGGCGCGTGCCCTCCCGTGGTCGAGGGTACCACGCTATCCTCGCGCTCCAGTGACATCCGAGAAGGCATCCACGACCTCGATCGACGATCCGGACGCGATCGAGACGACCATCCGCGAGGCAGCGGAGCGCAACACGAAAGCACTTCGCGAGCGGAAGATCCCGATCGCCGTCGAGCCGCCCACGGTGTTCAAACCCTGATCGACATCCGCTACGCCACGGTCGTGGAGCTCGCCCAGGGTCTGAAGCGGAAGCGCTATTCGGCCAAGGAGATCGCGGTCGCGACCGTAGCGCTTCTCGAAACGCACGGGCCGCGATACAACGCCGTGGCGAGTCTCATGCGCGAGCGCGCGCTGACCGAAGCGCGGCGGGCCGACCGAACGCGATCGACCGCGCGCAGCACGCTGCACGGCGTCCCGTACGGGGCGAAGGATCTCGTCGCCGCGACAGGCGCACCGACGACCTGGGGCGCACCGCCGTACCGGAAGCAGCGGTTCAACGACGACGCCACGGTCATCACGAAGCTCCAGCGCGCCGGCGCCGTGCTCGTCGCGAAGCTCGCGATGGTCGAGCTTGCCGGCGGCGGTGGGTACCGCTACCCGAGCGCCTCGTTGCAGGGTCCGGGGCGCAACCCCTGGAACACCGAGCGCTGGTCCGGCGGCTCATCGAGCGGGTCAGGCTCGGCCGTCGCGGCCGGACTGGTCCCCTGGGCCATCGGCTCGGAGACATCCGGATCGATCGGCACGCCCGCGGCGTTCTGCGGCGTGACCGGGCTCCGCCCGACGTACGGCCTCGTCAGCCGGCACGGCGCGATGGCCCTGTCGTGGACGTTGGACAAGCTCGGCCCGATGGCGCGTACGGCGGACGACTGCGGGCTCGCGCTGCAGGCGATGGCCGGTCCCGATCCGGCCGACGCAACGGTGAGCGGCAAGCGATTCGTTCCGCTCGCCGGCCGGGCCGCGTCGAGCGCCGTCCGCGCTGCCCGGGTCGGGTTCGCGGAAGAGGACCTCGGACACGCGACGCCGGAAGCGAAGCGCGCGCTCGAGCGCGGCATGGCGGAGCTGCGCAAGATCGTCCCAAAGGTCACCCGCGCGGTGCTCCCGACCGATCTGCCTTACGGGCCGATGGTCGGCACGGTCTACGGTGCCGAGGGCGCGACGATCTTCGGCGAGCTCATCGATTCCGGGCGCGTCGATGAGCTCATCGACAAGCGGCAGGCAGCCGGGCTGAAGCACGGCAGCGAGATCCCCGCGCGCGACTACCTGCAGGCGCAGCGGCTGCGTACGATCCTCATCGAGCGGTTCCGCGCGCTCTTCGAGGACGTCGACGTGATCGTCGGTCCGGGCCGGGCGTCGACGGCGCCGTCCATCGACGCGCAGCTGGACGGATGGCCACCAGGCGCCGGCTCGCTGACCACGACGCCAAAAGCCGACGCGCCGGGTCCGGGGAACACGGCCCTCATCCCGGCCGGCAACCTCGCGGGGCTGCCCGCGATCTTCTTCCCGTGCGGCTTCGGTACCGACGGCCTGCCGGTCGGATTGCAGATGGTCGGTCCGCCGTTCAGCGAGGCGCTCCTCGTCGCGATCGTGTCCGCGTACCAGCGGGAGACTGGGCATCACCTGAAGCGTCCGAAGGACTAGCGGCCTTCAGCCGACGCGGAACTGCGGCCGCGGTGATTCAGGCCAGCGCGGCAACGACGTCGCGCCCGAGCAGCTCCACCATCTCGCGCTCCCGGGTGTATGGCAAGAGCGCGTTCACGTGATCGATGCCGACCGTCACGTATTCGCGGAGGCGCGCGATGACGTCCTGGGGCGTGCCGACGATCGCGGCCGGACGCGCCGCGCGCCACTGGTCCGGGGTCCGCCTCGCGCGGCGTGCGGCGTCCGCGACGAGCGCATCGACCTCGCGCGCGTTCGCGCCGACGACCAGGGTGAGGAATGCGCTCCGCTTCAGCGTTTTCGGGTCGCGCTTGCGGTCGCGGCACGCGCCGTCGAGCGCTTCCTGCCGGACCCGGACGCCGGCGGGCGTGATGTCGCCCGCGGTGTGGTTGATCCAATGCCCGTACTTCGCGGCGATGCGGAAGATGCGGGGCTTCGATCCGCCGATCCAGATCGGCAGCGGCGACTGCAGCGGCTTCGGAGCGCACGGGGCATCGGTGACCGAGTAGCGCTTGCCCTGGTAGGTGGCTGTGTCCTCGGTCCACATCTTCAGGCAGATCTCGATGGTGTCCACGAGTTCGTCCACGCGGACGGCGGCCTCGGGGAACTCGTAGCCGTAGGCCTTGTACTCGATCTCTTTCCAGCCCGCGCCGACCCCGAACTCGAGGCGGCCGGCGCTCATGTGGTCCACTCCGGCCGCGATCTTCGCGAGCAGCGCCGGGTTCCGATACGACTGGCACGTGACCATTGCACCGATACGGATGGTCTTGAGGTCGCGCGCGAGGGCGGCGAGCGTCGTCCACGCCTCGAGGCAGTCGGTCCGGAAGGCGTCCGGGCTCGCGAAAAGGTGGTCGCTCAGCCAGAGGCGGGTGAAGCCCGCCTGCTCACCGGCCCTGCCGATCGCGACGATGTCCGCGTAGCTGTAGCCGAACTGCGGCTCGATCTGGATCCCTAGGTCCACGCGCCGAGACTAGCGCTGGTCGTCCTCTTTCGTGAGCCGGAACATCATGTGACGGCCGGTGACGGTGAGCGTCGCCAACATGAACGCGGCGAAGAACGAGATGCCGATGTTCGCGGCGGTACCGAGCCCGATCACCAGCGCGTCGAACACGAACACGAGCGCGAACCAGATGCCCATCGCGACGAGCGTCTCGCGCACCTGGAACGTGATCGGCTGCCGCGGCACGCGCCGAGCCGGCCGGCGCTCGGCCGGGAGGAGCGCCTCCGCCGCTCGACGCTCGCGCCGATCGGCGCGCATCACGCGCGTCACGTACCAGAGGCTGACGATGGCGAGCAACACCTCGACGACGACGTGGCCGTATTCGCCGGTGACGAGCGACAGCGGGATGAAGAGGAACGCAAGGACGAGGACGATCGTGGCCGCGGTGCTGGCGAGCACGGTCGTAGCGCGCTTCACGACGCGAGCGCCCGCTCGATGACCGCGAAGTCGCGACGCCCGATCTCGTGCAGGTTCCCCTGGAACGCGAGCCGCCAGTGGGCGCGAGGCCAGCGGCGGGGGAACGCGAGCCGTTCGACGATCGACGCCGCGGGGACCGCGTCGTCGGGATCGCGCACGACGCCACGAGCGATCTTGAACCGCCAGGGATACGGATCCGGCCGCTCGGTCGAGACCCAGATCGGCGTCGCATCCTCGAAGGCAGGCGACGTGACGGTCGCGGTCGCGACGAACCCGGCGATGCCCACGAGGTACCAGCAGACGCGGTCGCCCGGCGCGATCCGCGCGGCCTTGCGGCGATGCCGCGCCTTCACGCCCTGGACCGTGAACCGCCGGGCGCGGGTCCGGCGATAGTTCTCGGGGGTCGTCACCACCATCCAGCACGCGGCGCGCTCAGGCGTGGTCCTCGATCCAAACGGCGCCGTCGTCCGTGTACTCCTTCTTCCAGATCGGCACGACGCGCTTCAGCTCATCGATCGCCGATCGGGCCGCGATGAACGCCGCCTCGCGGTGCGGCGCCGCGGCGACGACGATGACGGCCGTGTCGCCGATCGCGAGGTCGCCGACCCGATGATGGAGCGCGAGCCGCAGTGGCGCGTGCGCTCGCTCGAGCGCGCTTGCGATCTCGCGCATCTTCGCCTCGGCCATCTCGGCGTAGGCCTCGTACTCCAGATGGCGGACGCGTTTGCCCCGGCTGGCGTCGCGCACCGTGCCGAGGAACACCACGATCCCGCCGGTGTCCGGACCGCGCACGGCGTCGATGGCCGCGTCCAGCGACAGCGGTGACGCGCTGACGAGGATCCGCTCCGCGCCCGCGATCGAACCCCCGGAGACCGGCGGAATGAGCGCGAGCTCGTCGCCGTCGGCCAGGGGGTCCTCAAGACCGACGTATTCGCGGTTCTTCGCGATGACCATCTGGCGGATCTCGCCAACGAGCGGATGGAGCCGAGTGACGGCAGCGATCGCGTCGCGGACCGTAGCGCCGGCAGGCAGCTCGAGGAGCAGATGTCCGACACCGGCCGCCTCGCGCGCCGACGCGAAGAGACGCGCCCGCACGTTCATCGATCGCAATGGTACGTGCGAGAATCCGTGCGGATGGACCCGGGCGCGACGGGCTTTGGCCTCGTCATCTTCGTCATCCTCCTCCTCGTGAACGCGTTCTTCGTCGCCGCGGAGTACGCCTTCGTGCGCGTGCGCGGCACGCAGCTGCAGGAGCTCATCGAGGCCGGGAGCGCGCGCGCGCGAAAGGCGATGCAGGTCCTCATATTGCTCGACTCGTACATCTCGGCGATCCAGCTCGGGGTCACCCTCGCCGCGCTCGGCCTCGGGCTCGTCGGTGAGCCGGTCGTCGCGCGGATCCTCGAGCCGCTCTTCGAGCCGTTGGGTGCGGTGAGTCCCGTCCTGGTCTCGATCGTCAGCTTCCTCGTTGCGTTCGCGCTCGTGACGTATTGCACCGTCGTCATCGCCGAGCTGGCGCCGAAGTACCTCGCGCTCGAGCGGGCGCTCGCGCTCGCGCTCTGGACCGCGTACCCGCTCGATCTCTTCCACTCGGTCATGCGGCCGTTCATCGGCGTGATCAACGGAAGTGCGCTCGGGGTCCTGCGCCTGTTCGGCGTCCGTCTGGGCGCGGAAGCGCAGGCGCACAGCGCGGACGAGCTGCGGATGCTCGTCGCGGCGTCAACGAGGAAGGGCATCCTGCAGGAGTCCGAGCGCGTCCTTGTCGCGAACGCCCTCGACTTCGCGGAGACGCTGGTCCGGCAGGTCATGGTCCCGCGGACCGAGATCGTGGCAGTCCCTGACGACACGACGGTCGCAGGGATCGTGGAGCTGCTCCGGCACAGTCCGTTCACCCGCATCCCGGTCTACCGGTACGACCTCGACCACGTCGTCGGCGTCATCCACGTCAAGGACGTCGTCGGCGCGCCGGACGACAAGACGGTCCGAGATCTGATGCGGAAGCCGCTCTACCTGCCGGAGACGGCTCACCTCGATCGGGCGCTCGCGCAATTCCGTCGCGAGCGCGTGCAGCTCGCCATCGTCATCGACGAGTTCGGCGGAACGGCGGGGCTGGTCACGCTCGAAGACGTCATCGAAGAGCTCGTCGGTGAGGTCCAGGACGAGTTCGACCGGGAGCTTCCGCTGCTTCGCGAGGAGAACGGCGTATTCCTGATCAACGGGCTGATGCCGCTGTCCGACGTGCGCGAGCGGCTCGGCATGGACCTTGGCGACGAGTCGTACGACACCGTGGGCGGCATGATCTTCGGCCGACTGGGCCGGCTCGCGCAGGTCGGCGACACGCTCGAGGTCGAGGGCTACCGGTTCACCGTGACGGCCGTGGATGGCCGCCGAGTAGCGCAGATGAAGGCGAAGAAGTTACCCGCAAAGGGCTGAGCCGTTACCCAACTGTTGACGAGCGATACACCCGCTCGGCCGCTCGGTGGCACTCCGGATGCCTGTTCTCCTATCAACTTCGGCCGTTGAAACGTCGAGAGACAGATAAGGAGGCGCGAAGATGGGGCTCAACTCATTCCTCGGCAGCGACGCCGCGCTTCTGCTGTTCTCCGGCCTCGGTCTCGTTGCGACCGGTCTTGCGATCATGCGCGACATCCCGGTCCAGAAGCGGGTCGTCGAGCAGCCGATCCGGGTCGAGAACTAAAGAGCCTTTGTACGGGGCTCGGTCGGGGCCGGCACAGCCGGGCCCGACCGCACGCGTGGGGCCTACCCCTTAGCGCAACACGGGAAAGCTATTGATCAGGGCCCTCACCGCAGCGCCCACGTCGCTGGCCTTGGCGCCCCAGAATGCCTGGGATCGCGGGTCGAGCAGCACGAGCAGGCCGACCGCGAGCACCGCGACGACCGCGGTCATGAACGCGAACGTGATCGCCGAATCGCGGAACGAGCTGCCGCGACGGTCCGCGATCCCGGTCACCGCGAGCGCAGCCGCGCGACCAGGTTGTCCATCCGAGCTCGGCTGATGGTCAGGAATTTCGCGAGATTCGTCCGATCCTGTTCCTGGATATTCGAGCTGCCGTCGTCGCCGACCGCGCGCGCGAGCTCCTGAAGCGCCTCGTTCAGCTTGCGCGTGGCGGTGATGAGCGAGTCATCACGGAGCTGGGGAATGGCCGGTGCCGCCCTCGGGCCAGCCTGCCCCGGGTTGAGCACGCGCTCGACCTTGTCGCGGAGCCGGATGAGCGTCAGCTTGCCGGCGACGACCTGCTTGGCGAGCGACCGTCGGCGTCGCTTGTCCTCGATCTTCATGAGCTCGTACGCCGCCGAGAGCGTGTCGTAGCGGGCGGCCACCATCTCGCGCACGTCCTCCGGCGCGGTGGCGAGGCGGAGGCGGTTCTCGACGTAGCCCTTGTCCTTGCCGAGCTTCCCCGCGAGATTGCGGATCGAGTATCCGAGCTCGTCCGTCATCTTCTTATAGATGATCGCCTCGTCGAGGGGCGAGAGATCCTCCCGCTGGAGGTTCTCGATGAGCGCGATCTCGAGCGCGGTCGCGTCGTCGAAGCGCTCGATGATCGCCGGGATCGTCTCCTTGCCCGCGAGCTTGGATGCGCGCCAGCGGCGCTCGCCCGCGATGATCTGGAAGTTATCGCCGGCCGGCCGGACGAGGATCGGCTGCAGCACGCCATGCTCGCGGATCGACGCCGCGAGCTCCTGGAGCGGCTGCTCGTGGAAGGTCATGCGCGGCTGCTCCGGGTTCGGCACGACCTTTTCGAGAGGGAGGTCCTTGATGGAGTTCGGGCCCTTGGATGCGAGGAGGCTCACGATGCCGTGCTGGGCCTCGCGCTCCTGCTGGAAGATGCGGGTCCCCGCTTCGCGGAATGACTTGCCGCTCTTAGTGAGCATTCGCCACCTCCTTCGCGAGATCGATGAAGGACTTCGCCGCGTCCGACTTCGGGTCGTAGACGGTGATCGGCACGCCGGCGGTCGGCGCTTCACCGACCTTCACCGATTGACGGATGACGGTCCGGAAGACCTGATGGTCGCCGAGGTCGCGAAGCGAATCGAGCATGTCGCGTCCGAGGATCGTTCGGCTGTCGTAGAACGTCGGCAGCATCCCGAGGACCTTGAGCTTCGGGTTGAGCCGGTCCTGGACGGTCTTGATGATCTTGAGTAGCGCTGCGACACCCTTCAACGCGTAGTACTGCGTCTGCACCGGGATGATCACGCCGTTCGCGCTGACGAGGGCGTTCAGTGTCAGCAGTCCGAGCGTCGGCGGGCAGTCGATGAGGATGTAGTCGTACCGCTCGACGATGTCTTTCGTGAGCTTGTCGCGAAGGGCCATCTCCCGGCCGATCGAACTGAAGAGCTCGACCTCCGCGGCCGAGAGCTCGATGTTCGTCGGCGCGACGTCCAGGTGCTTCGTCTTCGTGTGCACGATGATCGACGCGAGCGTCGACTCTGGCTCGATGAGGACGTTCGCCATGCCGCGCTCGACGGAGCCGACGTCCACGCCGAGGCCGACGGTGAGATTGGCCTGGGGGTCGAGGTCGATGCAGAGGACCGTGTTACCGAGTTGGGCGAGCGCTCCGCCGAGGTTGATGGCGCAGGTGGTCTTCCCGACGCCACCCTTCTGGTTCGCAAGCGCGATGACCTTGCCCAAACGCCCACTCCCGTCGCTCTAATACCGCGCGTGGAAGCGGCGCGCGCATTGAGCATAGGTGCTGATGTGAGTAACGGCCACCTGCTGACCCTTGGTGCGAGCGATCGACGGTCCGCTTTCGCGGACCGTGGGCTGTACTCCGCGTCGCTCCGTACGTGCCCCGCGAGCTCAGAGCAGACAGAATGTCGGCTCTGACCTGTGCGGGGCCCGTAGCTCAGTGGTCCAGAGCGGCGGACTCATAATCTGCTGGTCCCAGGTTCGAATCCTGGCGGGCCCACTGGCCTAGGAGGACGAGAGCCGGAGCTTGCTCCGGCGTGAGGACGACGGTCAGGAACCGACGAGCGAAGCGAGGCGGTTGCTGCGCGACAGAGCACAACGGCGAGGAGAGGATCGAATGACCGTCGGCCTCGCTGACGCCCAGCGCGCCCAGTCGGCGATCGCGGGCCACGTGCTCCGGACGCCTCTGGTCCCGAGCCATTCGCTCGGCGAGCGGATCGGCGCCGAGGCGTTCCTCAAGCTGGAGAACCTCCAGCGGACCGGCTCATTCAAGGTCCGCGGGGCGGTCTACGCGATGTCGCGGCTCTCCCCGGCGCAGCGGGCGGCCGGGGTCGTGACGATGAGCGCAGGTAACGCCGCGCAGGCGATCGCGTATGCCGGACGCGCCCAGGGCGTTCACGTCACGGTCGTCATGCCCGAGACCGCGCCGAAGACGAAGATCGACGCCACCCGGGGCTACGGCGGCGAGATCCGCTTCGCGCCGACGATGACCCAGCTCCTGCCGATGGTCCAGGCGCTCCAGGCTCGAGGGCTCCACTTCCTGCACCCGTTCGATGACGACGACGTCATCGCGGGCCACGCGTCGCTCGGTCTCGAGATCATCGAGGACGTACCGGAGGTCGACCTGGTAGTCGTACCGGTCGGCGGCGGTGGGCTGATCTCGGGCGTCGCCGTTGGCGTCAAAGGGCTGCGGCCCGGCGCGCGGATCGTCGGCGTCGAGCCGGAGGGCGCGCAGGCTGTTCGGAAAGCGTTGGACGCGGGCCACTCGGTCCGCCTGGACTCGGTGCAGACGGTCGCTGACGGGCTTGCCGCGCCGTTCGCCGGAGAGCGCAATCTCGAGATCATCGCGCGCGACGTCGCGGACGTTGTGGTGATCTCGGACGAAGCGATCCTCGAGGGCCTGCGGTTCCTCGTCGCACGGGCGCGGATCGTGCCCGAGCCCGCCGGCGCCGCGGCCGTGGGCGCGCTCCTCTGCGGTGCGGTCACACCGAAGGCCGGGGAGCGGGTCGTCGCGATCGTGTCTGGCGGCAACATCGATCCGGATCGTCTGGCCGGCTTCCTCGCGTGACCCGCGCGACGCTGTACGCGGACGGCGGCGCCCGGGGGAACCCCGGCCCGGCCGGATCGGGTGCGGTGCTGCTCGACGAGCGCGGCACCGTC
>DASYVN010000091.1:0-1839 GCA_035937095.1 Candidatus Limnocylindria bacterium
AACGGGATCGATGCCGCGAGCGTCGACGACGTCGTCTTCGGTTGCACCAACGGCGCCGGTGAGGACAACCGCAACGTCGCCCGGATGGCGTCGCTGCTCGCCGGGCTGCCGGTCGAGGTCCCCGGCGTGACGGTCAACCGCCTCTGCGCCTCGGGCCTGGAGGCGGTCAACCAAGCCTCTCGCGCGGTGCGCCTGGGCGATGCCGAGCTCGTGCTCGCGGGCGGCGTCGAGTCGATGACCCGCTCCCCCTTCGTCCACCTCAAGCCCGAGCGGGCGTTCCCGCGCGGACCGATCGAGGCCGTCGACACGACGATCGGCTGGCGCTTCGTCAACCCGCGCATGGCGGAACGCCATTCGACCGAGTCGATGGGTGAGACGGCCGAGAACGTCGCCGAGCGCTATGAGGTCACACGCGCCGACCAGGACGCGTTTGCGCTGCGTTCCCACCGGCTGGCGCTCGCGGCGCAAGAGGAGGGACGGCTGTCCAACGAGATCGTCCCGCTGCGGATCCCGCCGAAGAAGCGCGGCGGCGATGAGGCGACGATCGAGACGGACGAGGGCCCGCGCCCCGACACGTCATTGGAGAAGCTGGCCGGGCTGCAACCGCTGTTTCGCGACGGTGGCAGCGTGACGGCCGGCAATGCCTCGCCGATCAACGACGGCGCGGCCTGCGTGGTGATCGGCTCGGAGCGGGCCGCGGAACAGCTGGGCCGCCCGCCGCTCGCGCGCATCGTGGCGAGCGGTGTGGCGGGGGTGGATCCCGCGTACATGGGGATCGGCCCGGTGCCGGCGACGCAGGCCGCGCTCGAAAGGGCGCAGCTGGGCGTCGCGGATCTCGACCTGATCGAGCTCAACGAAGCCTTCGCGGCGCAATCGCTGGCGTGCGTCCGCGAGCTCGGCCTGCCGCAGGAGCGCGTGAACGTCAACGGCGGCGCGATCGCGATCGGCCATCCGCTGGGCGCGTCCGGCGCGCGCCTCGTGGGCACGCTCGCGCACGAGCTGCGCCGCCGCGGCGGACGCTACGGGCTGGCGACCCTGTGCATCGGCGTCGGCCAGGGGCTGGCGACGGTGATCGAGGCCGTCTGAGTCGCCCGCGGTCCGCTAGCTTCCCGCCCTGATGGATCTCGACCTTACCGACGAGCAGCGCCTGATTCGCGAGACGGCGCGCGAGTTCACCGAGAACGAGATCGTCCCGCGGGCCCGGGACAACGATCGCAACAGCCACTTCGACACCGATCTCGTCGCCAAGATGGCCGCCCAGGGATACCTCGGCGCGATCGTCCCGCGCGACTACGGCGGAGCAGGGCTCGACTACCTCACCTACGGGCTCGTGGTCGAAGAGATCGGCCGCGGCTGCTCGGCCATGCGCACGGTCATCTCGGTGCAGACCTCGCTCGTCTGCTCGTCGATCCTGCGGTGGGGGAGCGAGGAGCAGAAGGAGCATTACCTGCCAAGGCTTTGCTCCGGCGAGTGGCTCGGCTGCTTCGGACTGACCGAGCCAGACACGGGATCGGACGCGGCCAACCAGAAGACCCGCGCGACCAAGGTCGACGGCGGCTGGTCGATCTCGGGAGAGAAGATGTTCATCTCGCTCGGCAACCACGCGCGCGTGGCGCTGGTCTTCGCGCAGACCGACCCCGAGCTCAAGCACCGCGGTCTCGCCTGCTTCCTCGTCGATCCTGAGCAGGAGGGGTTCTCGACGCAGGAGATCCACGGCAAGATGGGGTTGCGCGGGTCCGACACGGCATCGCTCGCGCTCGACGAGGTGGTGGTGGGAGATGACGCGCTGCTGGGCGAGGTCGGCGACGGCTTCAAGGTCGCGATGTCGGCGCTCGACTC
>DASYVN010000092.1:0-7500 GCA_035937095.1 Candidatus Limnocylindria bacterium
CGACATCTCGTCGACGATGACACGGACGTACTCGGCGCGGCGGGGGATGTCGATGCCCCCGATCGCCTCCATCGCACCCGCGTAGCAGTGCTCGTTGAGCATGTTCGAGACGTAGTCGGCCTGGTCGGCGTAGCGGATGCCCTGGTGGAACGTGCGCCACTCGAAGATCTTCTCCAGGCCCCGGTGCAGGTACCCCATCACTGGGACGCACTCGATGACCTTCTCCCCCTGGAGCTTGAGCACGAGCCGGAGCACGCCGTGCGTCGAAGGGTGCTGGGGGCCCATGTTCAGGATGAGCTCCTCGGTCTCGAGACCTTCGTCGCTCTCGATCACCGGAAGCTTGATGTCCGATGAAAGGGGCTCGGCCGGGGCGACGCGGCTCGCCGCGTCCGGGCGCACGGAAGTACTCAGTTCCGTGTCACCCGCCCTTGAAGATCTTTTCGCGGAGGCGCAGGACGCCCTCGGTCAGCGCCTCGGGCCGAGGCGGGCAGCCGGGCACGTACACATCGACCGGGACCACCGTGTCGACGCCCTGGAGCGTCGAATAACTGTCCCAGAACTCGCCGCCGGAGCTTGCGCAGTTGCCCATCGCAATGACCCATTTGGGCTCCGGCATCTGCTCGTACAACCGGCGCAGCCGCGGGGCCATCTTG
This sequence comes from Candidatus Limnocylindria bacterium, assembly GCA_035937095.1. Classification (GTDB taxonomy): domain Bacteria; phylum Chloroflexota; class Limnocylindria; order P2-11E; family P2-11E; genus UBA4735. Next base: position 654 of record DASYVN010000092.1, read on the forward strand.
TGGGTCACCGTGCCGGCCACGATCATCACGTCGGCCTGGCGCGGACTCGAGCGGAAGACCTCGGCGCCGAACCGCGCGAGGTCGTGGTGCGACGCCGCGCTCGCCATCATCTCGATCGCGCAGCAGGCGAGGCCATAGCCGAGGGGCCACGGACTGCGCGAGCGCGCCCAGTTGACGAGCATGTTCACGGACGTGAAGACGATGTTGTCGTCGCTGGCGGTGACGCCGGCGATCATCCGCGGCTCGTGCCCGCCCATCCCGGTCTGGGTGGTGAGCGGGCGCCGCTGGACGACGTCCTCTTCGAAATCGATGGGATGGACGTCGGTGGGGGTTTTCTGATCGATCGCCATTCCAAGGCCCAGTCTAGCTGGCTATTTCGTGACTTGCCCGCAGGAGCGCAATGAGCGGCGCGTGCAGCGGGCGGCCCGACGCGACGATCTCGGTGTGGTCGGTCCACGTCACCGCTCCACCGGCCTCACGCACCAGAAGCTCGCCCGCCGCAGAGTCCCACGGCGACCGCGAGACCTCGAAGTACGCGTCCACTCGGCCTGCCGCGACCCACGCCAGATCGAGTGCGGCCGACCCCGCCCGGCGGATGTCACGCACCGTACCGGCGAATGCGCGCGAGGACTGCGGCTTGGGCGGCCCGTTCGTCCGCGTCGTAGCTGAAGCCGGTGGCGACAAGCGCCATGGCCGGGTCGATGACGGTGCTCGCCGCGAGCGGGCGACCGCCGAGCCGGGCGCCGCCGCCGCGCGCGGCCGTGAACAGCTCGTCGCGCGACGGATCGTAGATCGCACCGGCGATCGCTCCCTGCGCATCGGCGCAGGCGACGCTCACGCACCAATGCGGCTGGCCGTAGAGGTAGTTGATCGTGCCGTCGAGCGGATCGACGAGCCACCGGACGCCGCTCTTCCCTTCGTTCGTCGATCCCTCCTCGGCGATCAGCGCGTCGTGCGGGCGGCGCCGGCGGATGAACTCGACGACCGCCTGCTCCGCGCGCTCATCCGCTTCGGACACGAGGTCCGTCGCCGTGGATTTGCTCCGAACCCCGACCGCAGGACCGCGAAAGCGCTCGAGGAGGACGGCCGCGGCCGACCGCGCTGCGGCGACCGCGATCTCGAGCGCGTCAGCCGCGGTCAGTGCCACGGCGTCAGGCGCGATGTGCGCCGGCCTTTCCGTCGTCGACGACGAAGGTCGCGACGGTGCTGACCGTGGCGGTCGGACTCCGGACGGTGGAGACCCCGCGGAAATCCGCTGTCAGCCGAGTCGGTTCGACGGTGCAGCGCACGTACCCGCGATGGTTGTCGAAGAACCGCAGCTGCGGGTTCTTCGCCGACGGATCGAACTGCGTCTGGGCCGGGGACGGATCGCCCTCGGAGCTGATGGAGGTCCCGAGCAGCTCGGTCGCGACCGTCGGCGACGCGCGGTCGCCGAAGTCACGCTTCAGGTCGTAGACGAAGTCCACGTGGCTATCGCCGGAGAGCACCACCGGGTTCTTCGTACGCGCGAGCTGGTCCAGGACGGTCTGGCGGTCCGCGACGTAGCCCATCCAGTTGTCGACGCCGTCGAAGTGGCGCGTCGCCGGATCGGGGCTCGAGTCGTGCTGCGCGAACCGGACCGATTGTGCGACCAGATTCCACGCGGCCCGCGACACGTTCAAACCGCTCAGCAGCCACGTCCGCTGATCCGCCCCGAGCATCGTTCGCTTCGGGTCGAGGCTCGCGGCGCAGTATCCCGACGGCGTCGCATCCTTGTCGGCGCAGAGCGCCACCTCGGGCGAACGGTACTGGCGCGTGTCAAGCACGTGAAAGGTCGCGAGGTCGCCGAACGACAGCGCGCGGTACAGCTTGAGCTCCGGGCCTGCCGGCCGCGGGCCTCGGATCGGCATGTGCTCGTAGAACGCTTGATAGGCGTTGGTCCGTTCGAAGATCGCCTGCTTGTTCCTGGTGTCGTCCTTGTCGATGCCCCCGGCGTAGTTGTTCTCGACCTCGTGGTCGTCCCAGGTGACGATCCAGGGGAACGCCGCGTGCGATGCACGGAGATCCTTGTCGATCTTGTACTGCGCGTACCGATCGCGGTAATCCGCGAGGGTGAAGGCCCATCCGCGTTTCGCGTAGTCCCGCACGCGGTCACCTCGCGCGTCGCCCTCGTAGATGTAGTCGCCGAGGAACAGCACCGCGTGGAGATCCTCGCGCGCGAGGGCCGCGTGCGCGGTGTAGTACCCCTGCAGGTAGTTCTGGCACGAGGCGAAGGCGAACTTCAGCTGCTGTGGGCTGGAGCCAAGGGTCGGTGCGGTGCGGGTTCGGCCGACCGGACTCTCGATCCCACGCGTGCGAAATCGATACCAGTACACCCGGTCCGGCTCAAGTCCGGCGACGTCGACATGGACCGAATGCGCGAGCTCTGGAATGGCGGTCGCCGTTCCGTTCCGCACAACATCGTTCATCGCTTCGTCGCGGGCCACGATCCACGCGACGTCGACCGGCGATGTGCCCATCCCGCCACCCTTCAACGGATCGACGGCGAGACGCGTCCACAGGACCACGGCGTCCGCCAGCGGGTCACCCGACGCGACCCCGAGCGTGAACGGATCCCCGTCGAGATCGAGCGGTGCCGGTGGCTGGGTGCAGGCGGCCAGCGGTGCCAGCGCGGTGAAGGCGGCGATGCGAGCGGACGCGACGAGGAACGCGCGACGGTCCAGGACCGTGCTATGCGGAAGCACTCGCCTCGTGAGCGCGGTATTGGAGTTCGTAGAGGCGATGGTAGACGCCGTGCTGGTTCAGCAGCTCCTTGTGCGTCCCGACCTCCGCGACGCGACCCTTGTGCAGCACGATGATCCGGTCGACGTTCTGGATGGTCGATAGCCGGTGGGCGATGATGATCGAGGTCCGCCCGACCATGAGCTTGCGGAGCGCGTCCTGGATCAGATGCTCGGTCTCGGTGTCGACCGACGACGTCGCTTCATCCAGCACGAGCATGATCTCCGGGTTGAACGCGATCGCGCGCGCGAACGCGAGGAGCTGCTTCTGGCCGACCGAGAGCGTCGAGCCCCGCTCGGTCACCACGGTGTCGTATCGGTCCGGCAGCCGGTCGATGAACTTGTCCGCGTTGACGAACCGTGCCGCCGCCCGCACCTGCTCGTCGGTGATGGCCGTCTCGTTGAGCCGGATATTCGAGGCGATGGTACCCGCGAAGATGAACGGGTCCTGGAGGACCACGCCGACGTGGCGGCGCACCTCACGCTGGGCGAGGTCGCGAAGATCCACGCCGTCCAGGAGGATGCGGCCCTTCTGCACGTCGTAGAACCGCGAGATGAGGCTGATGATCGAGGTCTTCCCCGCCCCGGTCGCGCCGACGATGGCCACGCTCTCGCCCGCCGAAATCCTGAAGTCGACGTCGCGGAGCACCCAGTCGTTCTCGTTGTACGCGAATGAGACGTTCTCCATGGTGATCTCGCCGCGGACGCTCGGGAGCACCACCGGACGCACCGCGTCGACGATCGTGGCCTTCGTGTCGAGCAGCCGGAACACCCGCTCGGACGAGGCCATCGCCGACTGCAGGATGTTGTATTTCTCGGACAGGTCCTGGATCGGCCGGAAGAACTGGTCGAGAAGCTGCCAGAATGCCAGCAGCGTCCCGATCGTCATCTGGCCGCCGAGGGCCCAGTAGCCGCCGGCGATGAACAATGCCGTGGCCGCTCCCGCGCGGGTGAAGGTCACCGCGGGGAAGAACAGGCTCATCGCCTTGATCGCACCCTTGTTCGCCTCGAGGAGGTCGGTGTTCAGCTCATCGAACTGCTTGTACGCCCGCGGCTCGCGGGTGAACAGCTGGACGATCGACATGCCGCTGATGTTCTCGTTCAGGTACGCGTTGATCCGCGCCAGCCGGATGCGGATGGACCGGAACGATTCACGCATCGTGTGCCGGAAGTAGAACGTCAGCGCGACGATGATCGGCAGCGTGGCGTACGTGATGAGCGCGAGCCGCCAATCGAGGAACAGCAGCACGATGGCGATCCCGATCAGCATCAGGAAGTCGCCGAAGATCGATACGACGCCCTGGGTCACCATGTCCGTGAGCGCGTCGATGTCGTTCGTGATCCGCGTCATCAGGCGGCCGACCGGGTTGCGGTCGAAGAACGAGAGCGAGAGCGATTGCAGGTGACCGAACAGCTGGACCCGCAGGTCGTACATCGCGCGCTGACCGACGTATGTCGTGAGGATGTTCTGGCCGTACCGGAGGGCCGCCGATGCGAGCAGCACCCCGAGGTACGCGGCGCCGAGCGGCACGAGCAGCCGGAGGCCCTCGGCCGCGGGGATCTCGCCGGCGACGGCCGGCGCGATGGCCTGGTCGATGAGGAACTTCGTGATGATCGGCGGCGCGATGTCGGCGAAGGACAGGAATACGAGCAGGACGAACGCGATCGCGACGAGGCGGCGGTACGGCTTGAGATAGCCGAGCAGCCGCCGCATCAGCCGCGCGTCGTACGCCTTGCCGAGGATCTCGTCCTCCTGGAAGAACCCCGCCATCAGGCGCTCTCGCCCATGCCGTCACCGCCCATGCGGGTGCGGAACCGCATCGGCGTGGATTCGTGCGCAGCCTTTACGCGTCGCTCATGCTCTTCGCGCTCGGTGTCCACGTCGAGCTCCGCCTCGAGCAACTGGCGCCGGTACATCTGGGCGTAGATGCCGTTGCGTTCGAGGAGCTCGCGATGGGTGCCGCGCTCGGCGATCCGGCCCTCGTCGAGGACGAGGATCTCGTCCGCGTCCTTGACCGTCGAGATGCGGTGCGCCACGACGATGCTCGTGCGCTCCTGCATGACGCCGCGGAGGCGGCGGAGGATCTCCGACTCCGTGTACGTGTCCACGGCGCTCATCGCGTCGTCGAGGATCAGGATCTTCGGGTCCTTCGCGACCGCGCGAGCGATCGCCGTTCGCTGCTTCTGACCACCGGAGAGGGTCACCCCGCGCTCGCCGATCATCGTGTCGAAGCGCGCCGGGAAGTCCTCGACGTCCTTGTTGAGCTGCGAGACGTCACCGGCCCAGTCGAGCTTCGGGTCCTCGAGCGCGGTCTCGACGCCGAAGCCGACGTTGTCGCGGAGCGGGACGCTGAAGAGGAACGTCTCCTGGGGCACGTAGCCGACCGCACGGCGGAGCGTCGCGATCGGGTAGCGCGTCACGTCGACCCCATCGATGAGGATCTCGCCGGCCGTCGCGTCGAACAGCCGCGGAATGAGGTTCACCAGGCTCGACTTGCCGGAACCGGTGTGCCCCACGATCGCGAGCGAGCCACCCGCGGGCACCGTGAAGCTCACGTCGCGCAACACGGTCGCCGGACCGTACGCGAAGCCGACGTTCCGGAACTCGACGTCGCCGCGGATCGCGTGTGTCGCGGCATCGGCGGGATCCACGATGTCGGGCTTGGCGTCCCAGATCTCCTGAAGTCGCTGCAGGGAGGCCCAGCCCTGCTGGAAGAGGTTCGAGACCCAGCCGAGCGCGATCATCGGCCACGCAAGCAAGTTGAGGTACGCCACGAACTGCACGAGCTGGCCGAGCGTCATCCGTCCCTCGATCGCGTCCTGCCCCCCGACGTAGAGCGTCGCGAGGACCGAGAGCCCGAGGATGAAGGACATCGTCGGCCAGATGAGGCCGTCAATCCGCCGGAGATTGATGGCGCGCGATACGTACTCCTCGTTCACCGCGGCGAACCGGGCGACCTCTGCGTTCTCCTGGGAGAAGGCCTTGACCACGCGGATGCCCGAGAAGTTCTCCTGCGCCGTCGTTGACATCTCGGAGAACTGGGCCTGCAGCCGCTCGAACTTTACGTGGACCCGGCGGCCGATGAACCAGAAGGTCAGGGACACGAGGGGCATGAGGACGATCGAGATGAGCGTGAGCTTCAGCGACACGCCAAGCATCGAGATGATCGTGAACGCGAAGGTCATCGACGTCGACACGATGTTCATGACGCCGGGCCCCTGCATCATCCGCGTCGCCGACAGGTCGTTCGTCATGCGCGCCATGAGGTCGCCGATGCGCTGATGCTGGAAGTAGCCAAGGTGCATGCGCTGGAGGTGTGCGAACAGGTCGTTGCGCATGTCGTACTCGATGAAGCGCGACGTGTTCATCATGAAGTACCGGCCGGCGGCGCGGAACACGGCCTCGAGAGCCGAGAACACCAGGGCGAAGAGCGCAAGACGGATGATCACGTCCAGGGTCGTGCGGTGGTTCAGGCCGTCCACGATCTCGCCGATGAAGCGCGGCGGTACGACGGCAGCGATCGACCCAGCGGCGACGGCCAGGGTGCCGAGGAGGAGCTGGGTGCGGTGGCGGCCGACGAAGTGGAGGTAGGTGCCCCGGGCGGAGCTCACGCAGGGTCGAGTCTAGTCGGCCCTGTCCGCATCACCGGTCACATTCCGCGCGCCGCCCCGACCCGGACATGACCGCGCGACGCTCGCCCGCCGACCCATGCCACGAGGCAGGCGGCGGCGCCGGCGACGAACACCGGCGCGACGCCATACGCGTCCGCGACCGGGCCGACCAGGAGCAGCGGCGCGAAGCTGAAGACCGATACGAGCATGTTCAGGACCCCGAAGATGCGGCCGCGGATCTCGTCGTGCAGCTCCTCTTGGAGCATCGTCATGGCCGGGACGGTGATGAACGCGTATGCGATGCCGAACACGAAGCTCGTGGCCGCGACGATCGCCACGAAGAAGGGGAATGCGTCGCCGAGCTGCGCCGACGTGGCGCCGCGGAAGATCCCCGCCAGCGGCCGCGCGGCCGCGAGCGCGAGCAGCGCGCTCAACGTCACGAGGAGGCCGAGCCCGATGGCGCGCGACGGTCGCAG
>DASYVN010000093.1:0-3154 GCA_035937095.1 Candidatus Limnocylindria bacterium
CAGGTACATCTTGTAGAGCTCACCCGCGAACAGTGCGGCCTCTTCCCCGCCCTCGCCGGCGCGGATCTCGACGATCACGTTCTTGTCGTCCAGCGGATCGCGCGGGATGAGCTGTGTGCGCAGCGTGCCGGTCAAGCGATCGACTTCGAGCGACGCCGTCCCTTCCTCTTCGCGCGCGAGATCGTGGAGGTCGGCGTCATCGCCCTGCTGTAGCTCGCGCGCGTCGGCGACGCGCTTCTCCGCGTCCCGGAGCCGCCGGATGGTGCCGACGATGTCCTCGAGCTGGGAGTATTCCTGGCCGACCGCACGCAGCCTGTCGCGGTCGCCGGTCACGCTCGGATCGCTCATCGCCCGGCCGAGCTCCTCGTGACGCGACTCGATCTGCGACAGGCGGGCGCGGAGCTTGTCCGACAGCTCGGTCATGCGGCCGCATCTCCCGCGAGGGCTTCCTCGAGCGATGCGATGGCGACCTCGATCATCGGCTCGTCGGGCCGCCGGGTGGTGATCGCCTGGAGGAGCAGGCCTGGTCCGATGGCTAGCCGCATGAGCGGATTGTCCTCGTGACCGGCGCCCAACCGCAGGACCTCGTACGAGATCGCGGCCACCGGGATCAGGAGCGCGAGCCGCACGACCAGATCGACGATGAGACCGATCCGCGGCACGAAGGCGAAGACGGCGATGGCGATGACCACGACGAACAGCAGGAACGCGGTCCCGCAGCGGGGATGGGCGGTCGGATATGGCGCGACGTGCCGGGCGTCGAGCGGATCGCCGTGCTCGAAGGCGTGGATCGTCATGTGCTCGGCGCCGTGATAGGCGAACACCCGGCGGATCTCTGGAAGCAACGAGATCGCCACCAGGTAGCCGAGCAGGAGCGCCAGGCGGAACAACCCCTCGGCGATGTTCAGCCACAGCGTCGACGGGATCATCGCACGAAGGAAGCCGGTCGCGACGTACGGGATGCCGATGAACAGAACGAGGGCGACGGCGAGCCCGATGAGCATGACCGCGGAGCTACCGCCGGTCGACCGGCGGTCCTCTACGGCAAGCTGGACGTCCGCGGAGCGCATGAGCATGCGCAACCCGTACCGAAGTGACTCCCACAGCACGACGACGCCGCGCACGAATGGCGCGCGGGCGACGTTCGAGGTCAACAGGGGAGAAGCGAGCGGCTCGCGGTACCGATAGATCGTCCCATCCGGCTTTCGGCACGCGAGCGCGATCGTGCGCCGGCCGCGGATCATCACGCCTTCGATGACCGCCTGGCCTCCATAGTTCGTGGGTTTCGCGCTCATGCTCGCACGGGTGCGCGACGCGGCACCGTGTGGCACGTGCGGCAACGCGCCTCGTACGCCTCTTGCGCGCCGATGACGATGATCGGATCGTCGTAGTAGGCGGGCACACCGTTGACGATGCGCTGCGTACGGGTGGCGGGCTCGCCGCACACGACGCAGATCGCTTCGAGCTTGTCGACGCGCTCGGCGAGGGCCAGGAGCGTCGGGACAGGCCCGAACGGCTCGCCGCGGAAATCGAGGTCGAGGCCGGCGCAGATGACGCGCCGGCCGTTCGCGACGAGCTCGCGCACGACGCCGACGATACCGGGGTCGAAGAACTGGACCTCGTCGACGCCGACGACGCTGGTCTCGGGTGAGAGGAGCGGGAGGATCTCCGCGCTCGAGCGCACCGGGCGGGCGACGAACGTGTCGCCGTCGTGAGAACGCACGAGCTCGATGCCGAAGCGGTCGTCGATCGACGGCTTGAAGACCTGGACCGTGCGGCGCGCGATCACCGCGCGCTTCACGCGACGGATGAGCTCCTCGCTCTTGCCGCTGAACATGCTCCCGACGACGACCTCGAGGCCACCTTGATGATGGCCCGAGGTCACGCGGGCGCTAACGCGACGGAGCGGTCTCGGAAGCGGCCGGCTGCTCCGCCTTCTGGCCATATCGCTTGTTGAAGCGCTCGACGCGGCCCTGGACGTCGATGAGGTGCTGCTTGCCGGTGAAGAACGGGTGGCACTTCGCGCAGACCTCCACGTGGAGCTCCGGCTTCATGCTCACGGTCTTGAACTTGTTGCCGCAGGCACACGTGACCGTGGCCTCGACGTACTGGGGGTGGATCTTCGCTTTCATCGCTGGGTCTCCTTAGTTCGCGGTGGGGAGGACGTTCACCTTGCGGCGATCGTCCCGTGCCGGGCTGTACCTGACGGTGCCCGCGACGAGCGCGAACAACGTGTGATCCTTGCCGACGCCGACGTTCTCGCCGGCGATCAGCTTGGTGCCGCGCTGGCGCACGAGGACCGCGCCCGCGTCGACGATGCTTCCCGCGTACTCCTTGACACCGAGCCGCTGCCCGGCGGAGTCGCGACCATTGCGGGTCGAGCCCGCGCCTTTTTTGTGAGCCATCTCTTATGCCTCGATCTTCGTGATTCGGACGGTCGTGGTCTTGGTCCGGTGACCGGTGCGCTTGCGGGAGCGGGTCTTGTTCTTGTAACGGAAGACGATGATCTTCTCGCCCTTCCCGTGGCTCACGATCTCGCCGGTGACCTTCGCCGTGGCCGCGTCCTTGACGGCGTCGCCGTCCGCCAGGAGCAGAACATCGCCGAAGGTGACTTCCTTCCCCGGCTCACCCTCGAGGGTGGCCACGGTCAGGATCGCTCCCTCTTCGACGCGGTATTGCTTGCCACCGGTGCGGACGACTGCGTACACGGTCGAGGACCATCCGTACAGAAAAAGTCGCCGTGTCCGCCCGACACGACGTAGGAAAAGTATAGCGGACGGCCGGATCCGCTCCGGCCGTCCGCACGCGGTGTTGCTACGCGGGGGTGGCCACCGTCGCGGGCTCCGGCTGTGCCCGGAGTCGGAGCGTGAACGTCGCGATCCCGAGATATACCGCCAGGCCCATGACCGGCGCGGTGAAGCGCTCAAGGTCGGTCGCGCCGGTGATGAGGACGACGATGAACACCGCGACGCCTGCGTTCAGCAGCCAGAACACGAGCTGGTCAGCCCAGACCCAGACGCGTGCCCGGTCCGACGTCGCCTGGCTGAGCACGCCGAACAGGACGTTGGTCATCGTGCCGACGAAGATGGCGTGGTCGAGCGCGATGATGAGCCCGAACGGGATCTCGATCTGGTCGAATGGCTTGCCCGACGAG
>DASYVN010000094.1:0-32053 GCA_035937095.1 Candidatus Limnocylindria bacterium
CCGACGATGATCCGCTCCGATCCGACCGGTGCACGCGACTTCGTCGTGCCGTCGCGCTACTACCCGGGGAAGTTCTGGGCGCTGCCGCAATCGCCGCAGCAGTTCAAGCAGATCCTCATGGTCGGTGGTATCGACAAGTACTTCCAGATCGCGCACTGCTACCGCGATGAGGATCCTCGCGCCGACCGGGTCTACGAGCACACTCAGCTCGACCTCGAGATGAGCTTCGTCGACCGCGAGGACGTCATGTCGACGCTCGAGGCGCTGTACACCGATATCTTCCGCGTGTTCGGGCGTAAGCCCCTCGCTCAGACGCCGGTCCCGCGCATGACGTACGAGGAGGCGATCCGCCGCTACGGCATCGACCGGCCGGACCTGCGCTTCGGCCTGGAGCTCGTTGACCTCACCGACGTCCTCCGCGCAACGGCCTTCAACGCATTCCGCTCGGTCATCGACTCGGGGGGAGCGGTGCGCGGGCTGGTCCTACCGGGGAAGGCCGACGCGACCAGGAAGGACATCGATGCCTGGCAAGCCCTCGCGAAGACGAGGGGTGCGAAGGGGCTCGCCTCGTTCGCGTTCGCGGGCGGCGAGGTCCGCTCGCCGGTCGCGAAGTTCCTGACGCCGGCCGAGCTCGAGGCGCTCCGGTCAGGATCCGGCGCGAAGGACGGGGATCTGCTCCTCGTCGTCGCGGACAGGCATCACACGGCGAGCGTCTCGCTCGGCGTATTGCGTGAGCGTCTCGGCCCCGAGCTCGGCCTCGCCGACCCGACGAAGCATTACGCGCTGTGGGTCACGGACTTCCCGCTCGTCGAGCGCACCCCCGAGGGCGGCTGGACGTTCGCCCACAACCCGTTCTGCGCGCCGCTGACCGATCGGGATCTCGCGTTGCTCGACAGCGATCCGGAGAAAGCGCGTTCGAAGCAATACGACTTCGTGATCGACGGCAAAGAGATCTTCGGCGGCAGCGTGCGCATCTACCAGCGGGCCGTACAGGAGCGCGTCTTCGCGCAGATGGGTGTCTCGAAGGTGGACGCCGCGACGCGCTTCGGCGCGTTGCTCGATGCCTTGGAGTACGGCGCCCCGCCGAGCGGCGGCGTCGGCGCGGGGATTGATCGGCTCGTGATGAGCCTCGCCGGAACGGAGAACGTGCGCGAGGTGCAGTCGTTCCCGAAGACCCAGACCGGGTACGACCCGCTGCTCGACGCGCCCGCGGAGGTCGACCCGAAGCTGCTCGAGGAGCTCGGCCTACGCGTGGTCACCAAGCCGCCGACGGCGTGAGCATCGACACCGTCGCGTCGGAGATCGAGCGCCTGGCGGACGCCACCGGCGGCATCGTCGGTGTCGCCGCGACGCAGCTCGCCACCGGACGGCACATCGGGTATCGCGAGGACGAGCTCTTCCCGACGGCGTCGGTGATCAAGCTCCCGTTGCTCGTGACCGTGTACGAGGATGCCATCGCCGGGCGGATCGATCTCTCCGAGCGGGTCGTCTACCGGGACGAGACGAAGGTCGCGGGATCCGGCGTGCTGCAGTACCTCGACGACGGCCTCGACCCGACGCTGCGCGACCTCTCGGTCCTGATGATGTCGGTGAGCGACAACACCGCGACGGATCTCCTGTTCCACCGTGTCGGCAAGGCCCGGATCGAGGCGACGATGGACCGGCTCGGGCTATCGAGCATCCGCGCGCCGTTCGACATCCGCGAGATGCTCATGGAGCTCGTCGACATGGATCACTCGAAGCCGGGTGGCTACGAGGAGCTCCGCACGCAGCTGCGGCTCTCGGCGGGCAGCGGCGGACGGTCGATGATCCCCGACCAGGCCGACCGCACGACCCCGGCCGACATGTGCCGGCTGCTCGAGCTCATCGAATCGCGGGCCATCCTCGATCCCGACGCGTGCACCGCGATCATCGAGCTGATGAAGCGCATCCAGTCGGGGACCCGGGTCCCCGGGCTGCTCCCCAAGGGCACGGTCGTCGCGCACAAGACCGGCTCGTACCGGCGCCTCCGGAACGATGTCGGCATCGTCTACGCGCCGAACGGGCCGTATGTCATCGCGCTCTTCGCCCGCGAGCTGGCTCGAGACAACGTTGACGACGACGGTGCGCTCGCGCGGATCTCGCTCGCCGTCTACGAAGAGTTCGCGGGCCCGGCCTCGCCCGCGATCGCGTAGCTCAAGGCCTCCTCGAACGTGAGGCCGCGTCCTGACTCCCATGCGGGATCCGCTGCCTCCCGGCCAAGAAGCTGGCGTGCCCGCTCCATCAACGGTTCGGTGAACCGACGCCACGGTGCCGCGGGACGAACCGCCGTCGACTCGAACGTGGCCTCCGCGGCGCCCCCGAGCCGGAGGGCGCGCTCGGCGTTGCCCTCCAGGGCCGCCAGACAGGCGAGGACATCCAGTGACCATGCGGCGCGGCGATCGCGCAGTGCCTGTGCGACGCGCAATGCCTCCAGGATGGCGGCGCGTGCCGCGACGAGATCGCCGCTTTGGATCATGGCCACGGCGAGCAACGCGAGCGTCGTTCCCGACTCGTCTCGGACACCGAGGCGCCGCCGTAGATCAAGGCTCTCGCCGAAACGTGACCGCGCAACGGCGAGATCACCCCGCAGGCTGGCCAGCACGCCGAGGTGGTGCAGGGCCTCGGCTTCCTGGCGGCCGTTCCCGGTCCGCCGCGCGATCACCAGGGCTTCCTCGAGGGCATAGGTCGCCGGCTCGAGCGCACCCCCGGCGAGCATCACTCCTCCTTCGTCGATGCGGCCTCGCGCCACCAGGTCAGCGTCGCCGGCGGTCCGCGCGATCGTGAGGCCTTCGCGGATGCGGACCAGCGCGACGTCAGGAGCTCCGGCGGTGTAGGCGAAGACGCCGGCGTCGAGCAATGCCCGCGACCGCAGCACCGAGCCGGTGGGGAGCCGCGCGGCGACCTGGTCGAGCGAGGCTCGTGCCTCCAAGACGTAGCCACGGATCAACCAGAACTCGTACAGCGCAGCCGCGAGCCGTGCTCCGGTCTCGGGCTCGGAGGCCGCGCACCAACCGAGTGCCACCCGAAGGTCGTCGTAGTCGATGTCGACCCTCTCGAGCCACGTCGCGAGGGCTCCCGGACGGCGAGATGATGCGAGCTCGAGGCAGTGGCTCGCGTGCCGGCTGCTGACCGCGTCGACCTCGCCGGCGTCGACTAGCTTCGCGCGCGCGTACGTGCGGATCGTGTTGAGACAGGCGTAACGATCGCCGATCCGCTGGACCAGTGACTTCGCCACGAGCTGCGACAGGTGCTCGAGGATCGAGGCTCTTGGTAGGTCGGCGCTCGCGCACACCGACTCCGCCGCCTCGAGCGAGAACTGGCCGGCGAAGACCGCGAGCCGGCGAAGGAGCGTGCGCTCGTCGTCCGACAGGAGCTCGTAGCTCCAGTCGATGGTCGCCTCGAGCGTCTGCTGGCGGCGCGATGCGGTCCGGCTCCCGCCGGCCAGCAGCGCGAGATCGGTGTCGAGGCGCCGTGCGATCTCCCCGGGCGTCAGCATCGCGATGCGCGCTGCGGCAAGCTCGATGGCGAGCGGGATGCCCTCGAGCGTGCGGCAGATGCGCGCGACCGCGTCAGCGTTCTGATCGGTCAGCTCGAATCCGGGCGAGCGAGATCGTGCGCGGTCCACGAAGAGCGCGATCCCCTCGTCCGCCGCGAGCGACGGCGCCCGCCAGGTGACCTCACCGCCGATGTTGAGTGGCTCTCGGCTCGTCGCGACGAGGCGGAGACCGGGACACCGTCCCAGGAGTGCCTCCGCGAGCTCCGCGCACGCGGTCAGCAGGTGCTCGCAGTTGTCGAAGAGCAGCAGCATCGGGCTCTCCCCGCAGCGTTCGGCAAGGGTGTCGATGAGCGGACGGCCCTGCTGCTCTTCGACATCAAGGACCGTCGCCACGGTCCGAGCCACGAGCCGCGGATCCGACACTGGAGCGAGCTCGACGAGCCAGGCCCCGCCGGTCATGTCGTCGGCCACTTCGAGGGCCAGCTCTTTCGCGAGGCGGGTCTTGCCGGCACCGCCGGTGCCGGTCAAGGTGAGGAGTCGCGTGCGGGCCTCAAGATCCCGAAGCTCGGCGAGCTCGCGGCGTCGGCCGACGAAGCTCGTCAGGAGGGCACGGAGATTCGACTTGTACTCCCGCCGTGCCTGGACCGGCGGGAACTGCTCCGGCCGATCGAGGTCCGTGAGCTGGAAGAGATGCTCCGAGCGTTTGAGATCCTTCAGCTGGTGGATCCCGAGGTCCGTCAGCTCGACGCCGGGCGGACCGTCTTCGGCCAACAGCTCTCGGGTCGCAAGGGTGACCACGGTCTGGCCGGGATGGCACAGCGCGAGCGAACGCGCGCAGCGGTTGAGTGGAGGGCCGAAATAGTGGCCACCGCGGAGCTCCACCTCACCGGTGTGCAGGGCGATCCGGATCGCCAGCCGCAGATCGTCGGGCCATCCGGTCGACCGGAACGCGCGCTGGATCTCGAGCGCGCAGGCGGCGGCGTCCCGAGGGCGGGCGAAGACCGCGAGGACGCTGTCACCCTCCCGGCCGCTTTCGACCATGGTGCCGGCGCTTCGCTCGACGGCGCCGTAGACGATCGCGTCGTGCTGCACCATCGCCGTGCGCATGGCGCGGGGGTGGGCCTCCCACGTCCGCGTCGAACCCTGAAGATCCGTGAGCAGGAAGGTGAGCGTGCCTACGGGCAGCTCGGCCACCGCGGTGACACTAGCGGACCCGTGCTAGATTTCCGCCGATGCCGTTCAACGTCGCCGATCGAGCCCTGGCCCGGGAGCTCGTTCGTGAGCTGCGCGAGTTCGCTCGACTGGTGGGTCGCATATCTGGCGACCGGAGCGCACCGCCCCATCCCGAGGTCAAGGCCATGCTCGCGTCTTTCCGACAGATCAACCGACGCTTGGAGGCGGGCAAGGGGCCGGGCGTCGTGACGTTGCGCCAGAAGGTGCGCATCGGCCAGGAGTTCCAGAAGATCGGCTCCGCCCTCCGCGCTCGACCCAAGCGCTGACCTGATCCGCGCCTAGACTTCCCTCATGCGGCGCGTCTATCTCGACCATGCCGCCACGACCCCGGTCGACCCGGAGGTCGCCGAGCTCATGGCGCAGGTCCTCCGTGAGGTCCCCGGGAACCCTTCGAGCATCTACGCCGAGGGGCGGCGAGCCCGCGCGCTCGTGGACCGGGCCCGCGAGGAGGTCGCAGCCGCCATCGGAGCCGAGCCAGGGGAGATCGTCTTCACCTCAGGCGGCACCGAGGCCGACAACCTCGCGCTCCGCGGGGTGCTGAAGGCCCACGAAGGTGAGGCCGACGGCATCGTGACCACGGCGATCGAGCATCACGCCGTCCTCGACACGGCCCACGACCTCGAGGCCCACGGCCAGGCGCGGGTGACGGTGCTCGCCGTCGATCGAGACGGCCGGGTGTCCCCGGATGCGGTGCGCGCCGCGATCGATGGCCGCACGGCGATCGTCTCCGTCATGCACGGGAACAACGAGATCGGGACGCTGCAGCCCATCGCGGCGATCGGCGCGCTCTGCCGGGACGCCGGGGTCGTCTTCCATAGCGACGCGGTCCAGACCGTCGGCGCCCTCGAGATCGACGTTCGGGTCCTGCCGGTGGATCTACTGAGCGTGAACGCCCACAAGTTCTACGGGCCGAAGGGCGTCGGAGCGCTCTACGTTCGCACGGGCACGCGCATCGCGACTGTGCAGACGGGCGGCGGGCAGGAGAAGGGGCGGCGCACCGGAACGGAGAACGTCGCCGGCGTGGCCGGCCTGGGTGCGGCGATGCGCATCGCGAGCGCCAAGCGCGCGGCCGAGTCCGCGCGGCAAGCGGCACTCCGCGACCGGCTCATCGCCGGCATCACGTCCCGGATCGCGGACGCGACGCTCACCGGCCACCCGACCGAGCGGCTCCCGAACAATGCCTCGTTCTGCTTCCGCGGCACCCAGGGCGAAGCGCTCGTGGTGTCGCTGGACCTCGAGGGCTTCAGCGTCTCGAGCGGGTCGGCGTGCACGAGCGGCAACACCGATCCGTCGCACGTGCTGCTGGCGCTCGGGCTGGAGCGCGACCTGGCGCAGGGCTCGCTCCGGATCACCGTCGGCCGCGAGACGACGGTGGCCGACGTCGACCACTTCCTCGATGCGCTTCCGCCCATCGTCGCCCGGCTCCGCACCGCCTCCGGCGCCCCCGTGCCGGCGTGAACGAGCCCGATCATTACACCGACCGTGCGCTCGACCATCTGACGCGGCCGCGGAACGCGGGGACGCTGTCGGATCCGAGTGGCACGGGTGCAGATGCGAACCCGTCGTGCGGCGATCGCACCACTATCACGGTGGCCATCTCCGACGGCCACGTCCAAGAGATCCGATTTCGAACCTTCGGCTGCACGGCGGCGATCGCGTCGGCATCGGTGCTCACCGAGTTGGCGGCACGGCTGCCGGTGGCGGACGCCGCGCGGCTCGAGCCGGCCGACATCCTGAACGCGCTCGGCGGGCTGCCTGCGCGGAAGGAGGCGTGTGCGCTCATGGCGATCGGCGCGCTCAGGGCGGCCTTGATCGACGCGCGCGTCCGGGCGACGGCGTGAGCGACCGCGTGTTCGTCGCGATGAGCGGCGGCGTGGATTCGGCGCTGGCCGCGGCGCTTCTTTGTGAGCGGGGAGAGGACGTCGTCGGCGTGTGGATGCGGCTGGTCCCCGGTGGGACCGCGAGTGACGCGCCACGCTGCTGTGGCACCGACGACGCGGGAGAGGACGCGCGCCGCGCGGCGGGACACCTGGGCATCCCGTTCTACGCCCTCGATTACGCGGAGGTGTTCGGTCGCGAGGTCGTGGACCGCTTCGTCCGGTCCTACGCAGCGGGCGAGACGCCTAACCCGTGCGTCGCCTGCAATGGCTACGTGAAGTTCGAAGCGCTCCTTGGTGACGTCACCCGCAAGTTCGGCGCGTCGCGGCTGGCGACGGGTCATTACGCGCGCGTGGCCACCGATCCCTCCGGGCGCCGCCGGCTGCTTCGCGCGCACGACGCGAACAAGGACCAGTCGTACGCGCTCTACATGCTTGGGCAGCGGGAGCTCGCGTCGCTGGAGCTCCCGATCGGGGAGCTCGCGGACAAGGGCGAGACCCGGGCTCTCGCGGCGCGGTTCGGGCTCCCGAATGCCGCGAAGGCCGAGAGCATGGACATCTGCTTCATCGGCGGCGACTACCGGGACTTCGTGCGCGAGCGTGCGCCCGAGGCGTTCGTCGCGGGGCCGATCGAGCGCGCGGACGGGAGCGTCATCGGCGCCCATGCCGGGATCGGCGGGCTCACCGTCGGACAGCGCGCCGGCGTCGGCGTGGCGACGGGCGAGCGGCTCTACGTCCTGCGCCTGGAGCCCGAGCGAGGCGCGGCGGTGGTCGGGCGCAAGGATGAGATCGCGACCCGGACCTACGCGCTCCGCGATGTCACCTTCACCGCGGACGCGCCACCGGCCCCGTTCTTCACCGCGGATGCCGTCCTGCGGTATCGGGGCACGCCGCTTGCCGCCGAGGTCCGCATGTCGATGGACCGCGGCGCCGCCATCCTCCAGCTCGCCACGGCCGCTCTCGTGGCGCCGGGCCAGGCTGCTGTCCTGTACCGCGATGACGAGGTCATCGGCGGAGGCGTGGTCGACCGCCCGCTGACGGACTAGGTCCCGTGCGCCTCCTCATCCGTGTGGTCGCCATCAGCCTCGCCGGATCGGCCCTCTATTACGCCGGGCTCGTGAACGCCATGGTGATCGAGCGCCCGAGCGCGTCCGGTGCCGTCCTCGTCGTCGTCGGCATCGCCGCGAGCATCACGATGCTCGTCTTCTCCCTCGTCGGCGACGGCCGCGGCGAGGCACGCACGCCGTCGGTCCGCTACGTCCGGCTGCACCGGATCGCGTGGCTCGTGGTGTGCGGCATGGCGCTCGTCGGCGCGTCGTGGCTGTTCGCCGCGCCGCGCCAGCGCGCCGCCGACTGGACGCCGTACCACAACGACGCGATCGCCCTGAACGCGTGCGCGGCCCAGCTGTTCCTCGACGGCAGCGACCCGTACGCGGAGCTCGACGTGTACACCTGCTACGCGCGGTTGGGGATCGGCCCGGACCGGACGACGCCGTTGCGCCAGGGTCTCTTCGCTCGCGACGGCAACTATCCGAGTGACAGCGAGCTCGAGGCCGTGTGGGCCAGCCAGAGCCACACCAGCCAACAGAACGTCGAGTTCGAGTCGAAGCCGTCGTATCCGGCGCTTTCGTTCGTGCTCATCGCGCCGTGGGTCGCGCTCGGGTGGGACACGAACGTTCTCTATCTGCTGTGCCTCGGCGCCGCGATGGCGCTCGTGCTGCTGCGCGCGCCCTTGGGGCTGCGACCGTTCGTGCTCACCGGCCTCCTCGGTGCCGCGAGCCTCACGGCTTTCACCGTCGGCGGGAGCGCCGACCCCTTGTACGCCCTGCCCCTCGTCGCGGCCTGGCTGTGGCGCGAGAAGCGCTGGAGCGGACTGCTCTTCGGCGTGGCCTGCGCGACGAAGCAGATCGCGTGGTTCTTCGGGCCGTTCTATGTGATCGCGATCGCGACCCGCCACGGGTGGAAGGTCGCGCTCCGGAAAGGCGCGGAGGCGGCCGCCGTCTTCGCGATCACGAATCTGCCGTTCATCATCGCGGATCCGCATGCGTGGCTCGCCGGGGTCACGGCGCCGATCGCCGATCCGATGTTCCCGCGCGGTGCGGGCATCATCTTCCTCGTGCTGAACGACGTGCTGCCGCTGTGGGCCCCGCCTGTCTACGCGGCCCTCGAAGCGGGGGCCTTCGTGATCTGCCTGGCCGCCGCGTGGCGGGCGCGTCGCTCGAGCCCCGAGCTCGGCGTGGTGCTCGCGACGCTGCCGCTCTTCTTCGCCTATCGCAGCCTGTTCTCCTATTTCTTCCTGCTCCCGCTCTTCGCGTTCGCGGCACTCGTCCGCATGCCGGTCGGCGAGCTCGACCCGGAGCTCGCGCGCGCCTCCGGTGCGATCACGCTCTTCGCCCTGCCGACGCGGCTCCGGCGCGAGCGCCGGCCGGTCACCGGCCCCGCGGGTGCCCCGGCCGCGGCGGACTGATCTGCCGCCGGCCTTGGTCCCGCTCGCGCTCGTCGCGATCGGCGTCCCCGCGGCGGTCCGCGCCCTGCTCGGCCGCCCCAAGGGCATGGCCGCCGCCTGGGTCCTCTCGGCCGCCGCGGTGCTCGCGGCGCAGACGCTCGGGGAGATCAGCGGCTGGAGGACGGGTACGCTCGGAGAGGCGCAGGTACTGTCCGCCTGCGCTGGCGCGGCTCTTGCCTCGGTAGCGGTCGCGGTCCTAGAAGGACTCAGGGAGTAACGACATGGGGTTCGTAATTGGTCTCTTGCTCGGCGCGATCGGAGCGTTGCTGTACGCACCGAAGCCCGGCGACAGCACGCGTGAGGAGCTCCAGCTGCGCGCGGACGAGCTGAAGAAGCGCGCCGACGACCTCCAGCGCATCGCGCAGAAGATCGCTGACGACGTGTCAGTCAAGGGACGCGAGATCCTCGAAGACGCGAAGAAGCAGTGGGACAGCGCCGGCAGCGGGCGGTCGGGCGGCACGACCGGAGGAAGCGCCTCGAAGTCCAGCTAGTCCTTTATCCTTTTCTACGGGGAACGCGGGAGCCGGTCGTCCGACCGTGACCCGCGTTTTTCGTTGCGTGAAAGGGACTGCGCAGTAGACAGCCAGACGATCCGCGAGCGGTTCATCAAGTTCTTCGAGGAGAAGGGCCATCACCGGCTGCCCAGCGCGCCGCTCGTCCTGAAGGACGACCCGAGCGTCCTGTTCACGAGCGCCGGCATGCAGCCGATCGTGCCGTACTTCCTCGGGAAGAAGCAGCCGCCCGCGAAGCGCCTGGTCACGGTCCAGAAATGCTTCCGGACGACGGACCTCGACGTCGTCGGCACCGACACCTACCACAACACCTTCTTCGAGATGCTCGGCAACTTCGCGATCGGCGACTACTGGAAGAAAGAAGCGATCGGCTGGGGCTGGGAGCTCCTCACGACGCAGTTCGAGATCGATCCGAAGACGCTTGTCGCCACCGTCTACTTCGACGACGACGAGGCGTTCGACATCTGGACCAAGGAGCTGAAGCTCCTCCCGCCGGAGAAGGTCTTCCGCCTGGGCAACCTCGCGAAGGGCGACGACACGAACTTCTGGTCCCCGGGCGCCACCGGCCTGTGCGGCCCATGCAGCGAGGTCTTCGTCGACCGCGGACCGCAGCCGAACGCGCGCCCGCACACCTGCGATCCCGGCGAGAATTGCGGCCGGTACCTCGAGATCTGGAACTTCGTGTTCCAGCAGTACGACCGCAAGGAGGACGGCACCCTCGTCCCGCTGTCCAAGCGGAACATCGACACCGGCGCCGGGCTCGAGCGGACGTCGCAGGTCCTGCAGGGCGTCACGGACACCTTCAAGACCGATCTCTTCCAGCCGTTGATGAAACGGATTGAGACGCTGACCGGGACGAAATACGGCGCTGACAGCGCCCGCGACGTGTCGATGCGCGTCGTCGCCGAGCATGCGCGCGCCGCGGCGTTCCTCATCGCGGACGGGATCGCGCCCTCGAACGAGGGCCGGGGCTACGTGCTGCGCCGGCTCATCCGCAGGGCGGCGCTCCACGCCCGCCGCCTCGACCTCAAGACCGGAGCGATCACCCAGGTCGCCGGTGAGGTCGTGAAGTCGATGCAGAAGCACTATCACGAGCTCACCTCGGCACGGGAGCGCATCTCGGAGACCATCGGTGCCGAGGAGGAGAAGTTCGAGCGCACGCTCACGAGCGGGATGGAGCAACTGACCGCCGCGATCGCCGCCGCGAAGGACGGCCGCCGGGCCGAGATCGACGGGGACACCGCGTTCCGGCTGTACGACACCTTCGGGTTCCCGATGGAGATGACGCGCGAGCTCGTGACCGCGGCTGGGCTCCGGGTGGACGAGGCGGGGTTCAAGCGGCTCCTTGAGGCCCAGCGCCAACGCGGACGCGCGGCCGCGAAGTTCTCGCAGGACGCGATGCGCTTCGGCCAGTTCTACGCGGACCTGCACGAGAAGGAGAGCCTCGCGAGCACGTTCACCGGGTACACCGAGCTCGCCTCCGACGCCGCTATCCGTGCCCTGGTCATTGGCGGGCAGCGAGTGGACGAGGCTCGCGAGGGTCAGGACGTCGAGATCGTCCTCGACCGCACTCCTTTCTATCCGGAGGGCGGTGGCCAGGTCGGCGACCGCGGGGACATCACGACATCCGAAGGCCGAGCGCTCGTCGCCGACACGCAGACAGCGGCAGCGTCGGTCATCGTCATGAGCGCCAAGGTGGTCGACGGCGTGCTGCGCATGGGCGCGCCGGCGCGCGCGCAGGTCGACGAGGAGTCGCGGCGCCACACGATGCGCAACCACACCGCGACGCATCTGCTGCACGCGACGCTGCGGCGCCTGTTCGGCGAGGACGTGCATCAGGCCGGCTCGCTCGTCCATGCACCGAACCTGCGATTCGACTTCACGTTCGGTCGCGCGCTCAGCGCTGAAGAGCTGCGGCGCGTGGAGGATGAGGTCAACGACGCGATCCTCACGAATGCCAGCGTCCACGCGCAGGCGATGCCCCTGCAGGACGCGCTCGCGTCCGGCGCGACCCACCTTTTCGACGAGAAGTACGGCGATGAGGTGCGCGTGGTGGAAGCCGGGCCGACGTCGCGCGAGCTGTGCGGTGGCACGCACTGTCATTGCACCGGCGACATCGGTCTCTTCCTGATCACGAAGGAGGAGTCCATCGGCGCCGGCGTGCGCCGCATCGAGGCTGTCACCGGTGAGGGCGCTCTCCGCGAGGTGCACGAGATGCGCGACCGGGTCGATCGCGCTTCCGTGGCGCTGAAGGTGCCGCCGGCCCGGCTCCCCGAGGCCGTGATCCAGATCGCGGAGTCACGCGAGCGTCTCGAGAAGCAGCTCGCGTCGCTGCAAAAGAGCGGTGTCGATCAGACCGCGAACGCGCTGGTCGCGAGGGCCGAGACGCTGAACGGCGCAAAGCTCGTGGTGCTCGACGTCGGTGACTACGACCAGCAGATCCTCCGCGGCCTCGCCGACCGCGTGCGCGATGGCCTTGGCACCGGCGTGACGGTCCTGGGCTCGACCCATGCCGGCCGCCCGGGGCTCGCGATCGCGGTCAGCAAGGACCTGACCGAGCGCGTGCACGCCGGGAACCTCGTAAAGGAGCTCGCCATGATCATCGGTGGCAGCGGCGGCGGTCCGGCCAACAGCGCGACGGGCGGCGG
This sequence comes from Candidatus Limnocylindria bacterium, assembly GCA_035937095.1. Classification (GTDB taxonomy): domain Bacteria; phylum Chloroflexota; class Limnocylindria; order P2-11E; family P2-11E; genus UBA4735. The sequence continues at coordinate 12,294 of DASYVN010000094.1, forward strand.
GAAGGACGCCGCGCGCCTGGGCGACGCGCTCGAAGCGGGCGCGCGGGCAGTGCGCGAAAAGCTCGGAGGTCGTGGCTAGTCCCGGCGTGGCCGGGGTCGAGCTCGCCTCGGCAGCCGTGCGCGTCATCGTGGGTCATCGCGAGCAGGGACGGTTCCGCGTCACCGGCGTGGGCCACGCGCCCGTGCCCAGCACCGCGGTCAGCGGCGGCTACGTCGGCGATCGTCGCCCTGTCGTCGCCGCGCTCGTGGCCGCATTCGCCGGCGCGGAGCGCAGCCTGCGCGCCGAGAAGGTCGTTGTCGCGATCGATGGTGACGACATCCGGACGTACCACGAGAGCACGACGTTCGAACGTGAAGACCAGCGGGATGCCGTGTCGCCGGGCGAGGCCGTGAAGGCGATCCGGCTGGCGCGCGAGGCCGCCGCTCGCTCCGCACGGGACCTGTCCGGCGACGACCCGGCCCTGCGCGGCATCGCCACGGCAGAGCTGCGCAATGACGTCGGCGGCTTTGTCCTCGACGGCCGGCGGCTTGGCTCGCCGGTGGGTGATCGCGGCCAGCGGCTCGAGGTACGGACGGACATCGCGCTCGCGCCCCTCGTCCAGGCCGGCGGCGCGACGGCGATCCTCGAGTCAGCGAAGCGGCGGGGCACGGCGACCTCAGGTGCATACGCCCTCGGCCGGCTCGTCGCGGAGTCCGGTGTCGCCGAGGCGGGCATCGCGCGGCTCGCCGCGGACCAGACGAGCGTCTCTGTCGTCCGGGACGGCCGCGTCACCGGCACGCGGGTCTTCGCGGTCGGCCGCGAGGCCTTGTTCGCGCGCCAGGTCGCGCTCGACGCGGACGTCTGGGCGCGCTGCGTCGTCGCGACGGTGCGTTCGTTGGGCCTCGAGGAGCCCGGCCGGTGGTACGTCGCGGGCGTCCCGGAGGGGCTGACCGCGTTGCCCAAGGCCCTCGCCGCCGCTGCCGGTAGCGACCGCGGGAGCTCGGTCGAGGTGCTGCCCCTTCGTACGAGCCTCGTGCCGCGCATCGTCGCGGACGCGACGCTCTCCGCGGACGACCTCGTGGCCGCGGGTGCCGCGGCCCTGGGCGCCGAGGCGTACTGATGAGCCGGACGGTCATCGACCTCGACGCGCGCGCGACGATCCTCGACGCGTCGGAGCGCCTGGCCGCCGCACCCCTGGACGCGCCGGTCGTCTTCGTCGTGCCATCGGGCGCCCCGTTCGCGCGCAACGCCGTGTTCCTCGAGGTCGCGCGCACGCTTGCGGGGCAGCGTCGCGTCGCGATCGTCTCGAGCGATCCGCGCGCCCGTTCGATCGCGGCATCCGTGCACGTCCCCGCGTACGCCTCGCTCGGCTCGCTCGAGCGCGAGGAGCTCGACCCGACGGAGAAGCTGGGCGGCCCTCGGCGCGCGGCCCTCGCCGCCGTCGCGGCGCGCCGGCCGCCGCCCTCGCTCGGCTCACCCGCGCGTGCGATCGGCATCGCCGCGAGCGCGATCGGCGCGCTGGCGCTTCTGTTGATGGTCGCCGTTCCGTCCGCAGCGGTGACCGTCGCGCCGTCGTCCATCCCGATGCCGGGAGCGACGTTCTCGGTGCGGGCCGGTCCGGGTGGGGACGTTCCGGCGCAGCCGCTCAACGCGACGATCGCGACGAAGGTCACCGGCACGGCGTCAGGCTCGCGTACCGACGAAGTGAAGGCGACCGGCTCGGTGCGCTTCTCGAACCAGACCACCGACGACACCACGATCCCGAAAGGAACGGTCGTGCAGACGAGCGATCGGATCCAATTCGCCACGACCGAGACGAAGACGCTCCCGCACAGCATCATCATCGGCATCACGTTGGTCGTCGGTCAGGTCGACGCACCGGTCGAAGCCGTTGTCGGCGGTCCGACGGGCAACGTTCCCGCGAATCGCGTCGTGGTCAGCAATCGGTCGGTGTACGCGGTGACGAACCCGGCGCCGACGACCGGCGGCGAAACGAAGAAGATCCCTGTCGTGAAGGCCGAGGACTACAGCGCCGCGACGACGAAGACGAACGTGGACCAGGCGCTCGCCGACGCGGCGAACGAGCAGAAGACCAGATGGAGCGCGCAACTGAACGGGAGCGGGGTCGTGTACGTCGGGACCGCGTCGCTCACGTCGCAGGGCGGCCTGAGCGAGGTCGTCGGCAAGGAGGTCGCGACCTTCGACGTGCCGGTCACCGCGACGGTCCAGGGCTTCGCCGTCGCAGGCGAGCAGCCGACGAAGGCGGCGGTGGAGCGCTACCGCACCATGGCCTCGCCGGGCAACGTGCTCGACGAGCGCACAGCCCAGTTCAACGCCGTCGCCAACGTTGCCGATAACGGCGTGACGTGGCGCATCACCGCGTCGGGGACACAATCACCGCAGCTCGATGCGCCGCGTATTCGCGGGTCCCTCGCCGGCCGGACGCCGGCCGAAGCACGCGCCGTTCTCGAGAGCCAGGGGCTCAAGGTGACCGACCTGCGGATCTCCCCGAGCTGGTGGCCCCGCATGCCGCTCCTCGACGCTCGGATCGCGGTCAACTGACGTGCGCTATCTTGCGCTCGACGTCGGCGACCGCCGGATCGGTCTCGCGGTCGGGGATGACGCGTTCGGCATCACTCGCGCGCTGCCCACCCTTCGCCGATCGCGCCGCCTCGCCACGGACATTGACCGGATCGCGTCGATCGCGCGCGGCGAGGAGGTGGGCACGCTCGTGATCGGACTTCCGCTCACCCTGCGCGGGGAGGACGGGCCGCAGGCCGAGCGCGTACGGCGTTTCGCCGCGTCCTTGGCCCCCACCGGCCTGCCGGTCGAGCTCTACGACGAGCGCAACACGACCGTCGAGGCGCTGCATCGCGGTGCCGACGATCCGGACGCCGGTGCCGCGCGCGTCCTGCTCGAAGACTTCTTGAGCGCGAAACGATGACCGAACCGGTGTACCGCGGGCCCGTGCGCGCGCCGGCCGCGCGACGCGGACGCCCGACCCGGCCACCCCAACGGTCGAGCGCCGGCCCGCTGGTATTCGCGCTCGTCGTCGTGGTCGCCGCGGTCGCCCTCTTCTTCCTCGCCCGACCGCTCGCGACCGACGCGATCGCCCAGGCAGCCGATGACCACGACACGCTGCTTCGGCAAGCGGCCGTCCGCGCGGTCATCGCCCCGACCGTCGAGCCGCTGTTGGACGTCCCGGCCGATCCGAACGGCAAGCCCGTCGACTTCACGGTGCGGCGCGGCGCGACCGCGGCGCAGATCGCGGCCGATCTGCAGAGCGCCGGGCTGATCAAGTCGGCACTCGCGTTCAAGTTCGTGCTCTATCAGACCGGAACGGAGAGCGCGCTCCAGACCGGCACGTACAAGGTGTCGCCGGCGCTCAGTCCGCGCGACATCGCGGCACTGTTCCAGCGGGCGCCAGGGGACCAGGTCGCGCTGCGCGTCATCGAGGGCTGGCGGTTGACCGAGGTCGCCGCCGCGGTCAGCAAGGCCCTCCCGGCCATCAGCGCGAAGGACTTCACCGCCGCCGCCGTGGTCGGCACGCGGAACAACTTCGTCCTCACCGGGCTCGACCCGACGACATCGCTCGAGGGGTTCCTCTTCCCCGACACGTACTTGCTGCGGCCGGACGCGACCGCGGACCAGATCGTCGGGATCCTGCTGGACACCTTCGAGATCAAGGCCGGTCCGGCGCTGCGCACCGCGTCCGCCGAGCGCAAGGCCTCGATCTACGACATGGTGAAGCTCGCGTCCATCGTGGAGCGCGAGGCGCGCGATCGGAAGGAGAGCCCGACGATCGCCGGCGTGTACCAGCACCGGCTCGACATCGGGATGAAGCTCGACGCCGACCCGACGATCCAGTACGCGAAGGGGACCTGGGACGAGCTCTCGCTCGACGACCTGAAACTGGACTCGCCGTACAACACATATCGCAATCCGGGGCTGCCGCCGACGCCGATCGCGAACCCCGGCCTCGTGGCGCTGCAGGCGGCGACCAAGCCGGAGCCGACGGACTTCCTGTTCTTCGTCGCGAAGGGCGACGGAACCGGCGATCACGCCTTCGCCAAGACCATCGAGGAGCAAGAGGCGAACCGGGTCAAGTACGGGAACAAGTGAGCCTGGTACTCCTGCTCGGCCACCCCGTCGAGCACTCGCTGTCCCCGGCCATGCACAACGCGGCGTTCCGTGCGCTCGGACTCGCGCATTCATACGAGGCGCTGGACGTGACGGCGGAGGCGCTACCCGCCGCGGTCGCGCGCATCCGGAGCGGCGAGATCCTCGGGGCGAACGTGACCGTCCCGCACAAGGAGACGGTCATGCGGCTCGTCGACACGTGGGACGGGCCGACCGCCGAGATCGGTGCGGCGAACACGCTCTCGCGCACCCCGGATGGCCGGCGCGTGCTTGGGTCGAACACCGACGGCGTCGGGTTCGAGTACGCGACCCGGGATCTGGCGCTGGGCGGCGCGCACGTCCTGCTGCTCGGTGCAGGTGGCGCGGCCCGCGCCGCGCTCACGGTGCTGTTCGCCCGCGGCGCGCGGGTGACGATCGCGAATCGCAGCCTGGATCGCGCCCGGGTCCTCGCGCGCACGATTCCCCATCCGGTCGGCCTCGAGCCGCACGTCGCGGAGTGGGCGAGTCGGATCGAGCTCGATGATGTGGATGCGGTCGTGAACGCGACCTCGCTCGGTCTGCGCGGCGAGGATCCGCTGGCTGGCGCGACCCTGCGCCGCGGCCTCGCGGTGATCGATCTCATTCCGACCGCCGCGCCGACGCCGCTCGTCAAGCGGGCCCGGGCGGCCGGGGCCGAGGTCATCGACGGGCTCCCGATGTTGCTGCAGCAAGCGGTCTCATCGTTCCGCATCTGGACCGGACGCGATGCGCCGGTCGACGTCATGCGCGCGGCGCTGTTCGCGAGCGTGAGCTAGCGGTGCGCTTCCTCACCGCGGGCGAGTCGCACGGTCCGGGCCTGACGATCATCGTCGACGGCGTGCCCGCCGGCCTCGAGATCGACGGCCTGGCCATCGACGCCGACCTGCGACGCCGGCAGCTCGGTTACGGCCGAGGCGCGCGCCAGCGCATCGAGCATGACAGCGCGCGCATCACCGGCGGTGTGCGGCAGGGCCGGACCACCGGCGCTCCGGTCGCGCTGTGGATCGAGAACCGTGACGCGGTCAACTGGGAGCGCGTCATGAGCACTACCCCGGTGGCCGAGCTGCCGGACGCCGTCACGCGGCTGCGTCCGGGACACGCGGACCTCGCGGGAGCGCTGAAGTACGGTCACGAGGACGTGCGGGACGTGATCGAGCGCGCGAGCGCCCGTGAGACCGCGGCCCGCGTCGCGGCCGGCGGCATCGCGCGGGCCCTCCTTCGGGTATTCGGGGTGGACATCCTGAGCGAGACCATCCGCATCGGCGACGCGAACGCGGTCGCGCACTTCGACCGTGACGCCGTCGAGGCCAGCGAGGTGCGGTGCGGCGATCCCGTGGCGACCGGGCGGATGATCGGTGCCATCGCCGCGGCCCGTGATGCGGGTGACACGCTCGGCGGCGTGACCGCGGTCCGGGCATCGGGGGTGATCGCCGGCCTCGGGAGCTACGCGCAGTGGGACCGGCGGCTGGACGGCCGCATCGCCCAGGCGCTCGCCTCGATCCCCTCGGCCAAAGGCGTCGAGTTCGCGGATGCGTTCGATGCCGCGGGCGAGCGGGGCAGCCAGGTCCACGACCCGATCGAGCGCCGCGCGGCGGGCTTCGGCCGGCCGCGAAATCGGGCCGGCGGCCTCGAGGGCGGAGTCACCAATGGCGAGGATGTCGTGGTGCGCGTCGCCTTCAAGCCGATCTCGACGCTGATGAAGCCGCTGCCGTCGGTCGACCTGCGCACCGGCGAGGCCGCACCGGCGCACGTCGAGCGCAGCGACGTGTGCGTCGTTCCCGCGGCCGGCGTCGTCGCGGAGGCGATGCTCGCGCTCGTGCTGGCCGACGCGCTCTGCCTGAAGTTCGGCGAGGACACCGTCCCCGACATCAGGAGCGCCGTCGCACGCTACCGCGACCGCCTGAAGCCGATCGCCGACCGCTGATGCACCTCTTCCTTGTCGGACCGCCCGGGGTCGGTAAGTCGACCGTTGCTCCCTTCCTGGCCGAGGCCTTGGGCGGGCGGGCGATCGACCTCGATACGGAGATCGAGCGCACGGCCGGGAAGCCGTGCACGAAGATCATCACCGAGGACGGGATGCCGCGGTTCCGCGCGATCGAATCCGAGGTGCTGGCCGCGCTGACACCGACGCCTGCGTCGCTCGTCGTCTCGACCGGGGGCGGCGCGGTCCTGCTGGCCCCGAACCGCGCGCGGATGGAGGCGCTCGGCCTCCGGATCGGCCTCACCGGATCCGTCGCCACCGTCGCACGCGGGATCGCCCTCACTATGGACAGACGCGCGCATCTGGACGTGGGTCCGCGCCAGCACGCCGCGCGCGTCTTGAAGGAGCGCCGCGAGGTGTACGCCGACGTCGACGCGTCCTTCCGTGTCGATGGTTTGGAGCCGCACGAGGTCGCCCTCGCGATCGCGGCGTGGCTCGTGTCCGCGCGCGGCGTCCGCATCGACGTGCTCGGATCGCGACCGTACCCGGTGCTCGTGCGGGCCGGGCTGCTGGAGCATGCCGGCACGCACCTGCGGGACCTCGGGTGGAGCGGGCGGGTCGCCATCGTTGCCGACGCCCTCACGGCGAGGCGATACGCGCCGAGCGTCCGCCGCTCCTGCGCGGCGGCCGGGATCGACGCGACGGTCATCCGCGTGCCGCGCGGCGAACCAGCCAAGACCGCCGCCGCCCTCACGCGCCTGTGGGACGCATTCGGCGCGGCCCGCATCGGCCGCGACGGCGGCGTCATCGCGCTGGGCGGGGGGACCGTCGGCGACCTCGCGGGGTTCGCTGCGGCGACGTACCTCCGCGGAGTGCGGCTGGCGCAGATGCCGACGACGCTGCTCGCGATGGTCGACTCTTCGATCGGCGGCAAGACCGGCATCGACCTGGCGCGCGGGAAGAATCTCGCCGGCGCATTCCATCAACCGGACGCGGTCCTCGCGGACCCGAGCGTGCTCGCGTTGCTGCCGCGCCGGGAACGCGCGTCGGGCTTCGCCGAGATCGCCAAGTGCGCGTTCCTGGCGGACCGCGACGCCGTCGCGCAGGCCGAGCGGTCGGCCGTGGCGGTGGTCGCGGGTGATCTCGGTCCGACGGTCGGCTCGATCGCGCTCGCCGTCGCCGTGAAGGCCGGGGTCGTCGCGATCGACGAGCGCGAGTCGGGGCTGCGGGAGCTCTTGAACTTCGGCCACACCCTCGGCCACGCGTACGAAGCCGCGAGCCGCTACCGGGTCACGCACGGCGAGGCCGTGAGCGTCGGGATGGTCTTTGCCGCCGCGCTCGCGGATGTCCTCGATCTCGCGCCGACGTCGCTGCGCGAGCGGCTGGAGGCGCTGCTCCGCGCCGCCGGTCTTCCGACCCGGGCGACGCTGCCATCGCGCACGTGGGCCTTCCTGGCGCAGGACAAGAAGGCGAAGGCCGGCCGAGTCCGCTGGATCCTCCCGCGGACGATCGGGCAGTTCAGCGAGGTGGCCGATGTCAGCGCGCGCTCGCTGCGAGCCGCGGCTGCGATCGTGGAAGGACGTTGAAGCTCCTCTTGGTCAATGGGCCCAACCTCAACATGCTCGGTACACGGGAGCCGGCGATCTACGGCACGACCACGCTCACCGAGGTCGTGCAGCGATGTCGCGACCTCGCGGGGCCAGGGCACACCGTCGCGGACCTGCAGTCGAACCATGAGGGGGCATTGATCGACTTCCTCCAGGAGCATGCCGATGCCGATGGTGCCATCATCAATCCTGGCGGCCTCGCCCACACCTCGATCGTGCTCCGCGACGCCATTGCCGGCTGCGCGTTCCCGGTCGTCGAGGTCCACATCAGCGACATCGGCACGCGCGAGCCGTTCAGGCACCATACGTATCTCAAGGACGTCACCGCGCATCAAGTGATAGGTAAAGGAGTGGCAGGCTACGAAGAAGCCCTCACGTGGCTTCTCGACAGAACGGCGCATCCATAGGGACGAGCGCCGTTAGGCCGCCGAAGGCGAACAAATGGTGTCTACGGGTGAGATCAAGCGCGGCATGACCATCGAGCTCGACGGCAACCTGTATCAGATCGTCGAGTTCCAGCACATCAAGATGGGTCGGGGTAGCGCGCAGGTGCGGATGAAGCTCCGCAACGTGCGCCGCGGCGACCTCATCGAGAAGACGTTCCAGGCCGGCGACCGCTTCGCGCGAGCCCGGTTGGATCACCGCGACGTGCAGTACATGTATCACGACGGTGACCTGTACCACTTCATGGATACGAAGACCTTCGATCAGCTCGCGCTGGACGCCGAGCAGCTCGGCGAAGGGGTCAACTACCTGACGGATGGGACGGTCGTGACGCTCAACGAATACGAGGGCGAGCCCATCGGCGTCGACCTCCCGCCGTCGGTGGTCATGAGGGTCGCGAGCGTCGAGTTCGGCCTCAAGGGCGATACCGCCACCGGCGCCAACAAGCCCGCAACGCTCGAGTCCGGCCTCAAGGTGAACGTCCCACTGTTCGTCAACCAGGGCGACAAGATCAAGGTCGACACCCGCACTGGGGAGTACATCGAACGGGCGTCGTGACTGGCGCGCCCGAGCGCATCCTTCGTGTCCACGAGCTTACGGTCCTGGTCGCCCGCAGGCTGATGGAGGGCGACTCGTTCAAGGACCTGTGGATCGAGGGCGAGGTCTCCGAGGCGACCGTGTCCGCGGCCGGCCACGCGTACTTCACGCTCCGCGACAACACGTCCCAGATCCGGTGCAGCCTGTTCGCGACCGCCGCGGCGAACGTCGCGCTCATGCCGCGCACCGGCGCGCGGCTACTCGTCCACGGCGACCTCGACGTGTACATCAAGGGCGGCACGTACAGCCTTCGGTGCGATGACATCCGGCCGGCCGGCGCGGGCGACGCGTACCTTCGGCTCGAGGCGCTGAAGCGCCGCCTGACCGCGGATGGCCTGTTCGCGCAGGACCGGAAGCGGCCGTTCCCCCCGCGTCCGCGACGCGTCGGAGTGATCACGAGCCCGACCGGCGCGGCATGGCACGACGTCCAGACGGTCATCGCGCGACGCGATGCACGCGTCGAGCTGGTGTTCGCCGAGGCCCAGGTCCAAGGGCAGGGTGCGGTCGAATCGATGATCGCGGCGCTGGATGGTCTCGCGCAGCTGCGGGATCTGGATGTCGTGATCCTGGCGCGCGGCGGCGGCGCGGCCGCAGATCTCGGTCCGTTCAACGATGAGGCGCTCGTGCGGGCGATCGCGCGCTTCCCGAAGCCGCTCTGCACCGGCGTCGGGCACGAGTCGGATGTCACCCTCGCCGACCTCGTCGCGGACCTGCGAGCGCCGACCCCATCGGTCGCCGCCGAGCTCGTCGTGCCGGATACCGTGGGCGACCTGGCCGCGGCCGCGAGGCTCCGTCGACGGATCGATGGCCGGATGCGGGACATTCTGTCCGACCACCGGCGCAGGCTGGTGAACGCGAAGCGGATGCTCGATCGGCGGGCGCCGCCGGCACGCGTGGCCCAGCTCCGCCAGCGCCTGGACGAGAGCCGTCGGGCCATCGATCGCGCGATCGGGCGCGCGGTGCCTCTCCGACGGCAGCGGACGGTGAGCGCTCGCCGACGGCTCGAGGCCCTCTCGCCGCTCGCGGTCCTCGGCCGGGGCTACGCGATCGTCGAGGGCGCCGACGGCCGCGTCCGATCGGACGTCGCCGCTCTCAGCGCGGGCGAGCCGGCGCGTCTGCGGATGCGGGATGGCCGTGCCGGCGTGCGCGTCGAGTCGGTGGAGGTGGGGAATGGCCGAGCCTGAATCCGAGCGGCCGATCGAGGCCGCGCTCGAGCGCTTGGAGACGATCGCCGACAAGCTCGAGGATCCGCAGCTGGACCTGGACGAGGCCGTGACGCTGTACGAGGAAGGTCTGCGGCTGTACGCGGAATGCACCAAACGGCTCGACGCCGCGGACCAGCGCATTACGAAGCTTGTCGACGCGCTCGCGCAGCAATCCACTGCCAAAGCTGGGCGCCCACCGTCCTAGCGAGCCCCAGGTCTCACGCTGGTATGTAACGCACCCCGACCCCACCGGTGCCGGTAACGCCACCGCGAGGGCGCTGGTTAGCTTCCCAAGAAGAGCGACGCAATGCGGACACGCACGGTCGCTCGTTACACAGGGGAGGAACTGAGGGATTGCGGAAGGTCGGCCTGTTCGCCACGCTGCTCCTCGTGCTTTTCGGCCTCGCCGGAGGCGGGTTCGCCGCACGGGCCGGAATGTTGGACGCCGGGGAGAACGATCTGCTCGCCCAGGTGAACGCACTCCGCACATCCCGCGGCCTTGCCTTACTGGTCGTCTCCGACCCGCTCACCGCGGCCGCGAAGTGGATGGCCACGGATATGTCCGTCAACGACTACTTCCAGCACACATCGCTCGACGGCCGGTCACCAACGCAGCGGATGGCCGACGCGGGCTACCCCGCGTACGCGACGTGGGCTGGCGAGGACCTCGCCGCGGGGTACACGAGCGCCGCGGACGTCCTCACTGGCTGGGTCAACAGCCCGGCGCACCTCGCGGTCCTCACCAACCCCGAGTACCGGGCCATCGGCATCGGCCGTTCGTATTCCGGCGGCTCGCAATACGGCTGGTACTGGGCCGCGGACTTCGGTGGCATCGCGGACCGCGGCAGTAGCGCCTCGGTCAGCGTCGATCAGGGCTTCCACAGCGCCTGGGCTGGCCAGAGCGCCGACCCGACGCTCGCGCCGGGCCAGGTGACGACGCTCGTCGTGGCCCTTCGCAATACCGGCTACCGCGGCTGGTACCAGGGCAGCCCGGGCCAGCAGGCGACCATCGGGACCGCCTCGCCGATCGACGGCGGACGTCCCGACCTCGCGTACAGCTGGATGTCGGCCAATCGGATCGCGACGACGACCACGAGCTACGTCGGGCCCGGCCAGACCGGCTGGTTCCAGTTCCAGATCCACGCGCCCTTGACGCCGGGCACCTACCGACTCGACGTGCGCGGCGTGATCGACGGCACGACGTGGCTGGAAGACGCTGGAGTCTTCTTCACCATCACCGTTCGCTAAGGGGCCGCGCGAGAAGTAGGGCCGGGCGCCTCCCTTTCGCTCGGTCGTCGGTGCGTGCCTAGCTCGGTGGCGTCGCCCGCGCTTTCCTGAGGAACGGCTCCAATGCTTCGAGGAAGGGCTCGGGTCGCAGGCCGTGGATCCGGTGGCCCACGCCGGGGAATCGCACGACCTGGACGTCAGGCCATTTGCTGGCAAGCGCGTCCGCCTCGCCTTCCTTAAGCGCGCTGCCGTCGGCGGGATTCGCGGCCAGCAGCAGCGTCGGCATGTTCGGCACCGCGCGTACCACTTGCTCGTGGCCGTCGGGCTTGCCATGGCCGAACTGCTCGACGAACGCCGGGTCGACATCCTTGTAATAGGTCGCGAGCCGATCGGCGGCATAGAAGCCACGCACTTCGCCGACGGTGCGCTCGCCGCGCGGCCCGCGCGCCGGGAGCGGGAGTGACGCCACCGCGCGCTTGAACGCGGACGGCTCGCCGCTCACATCGAGCGCCGCGCGCACGTTCGCGTAGTACTCGGCCCGCCAATCGCGATCCCAGTTGTCGACGACCGGATCCTCGAGGACGAGCGCACGTATCGCGTCCGGTCGTTTCGCCGCTGCGACGAGCGCCGTCCCGCCGCCGAGCGAGTGGCCGATGACGATTGCCGGTCCGCCCGCGATCGTGTCGATCACGCGCAGCAGGTCATCGGCGAGCGCATCGATCGCGTAACTCGCGCTGCGGCCGCTCTTGCCGTGACCGCGCGCGTCGTAGGCGATGACGCGATACCGCGTGGCGAGCCGCGGGAACACGTTCTCCCAGTCTTCCGAACGGAACGTCGCGCCGTGCAGGAGCACGATCGGTGGCTCGCCCGGGGCGCCACCTGCGGAGTCGTAGTACGCGAGCTTCGGATCGCCCTTCAGCGTGCGCGAACGCGGCAAACGCTTGGGCATCGCGCGGAGTCTAGGGATAGGCTTTCGCCGGTGATGGCCGCGCGGGTTCGGCTCGACCAGCTGCTCGTCGAACGTTCGCTCGCTCCAAGCCGCGAACGCGCGCAGGCGCTCATCCTCGCAGGCGCCGTGCGCGTCGATGGCGAGGTCGCCGATCGCGCGGCCGCGCCGGTGTCCGCCGAGGCCGCGATCACCATCGCCAAGGGACCACGGTTCGTCTCACGGGGCGGCGAGAAGCTCGATGCGGCCCTCGACGACTTCGGCATCGACGTGGCCGGCGCGGTCGTCCTCGACGTCGGCTCGTCCACCGGCGGATTCACCGACTGCGTCCTTCAGCGTGGCGCGCTGCGGGTGTACGCGATCGATGTGGGGAAGGGCCAGCTCGAGTGGCGGCTGCGGACCGATGCGCGGGTCACCTCGCGCGAAAGGGTGAACGCCCGCGAGGGCTTCGAGCTCCCCGAGCGCGTGGACCTGATCGTCGCGGACCTCTCGTTCATCTCCTTGCGCATCGCGCTCCCTCCGTCGTTCAGGCATCTCCGCGACGGTGGCGACGTCGTCGCGCTGGTGAAACCGCAGTTCGAGGCGGGGCGCGAGGCCGTCGGCCGCGGCGGTATCGTCCGTGACGCGAAGGACCGCGCCGCGGCGACCGTGGCCGTCTGCGAGGCGTTCACCGCCGTCGGCCTCGGGGCCGTGGCCATCGCCGCGTCTCGGCTGCCGGGGCGCGAGGGCAATCGCGAGATCTTCGTGCATTCCCGCAGGGGCGAGCCCGGCCTCGCACCGGGCCGGATCCGCGAGCGGGCGGCCGAGGCCGCCGAGTGAAGCTCGCGTTCGCGGTCCGTCCGGATTGGAGCGTGGCCATCGACGCGGCCCGTGCCGCCGCAGATCGCGCGCGGGCGAATGGCCACGAGGTCGTCCAAGTCGCGCTCGACTCCGCCGACCTGGCCCGCGAGGTCGCCGGCGCAGAGGTGGCGATCGTGTTCGGAGGCGACGGGACGATGCTTCGCGCGGCGCGGGCTTTCGCGCCGCTCGGGGTCGCGATCCTCGGGGTGAATCTCGGGCGGCTCGGGTTCCTGGCCGGCGGGTCGCTCGACGAGCTCGACGGCCTGCTCGCGGAGATCACCGCGGGCCGATTCACGTGCGAGGACCGCACGCTGCTGGAGGCGCGGCTCATCCGGCGCGGTGCGGCTGATATCGGGGTCCTTGCGCTCAACGACGTCGTCGTCGCGCGCGGCAAGGAGGTCCGCTCGATCCACATCGACGTGAAGATCGACGGCGCACCCTTCACCGTCTACTGGGCCGACGGCCTCATCGTCGCGACGGCGACCGGCAGCACCGCGTACGGCATGTCGGTGGGCGGTCCGCTCATCATCCCGTCGTCACGCGCGATCATGATCGTCCCGATCGCGCCGCACCTGTCGTTCCCCAACGCGGTAGTCCTCGATGTCGATCAGACGATCGCGCTCGAGGCGCTGGACGAGCCGGCGCGCTTGTCGCTCGACGGCCAGGACGAGCGCGACCTGCACGTGGGCGACCGGATCGAGGTGCGGCGCGCCAAGGCGGTCGCGCGCTTCGTGCGTACCGCGACGATGCGCCCGTTCCTCACGCTGCTTCGCAAGAAGATCCTGAAGGAAGAGGGCGGACCGGCCTGATGGCCCTTGACCCGCTAGCAGCTGTCTCCGCGATCCGCGCGAAGACGGCCGCGGTCCCGTCGGTCGCCATCGTGCTCGGCTCGGGGCTCGGTCGTCTTGCCGACGACGTCACGGACGCGACGCGCATCCCGTACGCCGGCATCCCCGGGTGGGAGCGGAGCACCGCGCCGGGGCACTCGGGCGAGCTCGTTGTCGGGACCCTCTCGGGCAAGACGGTCGCGGTGATGAAGGGCCGGCTCCACTACTACGAGGGCTACGACATGCCCGCGGTCGTGTTCCCGATCCGCGTGTTCAAGGCCTGGGGGATCGATACCGTGATCCTGACCAACGCGTGCGGCGGTCTGAATCCGAAATTCAAGGCCGGCGACCTCATGCTGCTCGAGGACCACATCAACTTCATGCCGGCCAACCCGCTGCGCGGCCCGAACGACGAGCGGCGCGGACCACGGTTCCCCGACATGGTTGGCACGTACACCGAGGAGCTGCGCACGATCGCGAAGGCCGTGGACCCCGATCTGTGCGAGGGCATCTACGTCGCCGTCTCCGGACCGAACTTCGAGACGCCCGCGGAGCTACGCATGCTCCGCGGCTTCGGCGCGGACGCCGTCGGCATGAGCACCGTGCCCGAGGTCATCGCGGCTCGGCACCTTGGGATGCGGATCCTCGCGATCGCGACGGTGACGGACATGGCGACCGGCATCCCCGGTCAGATCGAGCACGTGACCGGCGAGCAGGTGATCGCGGTCGCGGAGCGCGCCGGCGCGCGGCTCGGGGCGCTCGTCAAGGGCGTCGTCGCCAAGCTCTGATCCGATGAGGACGGTCGAGCTCGTCGAACGGAAGCGCGACGGCGGGCGGCTGACGGCGGAGGAGATCGCGTTCCTGGTCGACGGGTACACGAAGGACGAGATCCCCGACTACCAGATGGCCGCGTTCTGCATGGCCGTGGTCTGGCGCGGGATGGACATGCGGGAGACCGCTGACCTGACGGCAGCGATGGTCGCCACCGGCGAGCGGCTCGACCTCCGCAGCTTTGGACGGGTCGTCGACAAACATTCGACCGGCGGGGTCGGCGACAAGACCACCCTCGCGGTCGCGCCGCTCGTCGCCGCGTGCGGTCTTCCGGTCGCGAAGATGAGCGGGCGCGGCCTCGGCCTCTCCGGCGGCACGCTGGACAAGCTTGAGTCCATCACCGGCTATCGCGTGGATCTTTCGACGAAGGAGTTCCTTGCGCAGCTCGGGCGCATCGGCATCGTGGTGACCGGGCAGACGGCCGATCTCGCACCGGCCGACGGCAAGCTCTACGCCCTCCGCGACACGACCGGAACGGTGCCGGCCATCCCCCTCATCGCGTCGAGCATCATGTCCAAGAAGATCGCAGCCGGCGCGAACGCCGTCGTCCTCGACGTGAAGGTCGGCAGCGGCGCATTCATGAAGGGGCTTTCGTCGGCGCGGCAGCTCGCGCGCACGATGGTCGCCATCGGCAAGGCCCACGGCCTCGCGGTCACCTGTGAGCTGACGGATATGGACCAGCCCCTCGGGCGCGCCGTCGGCAACAGCCTCGAGGTCGCCGAGGCGATCGCGACCCTTCGCGGCGCGGGCCCGCTCGATCTGCTGGCGCTCACGCGCCTCGCGGGTGCGGAGATGCTTCTGCTGGGAGGCAAGGCCCGCGATCGGCAGGCCGCGCTCCGCCGCATCGACGGCGCGCTCGCGGACGGCAGCGGCCTGGCGAAGCTGCGCGAGCTCGTCGACGCGCAGGGCGGCGACGCGCGCATGGTCGACGACCCAGGTCGGCTCCCGCGGGCGCCGCTTGTCGAGACGCTGCGCGCATCGAGGACCGCCTACGTAAAGCGGATCGCGGCCGATGAGATCGGAATGGCATCCGTTCGCCTGGGCGCTGGGCGCGAGAAGAAGGGCGATCCGATCGATCACCGGACCGGCATCGTCCTCCACGCCAAGGTCGGCGCGCGCGTCGAGCGGGGCGCGGCCTTCGCCGAGGTGCATCACGCCGGCCGGCCCGCCGATGCGCTCGCGATCGCGCAGGTCGGCGCGGCGTTCGCGTGGAGCGCCGGGCCGGTCGCGCCGCGGAAGCTCGTGCTCGGACGGGTCGTGGGCTAGGCGGCGCCGGCGCTCGCGGAGGCGCTCGGTCGCCCACATTGAGGGCACATCGGTGCGCGTCGTGCTCGTCCATCACCTGTTGCTCGTACGCATCGTTCGGTCGCCGTGCGGACCGAGCGCGCCCATAGACTCGACCGAGTGATCGCCCGTGGATACCGAGGCCCTGGCAGCGCGAACCCGATGCTCCTCATCGCTCTCGTGCTGCTCGTCGTGTATTTCCTCAGTGGCAGCCTCCAGAGCCCCGTCCAGAACGCGGCCCGCGATCCCATCAGGTTCATCGCCTTCATCGTCGCGATCGTCCTCGGCATCACCGTTCACGAGTTCATGCACGCGTACGCGGCGCACCGGCTCGGGGACGACACCGGACGGCTGATGGGCCGCATGACGCTCAACCCGATGGCGCACTTCGATCTGTTCGGGACCCTGCTCCTGGTGGTGGCCGGCTTCGGGTACGGGAAGCCCGTGCCCTTCAACGAGTCCCGGCTCCGCAGTACCAGCTCCGTCGCGCTGGTGGCGCTCGCGGGCCCGGCCGCGAACTTCGTCATCGCCGCGCTCTGCGCGATCCCGCTGCGGTTCGGCGCAACCAATCCGTTCGGCGGCGTGTACACGGAGATCCTCGCGTTCGTCGTCTACTTCAACTGCGTGCTCGGGATCTTCAACCTGATCCCGATCCCGCCGCTCGACGGATCGAACATCGTCTACGGGCTTCTGCCGCCGCGGCAGCAGTACTCGTGGCGGCAGTTCCAGCAATACGGTCCGATGCTCCTCCTGCTGCTTCTGTTCGTCGGGCAGCGCATCTTGTTCCAGATCGTGTTCGGCCCGGCCCAGACGCTCGCGAACTTCCTCGTCGGTGGGCGACTCTTCTGATGGTCGATCGCGCCAGGCAGACGCTTCGCGTGGTCGCCGCGGGCGCGGCGGCCGACGCGCGCCACGCCGAGCGGACCGCCGAGATCCTGCGTGCCCTTGGCGCCGACGAGGAGCTGGTGACCGCCGGCCACCTGCACGACATCGCGAAGCCGCCGAGCACGCAGCTCTGGCATCGCA
The DNA here is from genome assembly GCA_035937095.1 of Candidatus Limnocylindria bacterium. Classification (GTDB taxonomy): domain Bacteria; phylum Chloroflexota; class Limnocylindria; order P2-11E; family P2-11E; genus UBA4735. The sequence goes on from DASYVN010000094.1 coordinate 29,187, forward strand.
TCGCCGGAGTCGTACTGACCCGGGTCGCGCCGCGGGTGCGGCGGGAGCTCGCGCGCGGGGACTCGACGTTCGCGCGCTATCTCGATCACGCGCGTCTCGGCGCGGAGGAGGCCCGGCGGCGGGGCGAGTCGGATCGGATCGTGTTCCTCATCGCCGGCCATCACTCGCCGCCGCGGAACGACGACGCCCGGCTTCTCGCGCGCGCCGATCAGGAGGCGCTGCCGTGATGCCGGTCGGCCCGCGCCCGCCAGACGTCACGGTCGTGGGCTTCGAGGGGCCGCTCGACCTTCTGCTCGAGCTGGTCGAGGAGAAGAAGCTCGACATCTTCACCGTGCGGCTCGGCGAGCTCGCGGACGAGTACCTCGTTCGGGTCCGCGCGATGGACCGATTACCCGCGGACGAGGTGTCGGCGTTCCTGTACATCGCCTCGCGGCTCGTCCTGTTGAAGGCCCGGAGCCTCCTGCCGTCGCTCGCGCCGGCCACGGAGGAGGACGAGATCGACACGGAGGAGGAGCTCCGCCTGCGGCTCATCGAGTACGCGACGACCAAGGGCCGCGCCGCCGCGCTCGGCGATCGCATGCGCGCCGGTGAGCGGGCGTTCCACCGCGAGGGCGGCACCGTCGAGCTCCCGCCGAAGGGCGGCGATCCCGACGTGCTCGCCGCGGCCTGGCTGAAGGTCCTGTCGTTGACCCGGCGCACCGAGGAAGAGGTCGAGGTCCCCGGCGAGCGCTACTCCGTCGAGCAGCGCACGGCCGAGATCGAAGCGCTCATCGCCGAACACCCGTCGCTCACCTTCGTTACGCTCCTCGGTGACCGGCCGACGCTCGGCTACGCGATCGTGACGTTCATCGCGCTGCTCGACCTGTACCGCCGCCTGGTCATCGACATCACGCAGGACGAGCTCTTCGGCGAGATCCGCGTCGAGCGGAAGGTCCGGCGGATGGAGGGGCTCACCCAATGACGCGCTCGGTCATCGCGGCTGCGGTGGAGGCGGTGCTCTTCGTCGCCGAAAAGCCGGTGAGCCGCGGCGAGCTCGCGAAGACCATCGGCGCGGGTACGAAGGCCGTGAGCGAAGCGCTCGCGGAGCTCGAAGAGTGGTACCAGGGCACCGGCCTGCGCCTCCAGCACGAGGGCGACGATTGGCTCATCGTGACCGCACCCGAGCAGGCGCCGTTCGTCGCGACCTACCTGGGCGCCGATCGGCTGCGGCTCTCGACGGCGGCGCTGGAGACCCTCGCCGTCGTCGCATACCGCCAGCCCGTGACGCGCGCCGAGGTCGAGTCGATCCGCGGGGTGAACTGCGACCAGACCATCTACACGCTCACGTCGCGGCGGCTCATCGAGGAGCTCGGACGTCGCGAGGCACCGGGCAGTCCGTTCGAGTACGGGACGACGTGGGAGTTCCTCGAGTGCTTCGGGCTCACCTCGCTTGGCGCGCTCCCCACGGTCCTCTCGCCGGAGGGCGTCCGTAGCGGCGAAGCGGTGGCCAGCGAATGAAGGCGGCTGCGGCTCGGGCCCAGAAGATCCTGTCCGAGCGTGGCGTCGCCTCGCGCCGCCACGCCGAGCAGCTCATCGCCGCCGGACGGGTCACGAGCGGCGGCCGCCGCATCACAATCGGCGAGAAGGTCGCGCCCGACGCGCCGCTCGAGGTCGATGGCGCGCGTGCCGCGACCGCCGTCGCGCACCGGTACGTCCTGTTGAACAAACCGGCCGGCATCGTGTCCACCGCGCGCGACGAGCGCGGGCGGCCGACGGTCGTCTCGCTGGTCGGCGCGCGCGAGCGCCTCTACCCGGTCGGGCGCCTCGACGCGGACTCGGAGGGCCTGCTGCTCCTCACCAACGACGGGGCGTGGGCCGAGCGGGTCCTGCACCCGCGATTCGGACACGAGCGCGAGTACGAGGTGGACCTGCAGCCGGAGCCGACGGGCGAGCAGCTCTCGGCGCTGCGACGCGGGGTCCGGCTCGAAGAAGGCGTCGGCAAGGTGTCCGAGCTCCGCGTGGTCGCGCCGGGCCGAGTGCGCCTGGTGCTGCGGACCGGATGGAAGCGGCAGGTGCGACGGATGTTCGCGGCAGTCGGCCTTCGCGTGACCCGCCTCCGTCGCGTGCGGATGGGTCCGTTGGCGCTCGGGGTGCTGCCGCTCGGCAAGTGGCGCGAGCTCACAACACGCGAGGTTGGAAGCCTTCGTGCGGCCGGGCCGGGCTTGGCCCACCCCGGCCGAGCCCCAGTCAAGAGGACACATTCGTAGTGGCGATGCCGAGGACCGTCGCCATCGACGGACCCGCTGGGGCGGGGAAGAGCACCATCGGCGCGCTCGTCGCGGAGCGCTTGGGCTATCTGTTCCTGGACACGGGCGCGATGTACCGCGCCGTCGCGCTCGCCGCGATGCGCGGCGGGATCGATCCGGACGATGCGGAGAAGCTGACCGACCTCGTGACGAAGGTGCGGGTCATGATCGGGCCGCCGACGAAGCAGGACGGCCGGGCGTACACGGTCCTGCTCGACGGCAGTGACGTCACGTGGGAGATCCGCTCCGCGGACATCGACCGCATCGTGTCGCAGGTGGCACGGGTACCGGGCGTCCGCGACGCGATGGTCGAGCAGCAGCGATCGCTCGCAGGCACGGGCCGCGTGGTCATGGTCGGCCGCGATATCGGCACCGTCGTGCTGCCGGACGCCGATCGGAAGATCTTCCTCACCGCGTCCGCGAGCGAGCGCGCGCGCCGCAGGGAAGAGGAGCTCGCATCCCGCGGCGAGCGCCGGCCACGACCGGAGCTGCTGGACGAGATCCTGCGGCGTGATCAGCTCGACACCGAGCGCGCGGTCTCCCCGCTGAAGGCGGCGGATGACGCGGTCATCGTGCACACCG
>DASYVN010000095.1:0-2411 GCA_035937095.1 Candidatus Limnocylindria bacterium
CTCTTCCTGACCTCTGCCCAAGCGGCCATTCTGCTCGCGCTTTCTCGGGCTCTGTAGCTTCTCGGGGCTGGCGCGGCGACCCCGCGCCAGCTCACTTCTTCTGAGCCGCCCGGATCGCCTCCCACACCCTCATCGGGTGCGTCGGCATGTCGATGTGCCGAACCCCCAGGTGAACCAAAGCATCCACCACCGCGTTCTGCACCGCGGCCGTCGCCCCCGTCGTCCCTGACTCACCCGTCCCCTTCGCCCCCAGTGGGTTGAGCGGCGTCGGCGTCTCCATCGAGAGCGTCTCGAGTTGCGGGATCTCGCCGATGGTCGGGATCGTGTAGTCGATCAGGCTCGTCGTCAGCGGGTTCCCCTCACCGTCATAGACGAACTCCTCATACAGCGCCTGCGCCGCCCCCTGCGCGACGCCTCCGTGGATCTGCCCCTGCACCAACATCGGGTTGAGGATCGTCCCGCAGTCGTCCAGCGCGACATAGCGCACCAGCTTCGCCTCGCCCGTCTCGACATCCACCTCCACCACCGCAACATGGCAGCCGAACGGATAGGTCTGGTCGGACTGGAAGAACTCCTCCTCCGCCACCAACGCTCCCGACGACGCCAGCTCCGCCCAGCTCAACGCCGACCCCGGCACCCCCCTCACCCCAAACCGCCCGCCCTCCAACACCAGATCCTCGACCCCCGCCTCCAAGCGCCGCGCCGCCTCCTCCTTTCCTTTCTCCACCAACGCCACGCACGCCGCCCGCACCGCGCTCCCGCCGATCTGCAGCGAGCGCGACCCGTAGGTGCCGTCCCCGCTCGCCACCAGCCCGGTGTCAGACATCACCACGCGCACAACATCAAGAGGGACGTCCAGCAAAGAAGATGCGATCTGCGCGTACGCCGTCTCGTGGCCCTGCCCGGTCGACGTGGTCCCTGTCGAAACGACGATCGACCCGTCCGCATCCGCCCGCGCCGACGCGGACTCCATCGGCACGAGCACGCCTGTCACCTCCACGTACACGGACAAGCCAATTCCCAGCGCAAGCCGGTCACCCCGATCCCGCCGCGCCTTCTGCTCGCGCCGCAGCTCCTCGTAGCCGGCAGCCGCAAGCGCGCGATCCAGCGCATCGCGGTAGTCACCCGAGTCATACGTGGCACCGGTGGCCGTGGTGAAAGGGAATGGACCCTCGATCAGGTTGCGCCGGCGCAGCTCGGCGGGGTCTATGCGCAGCTCGACCGCGAGCATGTCCATCGCGCGTTCGATCAGCGAGATCGCCTCCGGGCGCCCCGCGCCCCGATACGCCGAAACCACGGTGGTGTTGGTCGCGACCACCTGGGCGCGAAAGTGCACCTTCGGAATGTCATACGCGCCCGATGCCATCAGCCCCGTGTACACGGGCAGGCCCGCGGCCTGCCCCGGATACGCCCCCGCGTCGCCGAGCACCGACACCTCCAGGCCGACAAGCCGCCCGTCGCGCGTCGCACCGATCGCGACGTCCTGCACCTGCGCACGTCCGTGCGTCATCGCGACGAGGTTCTCGCTTCGATATTCGAACCACGCGACGGGGCGCTGCAGCTTGACCGCAAGCGCAGCGACGATGCTCTGCTCCGGGTACGTGGCGAGCTTGGCGCCGAAACCGCCGCCGACATCGCCCGTGATCACGCGCACCTTCTCCTCGGGCAAGCCCGCGAGCTCGGACACCTCGGAGCGGACGCGAAACGGGACCTGCGTCGAGACCCACATCCGCACACCGCCATCACCATCGGGCTCGGCGACGACTGCGTTGGCCTCGATCGGCACGGCGGCGAGGCGCTGATTGATGAATCGCTGCCGCACCACCACCTCGGCTCCCTCGAGCGCGCCGGGCTCGCCGAACTCCATCGTCGACGCGATGTTGTCGCCCTTCGTCGCATGCAGAACCGGCGCGTCCGGCCGAAGCGCCGCAGCGGCGTTCGCGACCACCGGCTCACCTTCGTAATCGACAATCACCGCCAGCGCGGCATCCAGCGCCTGCCCACCCGTCTCAGCTACGGCGACCGCGATCGCGTCTCCGACGAAGCGCGCGACTTCCGAGGCCAGCGGCGGCCGCGCGAACGCGTCCATGCCTGGTGCTTCCTGCGGCTTCAGGCCCAGGTCCGCGGCGACGTACACACCAACCACACCCGGCATCGCCGCCGCCGCGGAGCGATCGGTCCCGGTGATCCGCGCATGCGCCATCGTCGAGCGGACGAACACCGCGTGGAGGCAGGCATCAGGCCGCATGTCATCCGTGTAGCGACCGGCGCCCGTGATCAGCCGGGGGTCTTCGCGTCTCTTGACGGCACCGCCAAGCCCCCGATGTACCGCCACTAGAGTTCCTGCAGGTTCTCCACGATCGCCTCTTGCGTGGACCGAGCGATCACGACCACCGCCACCTCGTCGGAGT
>DASYVN010000096.1:0-30804 GCA_035937095.1 Candidatus Limnocylindria bacterium
ACGAGCACGCGATGCTCCTCCACCTCGATGGGACCACACCAGAGGCGCTGGCGCCCGGCGACCCGGTGGGGTACACCCGTCTCTTCCTCCACACTGAGCCCTCATGAGCCCGACGGTTCGTGCCGCGGTCGCCGCGTTCGACGCGGTCGCGATGGCGCTCTTCGCGTACCTGCGGACCGGCGGCTTCGGCAATCCCGGCATCGACTTGATGCTCTGGGGCTCCGCCGCTGCGGCCGCCGTCGCCGCGTTCGTCGTCGCCTCGAACGGGCCGGCGACGTTCGGCTGGATCGCCATCGGCTACATCCTTTTCGCGGGCCTGCTCCTCACCGATTCGCCGCAGCTCGTCCTCGTCACGTTGGCCATCGCGCTCATGCCGGTGGTCCAGCGCCCGCGGGGCTCGCTCGCCATCGGCATCTTCGTGGCGACCCTCTCAGCGTTCGCGTGGCGCATCGCCATCGAGCTGCTGCTGCGGTCCGCCGCCTAACATCACCGCGATGACCTACCGCCCCACGGTGCGGGCCGCCAATGGCATCGTCGCCAGCGGACATCACCTTGCCACGGCCGCCGGCTTGGCCGCGCTGCGCGACGGCGGATCGGCCGTCGATGCCGCCATCGCGGCGGCGGCGGTGTGCGCGGTCGTCCTCCCGCATCGCACCGCCATCGGCGGCGACGCATTCGCTCTCGTCTACGACGCGCGGGCTCGCCAGGTCATCGCGTACAACGGCTCGGGCGCGGCGCCGGCCGCCATCGACTCGATGGCCTTCATCCAGGGCTTCGGGGATCGCGGCGTAAAGCTCGCGACCGTGCCGGGTTGCGTCGCGGCATGGGGCGACATGCTCGCCGATCACGGCCGGCTCGGGATCGACCAGGTACTCGCGCCGGCCATCGGCTACGCCGCAGAGGGCTTCCCGGTGAGCACCGTGCTGTCGGCCGCGATCGCCGAAGAGGGCGATCGCCTCTCGGCGGACGCGACGGCCGCGCGCACGTACAGCCCCCTCGGGCGGCACCCACGTCCCGGCGAGATGCTGCAGCAGTCCGACCTCGCCGCGTCGCTGCGCGCGATCGCGGCCGATGGCACCGACACGTTCTATCGTGGCGCCCTCGCCGAGCGTCTTGCCGCGGGGATCGCCGCGCTCGGCGGCTGGATCGACGAAGCTGACTTCGCCGCGCACCGAACGGACCGGCGCGATCCGATCGAGACGACCTATCGGGGGCTCCGCGTCGTCGGTCAGCCGCCGGTATCCCAGGGCCACGTGCTCCTCGAGGAGCTCGCCATCGCCGACGGTCTCGACCTCCGTTCGATGGGTTGGGGCAGCGCAGAGCAGATCCACACGATGGTCGAGATCAAGAAGCTCGCGTTCGCGGACCGCGACGCGCTCGCCGGTGATCCGCGCGCGACGCCGTTCGTCGTCGACGAGGTGCTCGCCGAGGCGTTCATCGCCCAGCGCCGGCGCGCGATCGCCGGTCGCGCGGCCGAACGCGCCGAGTCCGCGGCGCTGCCCGCCGATACGACGTACCTCGCGGTCGTCGACCGGGACGGCAACGCGGTGTCGCTCATCGAGAGCGTCTTCAGCGCGTTCGGGTCCGCGACCATGGTCCCGGGCACCGGCATCTTGCTCAACAACCGGCTCTCGGGCTTCTCGCTCGACACCCGGTCCCCGAATGTCCTCGCGCCCCGCAAGCGGCCGGTCCACACCCTGAACACCGTCATCGTCCTGGACGGCTCGGCTCCGCGGTTCGTGTACGGCACTCCCGGCCGCCACGCGCAGGTGCAGACAAACTTCCAGCTCGCCGTCGGGCTCATCGACCACGGGCTCGACGTGCAGGAGGCCGTGGAGGCGCCGCGCTGGTATCACGACTCGGGCAGAACGTTGCAGCTCGAGTCGCGTTTCCCCGAGCACGTGCGGAAGGGATTGGCGGCGAAAGGACACGACCTGCAGGTGCTCGGCGAATGGGCGGAGATCACTGGCGGCGCGCAGGCCGTCGCGATCGACGCGAATGGCGTGTTCTCGGGCGGTGCCGATCCGCGGCGCGAGGGCTACGCGGCCGGCTACTAGGGCATGAGGCGGTTCGTACCCGGACTCGTCGGGTTCATCGTGGTCGGTTCGCTCTTCGCCGCGTGCGAGCCGCAGCCGCCGGCCGCGGAACCAGTTGCCCGCGCGTACGCCGCCGCATGGGTCAAGGGCGATTACCAGACGATGTGGGATCTCCTCACCGACGACAGCAAGGCCCGCGTCGGAGAGGACGGCTTGATCACGCGGTTGCCGCGGATCGCCGAAGAGATGACCCTGACATCCCTCGACGCGACCACCGTCGCTGCGGTCCATCCTGCCGCGGCGAACGGCTCGCCCGATCCACGACTGGCCACCGTGCCGCTCAGCGTCACGTTCCACACGCAGCGCGTGGGGAGCTTCAAGCGCGACACGTTCCTCTCGCTCGTGATGGTCGGCGAGAAGGACAAAGCCGCGTGGAAGATCGAGTGGACCCCCGAGGCGATCATGCCGCGCCTCGCCACGGGTCGGCTCGTGCGGATGACCCGCCTGGTGACCAGTCGCGGCCGGATCCTCGCGCGCGACGGGACCGAGCTCGCCACGTTCACCGATGCCGCGGTCGTCGGCGTGGTGCCGGAGCAGATCAAGAACGAGGCCGGGATGCTCGCCAGCCTGTCGAGCGCCCTCAACCTCAAGCCGGACGACATCAAGGCGAAATACAACGTCTCGTGGGTCCGGCCCGACAGCTTCGTCCCGATCAAGACCCTGAGCGGTGCTGTGGTCACGGCCCTGCGGCCGCGCCTCTCGGTGATCGAAGGCGTGCAGCTGCAGGCCCAGCGGGTCCGGAGCTATCCGACCGGTCTCGCCTCGCAGCTCATCGGCTACCTGGGCGAAGCCTCCGACGCCGACGCCCAGAAGCGCTCGGCGCGGGGCTACGCCGCGGGCGACCTCATCGGCAAGACGGGCCTCGAGCAGCAGCTCGACGACGCGCTCGGCGGCAGCTTTGGCTGGCGCCTCTCGATCGTCGATCCGGACGAGCGGCCGGTCGAGATGCTGGCCGAGACCGCCTCGGTCCCGGGGCAGGACGCCGTGCTCGCGCTCGATCCGGTGCTGCAGGCCGCAGCGGAGAAGGCCCTCGGCGACCAAAAGGGCGCGATCGTCGCCGAGGATCCGTGGACCGGCGAGGTGCTCGTGCTCGCGAGCCGCCCGTCGTACGACCTCAACCTCTTCATCAATGGCGACAGCGCGGCGATCGCCGGGCTGAACGCGGATCCGAAGAAGCCTCTGCTGGCGCGCGCGACGTCCGGTCAGTACCCGACCGGCTCCTCGTTCAAGCCCGTGACCGCGGCGGCCGCGCTGAAGAACGGGCTCTATCACGCGGGCGATCGGATCGATTGCCCCGCGTCGTGGAGCGGGTACGGGGTCGTGCAGCTGAACCACGAGACCGGCAACCTCGGACCGATCGACATGCGGACCGCCCTCGCGCGGTCGTGCAACACCTTCTTCTACGAGCTCGGCAAGCGGCTGAACGACACGAAGTCCGATCTGTTGCCGAACGAAGCCCTGAGCTTCGGGCTCGGCAAGGCGACGGATATCGACTTCGTCCTCGAGGCGGAAGGCATCGTGCCGAGTCCCGCCTGGAAGCAGACGGCGTTCACGAGCCCCCAGGACAAGGTCTGGAACCCCGGCGACGCGACCAACCTCGCGGTCGGCCAGGGCTTCCTGCTCGCCACGCCGCTCCAGATGGCGAACTACTCCGCGGCGCTCGCGAACGACGGGATCGTGTGGAAGCCGCGCATGGTCCTCGAGTTCCACACCCGCGAGGGCGTGACGACCAAGAAGTTCGATCCGGCGCGCCTCGGTACAGCGAACACGACGCCCGCGGATCTCTCATTGATCCGCGACGGGATGCGCGCCGTGGTGAGCGACCCGAACGGCACGGTGTATTTCAAGTTCCTCGGCTTCCCGACGCCGGTCGCGGGCAAGTCCGGGACGGCCGAGACCTCGTCGGGAAATCCCGACGCGTGGTTCATCGGCTTTGGCCCGTACGACGCGCCGAAGATCGCGATCGCCACAGTGTTCGAGGAGAAGCCCGGGCTGCTCGGATCGCAAGACGCCGGGGCGGCTTCGCGAGCCGTGTTCGCGGCGAAGTTCGGGGGAACCCCCTAGCCTTTAGACATCCCCGAACCGAACGCCTTCATCGACGTCCCCGCGACCCGCCGGCTCGACAACGGCCTCGTGATCCACGCCCTCGAGGCGCGGCACGCGCCGGTCGTCTCGCTGTGGGTCTGGTATCACGTTGGCGGGCGCAATGAGGTGCCCGGCACGACCGGCATGTCGCACTTCCTCGAGCACATGCTGTTCAAGGGGACGCCGGCGCACCCGAAGGGTGACCTCGACCGGCTGCTCGCACGCTACGGCGCGCAGTGGAACGCCTTCACGAACGAGGACGTGACCTGCTACTTCGAGACGGTCCCGCGCGATCGCTACGAGGTCGCGCTCGAGCTCGAAGCCGACCGGATGCGCAACGCGCTCATCTCGCCGGAGGAGGTCGAGGCCGAGCGCACGGTCATCGTGAGCGAGCGCGAGGGGTACGAGAACGACCCGTCGTTCCTCCTTGGCGAGTCGCTCCAGGCCGTGGCCTTCGACCGGCACCCGTACGGCCAGGGCGTGATCGGCAGCAAGTTCGAGATCAAGCTCATGACCCGCGACGGTCTGTACGCCCACTACCGGAAGCACTACGCGCCGAATAACGCGTATGTCGTCGTGGTCGGTGACGACCGCGCCGAGACGCTCGTCGAGAAGGCCGCCGCGGCGTTCGCCACCCTCGGGCCCGAGCAGCTCGTCGCGCCACCGCTCGCGCCGGAGCCACCGCAGATGGGGGAGAAGCGCCTCGTCGTGCACCGCGCCGGGGGTGCGCTCCCCATCGTTCAGATCGGCCTCCACACCGCGGCCGCGTCCGACCCGCGCGCTGCCTCGCTCCAGGCGCTCGCGGTCGCGCTCGCGGGCGGGAGTGGGGGCGACGCGGCGTCGGGCCGGTCATCGCGCCTCTACCGCGGCCTCGTCGAGAAGGAGCTCGCCACGGAAGTGGACGCGAGTTTCGGTCTCACGAAGGATCCATTCCTGTTCGTGCTCGAGGCGACCGTCCGGCCCGGCGTGACGCATCGCGCCGTCGAAGATGCCCTGCTCGCTGAGTTGCAGCGACTGGCGGATGAGCCGATCGGCGAAGCGGAGTTCGCGCGCGTACGGCGCGGCCTGCTCGCGAGCGTCGCGTTCCCAAGCGACACGATCACGTGGCGCGCGTTCCGCCTCGGCAGTCTCCTGTCGAGCGGCGCAGCACCGTCGATCGGCGCCTGGTACGACGCGCTCGCCACGGTGACCCCGGAAGAGGTCCGCAGCGCCGCTCGTGACACATTCGTCGAACGCGCCCGGACGGTCGGGCATTTCATCCCGGAGGTCTCGTGATCGACATCAAGCGGCGGACCGAGCGGAACAGCCTTCGGGTCGCGGCCGTCCCGATCGCGGGGCTGCGCTCGGTCTCGGTACTGCTCGCCATGGAGGCCGGCCAGTTCTTCGAGCCGAGCGGACGGCCCGGCGTCGCGCGGCTCACCGCCCAGACGATGCTCCGTGGGACCGCGCGCCGGAACGCGCGCGCCTGGTCGGACGCGCTCGATGGTCTGGGCGCGTCGGCCCGCCTCGATGTCGGTCCGCACGCCGCGGTCTTCTCGGGCCAGTGCCTCGCGGATGACCTGGGCGCGTTCCTCGATCTGATCGCCGAGACCGTCGTCACGCCGGCGCTCGCACCCGAGGGCCTCGAGTTCGTGCGGTCGCAAGCGCTGGCTGACCTCGAGGAAGCGAAGAAGGACACGCGGAGCGTGGCCGATCAGACCTGGCGGGAGCTCGTCTATCCGCCCGGCCATCCGTTCCGCACCCGTTCGATCGGCGACGAGCAGGTCGTCCGCACGACGACGATCGACGAGGTGCGTGCATATCACCGCAGCGCCATCCGCCCGACCGGATCGGTGATCGTCCTCGCCGGCGCGCTCGATGCCGGTCGCGGCTTCGAGCTCGCGGACCGCGCCTTCGGCGCATGGACCGCCGAGGGCGCGATCAGCCGCCCGAACATGCTCGTGGCGCTCTCGGGCGCGCAGCGCCGCGCGGTCGTCGTGCCGGACAAGACCCAGGCCGACATCGTCCTCGGCTGGCCCGGGCTGCCGCGCACCGATCCGCGGTTCACGACGGCCCAGGTCACGAACATGGTCTTCGCCGCGGACACGTTCGCCAGTCGGGCGGGGCAGGTCGTGCGCGACGAGCTGGGGCTCGCGTACTACGTGTTCAGCACCATCTCCGGCACCGCGGCCCAGGGACCCTGGACCGTGCGCATGGGCGTGAACCCCGAGAACGTGGAGCGCGCGATCGACGTGACGTTCACCGAGCTCAAGAAGATCCGCGACGGCGCCATCGCCGACGACGATCTCGCCCTGGCGCGCGACAAGCTCGTCGGCGAGCTCGAGGTCGGGCGGGAGAGCCCGAGCGGCGTCGCCGGCATGGTCCTCGAGGCAGAGCTCTTCCACCTGGGCGACGACCACCTGGAGCGGTATCCCCGCGAGCTCCGCGCCGTGACCAAGGACGACGTCGTCAGGATCGCGCGCGAGCTCCTGCCGATCGACCGCTACGCCCTCGCCATCGCCGGCCCGGAGCTTCCGCCCGCGGGCTAGCCGACTACGACTCGTCGCTCGATGGCCACGTTCTCGGACGACCCGAGCTTGATCAGGGTGCTCGGGCCGGACGCCCCCCGGACGACGACCCAGCGGCACGTCGCTGAGGCGGGCGTCGGCGCGGATCCGATCCCGGCCGGCCCGCAAAAAGCTGGCGTTGGGTTGGCCGCCGCTGAGTTCTTCGAAGTAACAAATGGCCAGGGCCTCCGTCGGCGGATGACTCCGCCAGCGCGAGACCAGGAGGTACGGTCCGCCCGGCACGCGTGGCGCCTCCTCCAAGCCGACAGCTCCGCAGCCGACGCGTCGAACGGGGCGCGGAGGGTGACGCTCGGCGGAGTGAAGTCGGGAGCGGCTCGGCACGTCGCATCGCCCGGAGACGGGCTCGCTGATGGCGTCGGGGTCGGGCGCGCGAGTGGCGCGCCGCACCCGCCGAGCGCGATCGCGCAGATCAGGAGCCACCGCACGGCATGGATTGCCGGCGCGATCCTCCTGGTAGCAGCCATCCGGCGGCCGAAGGTCCTACCGCAACAGCGACCGAACAGGCGTCATGTCGGCACGCTGAACCCGTTTCGCTAACCGTACGGACATGTCCGGTCAGCGGTCGGTCCGTTCACCCATGGTCGTGAGGAAGGGTGCCCCATCCGGGGCGAACGCGGAAGGAGCTTTGCCCCGTGACGCAGATCCGTCGCTCAGCGTGCCTGGCCCTGGGTGTTCTTGTCGTCCTGGGCGGACTGCTCGTCGGCGGGCAGCCGGCCGCAGCGGCCTTGACCGTGTCGATGACCGTCCCGGGTGTTCCCTATGTGAGCCAGCTGACCGAGCCGTCGCCCGCCGGCTGGCGGACCTCGACGACCCCGTATTGCGCGGCGGCCTCGAGCCTCGCGGTGATGAGCGCCTTCGGCCTCGTGCCGCCGGCCGCGAATCCGCTGCAGACCGCCTTCAGCGTCGGCTACCGGGGCAACACGCTTCGCGGCGAGGTCGGCCTCGACCCCGCCGGCGTCAGCTCCCTCATGAAGTACTACGGCGGTGAGGGCCGCGTGCACATGTACACGAACAAGTTCGTCGCGCTCACCGAGCTGGTCGGCCGGCTCAACGCCCGCGTCCCGGTCGTCATCTTCGGCGAGGCGGGCTACCACGCCCAGGTCGTCTACGGGTACCAGGCGAACGCCGCGACCGGCGAGATCACCGGCGTCTACGCGCAGGACCCGCTGAGCGGATTCCGAGGTCTCCTCTCGGCGAACACCTTCATGTCGCAGTACCTCTGGTGGGGCAGCCCGTTCAGCTCCGCCGGCAATCTTTGGCGCGGCAACTACGTCTTCGTGAGCTACCGCGAGTTCGCGGGCGGTCCCGCCCCCGCGGCGCCGAACACGCCCCCGGTCATGACGTACCACTCCGCGTGGGTCGCGCAGAGCGCCTATCCGACGATGACCGTTGGCGGCACCGCTCCGATCTTCGTCCAGGTGAGGAACACCGGGACCGCGACATGGGTCAAGGGGACCGGGACCGAGGCGCGTATCGGTGTGGCCAGCGACGACTCGTCGCTCTCGCAGCTCGGGATCGCCGACAGCTGGCTCCTCTCGAGCCGGCCGGCGGCCCAGACCGAGGCCGTCGTCGCGCCAGGGCAGCTCGCGACGTTCAGCTTCTCGGTGAAGGGTGTGCGCCTGGGGAGCTATCCGCTGCGGCTCCGTCCGGTGATCGACGCACTCACCTGGATGGAGGATCAGGGGATCTTCCTGCAGCTCACCGTCAACTAGCGAACTAGCTCGGCAAGCGAACGCGACGGCCGGCGGACTCGACGAGTCCGTCGGCCGTCAGCATTTTCACGAGCCGGCCGACGCGCGGATCGCCGATCCGCTGCTCGAGTGCGCGGACGGTCATGCCGGTCTCTGTATCGACGAGCGCGCGCACGATCGCTCCTCGGATGCGACGGTCGGTGTTCCGGTAAGCGGCGGGACGCAGTGCTCGGTCCTGATGCCGACGGGCGGAAGTCGCCGCCGGCCCAGCAGAACCGTTCACGAATCGACACGCCTCGTTCAGTGGACATCCGTCGCACCGCGGCTCTCTGGGTTTGCAGATCGTGGCGCCCAGATCCATGAGCGCGTGGTGCCATAGATCGTTGGAGCGCGTCGGCATTGCCGTCCCGTCGAGCTCGACGGCCTCGGTCTCCGTTGCCGGTCGGCCGAGGAAGACGCGTCCGAGGACTCGTTTGATGTTCACGTCAGCGAAGGGCACCCGCTGGCCGAACGCGAAGCACGCGATCGCCCCGGCGGTGTACGCGCCGATCCCCGGCAGGGCGTCCAGCTCCGCGACGGTTGCCGGCAATCCGTTCGGCGACATCCGCGCGATCCGGTGCAGGTCGCGCGCGCGGCGGTTGTAGCCGAGCCCCGACCATTCGCGGAGCACCGCACCCAGCGGCGCCGCGGCGAGGGCCTTCAGCGTGGGAAAGCGCCGCACGAAGCGGTCGAACGCCGGCGTCACGCGCGAGGCCTGGGTCTGTTGGAGCATCACCTCGGAGACCAACACCTCGTACGGGTCGTGCGTCCTGCGCCACGGCAGATCCCTCGCGGTGCGGCGGTAATGGGCCAAAAGCCGGGCGCTGACCGTGTATGCTCTGCCCACAAGACCAACCGTACGCGGCGGAGCGCTGAGGGCCAAAGGCGGCCTTCAGTGTTCTTTTTTTGGAGCCGCGACGCATTTCGGAGGCATCTGATGAGCCCGGACAAACCGGTCCCGATCTCGGCGGATGGACTGAAGAAGCTCGAGGTGGAGCTCGAGGAGCTACGCAACTCGAAGCGGCAGGAGGTCGCCGAGCGCATCCACGCGGCCATGCAGTTCGGGGACTACTCGGAGAACTCCGAGCTCGAGCAGGCGAAGAACGACCAGGCCTTCCTCGAGGGCCGCATCCAGACGCTCGAGCAGATGGTGAAGAACGCCGCGATCATCGACGAGAACGAGCACCACGACATCGTCGAGATCGGCAGCCACGTCACCATCGAACAGGATGGCGAGCGCGATCAGTACGTCATCGTCGGCTCGGCCGAGGCCGCGCCGGCCGAAGGCCGCATCAGCAACGAGTCGCCGGTCGGCAAGGCCCTCATCGGCCACAAGAAGGGTGATCTCGTCCGGGCCTCGGTGCCGCGCGGCGAGGTGGAGCTGAAGATCGTCGCCGTCCGCTAGATGACGCAGCCGCCGACCGACCGGGAGCTCTTCTGGGCCGATGCGGTCGCGGCGTCACTGCCGCGCGACGTTCCGCACGTCATCCGCGATTCGAAGACGCCGTCGGGCCCCGTGCCGATCTCCGCGCTCCGCGGCCCGGTCATCACGGACGCGCTGTACCGCACGTTCCGCGAGCACGGCCTCGACGTGCGCTACGTCTTCACCATCGACGATTTCGATCCGATGGATTCGCAGTCGATGAAGCAGCAGGCCGGGATGGCCGAGCACATGGGCAAACCACTCTTCAAGATCCCGTCGCCCGAGCCCGGGAAGGATTTCGCGCGCTACCACGCCGAGCGGTTCCTCTCGACGTTCGAGCGCGTCGGCATCGATCCCCAGGAGATCCACTGGCTCCGTGATCTCTACGGCTCGGGCAAGCTCGATCACGAGATCGCGCTCGTGCTCCGCAACGCCGATGTCGTGCGGCGCGTTTACGCCGAGGTGTCGAACGTCCAGAAGGACGAGAGCTGGCTCCCGGTGTGGGTCATCTGCGAGAACTGTGGCCGGATCGGGACCACCCACGCGACGGACTTCGACGGCGAGACGGTCGCATACGAGTGCCGCAAGGACTACGTGAGCTGGGCCGAGGGCTGCGGGCGTCGCGGCCGCATTGCGCCGTTCAAGGGGAACGCGAAGCTCCCGTGGAACCTCCAGTGGTGCGCGATGTGGGACTACTTCAACGTGACCTACGAAGAGGGCGGCAAGGACCTCCTCACCGCGGGAGGGTCGCGCGACCGCGCGAACGAGCTCTACCGCGCCATCTGGAAGCGGGAGCCGCCGGCCGGCCTCGTCCACGAGTTCTTCACCATCGGCGGTAAGAAGATGGCCACGTCAAAGGGAGTGGGGGCGTCCGCCGTGGAGCTCGTCGAGGTCTATCCGGGCGAGATCGTGCGCTTCCTCCTCCTGCGGACCCACCCGAAGCGCGCGGTCGAGTTCGATCCGGCGGGCAACACGCTGCCGCGGCTGTACGACGAGTACGACCGCTGCGCCGATGCGTTCCTCGAGGATCCGCGCAGCGACTTCGGGAAGATCTGGAAGCTGTCGCAGGTCACGGAGGACGCCGCACCCGTCGTCTTCCGCGTCCGTTTCGGTACGGTCGCCGACTGGCTGCAGATCCCGAGCATCGAGCCGCACACCGAGGCCGCCAAGCGGAAGAAGGGGCCGCTCACCCCGGCGGACACCGACGACCTCGACAAGCGGATCAGGCTCGCGACGATCTGGCTCGAACGCTGGGCGCCGGACGACGCGCGGTTCGCCGTCGCGCCGACGCTGCCGCCGGCGGCCGCGACACTGACCGAGCCGCAGCGCAGGTTCCTCGCGAGCGCGAAGGATGAGGTCGGGCGGATCACCGAACCGGAGCCGATGCAGGAGCGCCTGTACGAGATCGCGAAAGAGGTCGGATTGGTCACGCCGGAGGGCAAGGTGAGCAAGGCCGCGTTCGAAGCCCTCTACTACTCGTTCATCGGACGAGCCGTGGGCCCGCGGGCGGCCTGGATGCTGGTCGCGTTGGATCCCGCGTTCGTGAAGACGCGTCTGGATGAGGCGGCGCGCGCGAAGTGAAGGCCAAGCTCGCCGTTGCGATCATCTGGCACATGCACCAGCCCTACTACAAGCATCCGCAGACGAGCGAGTTCGTCCTGCCCTGGGTGCGATTGCACGCATCGAAGGACTACCTGCACATGGCGCGGCTGCTGAACGAGTTCCCGCGGGTCAAGGTGAACTTCACGATGGTGCCGTCGCTCCGCGATCAGCTCGAGGATTACGCGCACGGCGCCGATGACGAGGACACCCGCGTGACGATGCGAACGGTCGAAGGCACGCTGACCGCCGAAGAGCGGGACCACATGCTCGCCCGGTTCTTCTCCATCCATCACGGGAACGTGATCGCCCAGCATGACGAGTACCGCCGGCTGCTGCAGCTCGCGCTCGCCGCGAACGGCCGGCCGGAGCTCCTCGCGGACGACTACTTCGTCGACCTCGCCCTGTGGTTCAACCTCGCGTGGATCGACCCGGACGACATCGCCGGCGACGAGCGGCTGCGGGATCTGCGCGACCGAGCGCGGCGATTCACCCGCGAGGACGTGCATTACGTCATCGGCCGGCAGCGGTTCATGGCCTCGGGCGCGCCGCATCTGTACCGCAGCCTGGAGCGCGACGGGCGGATCGAGATCCTCACCACGCCCTACTACCACCCGATCCTTCCGCTCGTCATCGACAACGCGTCCGCGCGCCGGAGCGACCCGAACGCGCTCCTGCCCGACCCGCCGTTCGCCTACCCGGACGATGCGCTGTACCAGCTGGAGGAGGCCGTCGTCTCGCACGTGCGCGGGTTCGGCGTGAAGCCACGCGGCGTGTGGCCCTCCGAGGGCGCCGTGTCGCCCGAAGCCGCGGACGCGATCAAGCACGCACGGATCGAGTGGTTCGCGTCCGACGAGGGCGTCCTCGCACGGTCGGCGAACTTCACGTTCCAGCGCGACGACATCGGAGCGCTCGTCCAGCCGCAGCTCCTCTACCAGCCATTCCGGCTCGCGAACGGCGTGACCGCGCTGTTCCGCGACCGCGAGATCTCCGACCGCATCGGCTTCACCTATGGTTCGATGAGCCCGCACGACGCCGTCGGCGATCTCATCTGGAAGCTCGAGGCGGCGCGCGACCGGCTACCTGACGACGGCGGGCCGTACATCGCCTCGATCATCCTCGACGGCGAGAACGCCTGGGAGGCGTACCCGAACAATGGGAACGACTTCCTCCGTACCCTCTACGGCACGCTCGATGCGGACGAGCGCTTCGAGACCGTGCGGGTATCGGACTTCCTCGATGCGCATCCGGCGGTGGTGAAGCTGCCGAATCTGCACACAGGCTCGTGGATCGACGCCGACCTCAAGGTCTGGTCGGGTGAGCCCGCGCAC
Organism: Candidatus Limnocylindria bacterium; assembly: GCA_035937095.1. GTDB lineage: Bacteria > Chloroflexota > Limnocylindria > P2-11E > P2-11E > UBA4735. The sequence goes on from DASYVN010000096.1 coordinate 12,832, forward strand.
CAGCGCGCCTGGCACATGCTCGAGCGCACCCGGCGATTCGCGCAGGAGCAGTGGGGCTCGCTCCGCGAGATGCCCGCGAGCGTGCGGCAGCCGCTCATGGTGGCCGAGGGCAGCGACTGGTTCTGGTGGTACTCGAGCCGCAACTCAAGCCCGGAAGATCGGGTATTCGACGAGCTCTTCCGCGCGAACTGCGAAGTGATCTGGTGGTACGCCGGCGCGGAGCCGCCGGACGAGCTGAAGCAGCCGCTGCTCGATCCATCGCGCATCGCGGCAGCGAGCGGCCAGGGCGGCGCGATGCTGCCGGGCAGGCGCGAGAGCTACGGGTGAGCGAGGGCAGACAGCGGCAGACTGCTGCCGCTGGGGCACGAGCGAGCACGGGAGCGACGCGACCCGGGCGAGCGAAGCGACCCGGATGAAAGCGGCCAGCGTCGGCCGGATCGGCTGCGCGAGCGCAGTGCGCCCGGCCGACGACACCGAACTTCGCGGCCTCCGTGGCGAGCGCCACTTCCGCGGCAAAGACGTGCTCGACATCGGCACGGGCAACGGACGGCTCAGCTGGCTCATCGTGCCGCTCGCCCGATCGGTGACCGGTCTCGACCCCGACGCCGAAGCGATCGGCGAGGCGCGTCGCGAAGCGCGGAGGCGGGGCGTGACCAACGCGACCTTCAGGGTGGCGACGGCGCAGGACCTCGGCGTCGGGCGCGAGCAGTTCGACACCGCGCTGTTCTCGTGGTCGCTCTGATGTGTCAGCCGGACGGGCATGGTCGATGCCCTCTACGAAGCGCACCGGGCCGTGCGGCCCGGTGGCACGCTCATCGACCTTCGGCCTGACTCGGATCATCCGCCGCGCGTGCTGCGCGGTCGCACCCCGGTCGGCGGCCTGTACGAGCGGCGCGAGGCGATCGTCGACAACCACCATAGCGACCGTGCCGTCGCGCGCCTCGTGCGCGAGGGGCTGCTGAAGCCGCTGCGGGCAGGCCACTTCTGGTACGCGCTGCCTGACATGGACCTGCCGCAGCTGGACGCCTGGCTCGCGTCGTCGGGGCGGATCGGTGGCTTCACCCGCGGCACGCATGGGATCCTCGCGCGCGATCCGTCGCGCCCGATCGTGGTCCGCCGCGCGCTCGCGTTCGGGATCTACAGGCGGATCTAGTGCTGCAGCCTGATGGTGGCGACCCAGCGCCAGCGACCGGCGTCGTTGCGAAGCGACAGATCGATGGAGCGGGCCGGCTGCCCGTCGCCTGACCACGTCGAGCCGATCGCAGCGCCGCCGAGCAAGGCGTCGCCTTTTACCGGCGTCACGGCGACCACGACCGTCAAGCCCGACGCGAACGCCGCGCGGAGGTCGGCGACCTCTCTCGCGCGCGTGACGAAGGAGGCTCCCGCCTTCTCCAGGGCATTGCCGAAGCATTCGCTCATGAGCAGTGCGAGCCCGTCCGCGTCCTTGCGCGCGAAGCCGGCCGCCAGTCCGTTGATGACGTCGTCAAGCCGGCGCGGGGCCGGCGACGGCGTCGCGCCAAGGCGCGCGGCCGCGAGCTCGTCGTCGCTGAGCAGAACGAACGACGCGATGACCGCATCGGCCGCGTTCTTGACCGACGGATCAGCCTGCAGGTCGGCGCCGACGGCCCACATGCGGCCCTTGTCGGCGAAGACGTATGTGCCGCCCGGGACCAGCTGGACCGCGGGCCGGTCGGCGAAGCGCACGTCCCGCAGGGCCGTCCCGGCCGCCGTCCCGATCTTGCCCATCTCGATCCATTGGCGCGGGCTCAGGCCCTCCTTGTTGTCGGTCACGGTCACGCCCACCGACGCGTAGCCGCGACCGACGTCGGTGCCGATCTCGTGGAGCTCGTCGACCACCACGAAGTCCGCCCGCCCGATGTAGATGCCGCCATCGGTCCGGGGCGGCTCGTTGCACGACGACGGACGCCACGGGTCGAGCAGATCGACCTTGAAGCCCATGGCGGCGTCGATGGACGTGTGGACCGTGCGGGCTGCCGTGGGCGACGGCAGGGACGCGGGCTGCCGCGCGGCGCTCGGACTCGGCGAGGCGGCGCGCGCGGCGACGGACGCGGCCGAGCCGCAGGCAGCCAGGACCAGGACCGCGGCAAGCGTGATCGCCCGCATTGGGGTATTGGAGCGCAAGCCCGCTGCCACGGGCTAGCCGACCGCCGCGGCGGCCTCCCACGACGCTTCCAGCGCGTCGAGGATGCGGGGCCAGACATAGCGCTGCGCGGTCGCCCGGCCATCCGCGCGGATCCGCTTGCCGAGCTCGGGGCGCGAGCCAAGGGCGGCGAGGTGGGTGAGGAGCTCGCGCGGATCATCCGACTGCACGACGATCGAATTCCCGTACGGGATCGCGTAGTCCTCGCCCGTCCGTCCGACGAACGCGACACCGCCCGCGCCCATGACCTCGAGACCCACGAGCCCGAACGGCTCCTTCTCCGAGTTCGCAAGCACGCCGTCCGCCGCCGCGTAGAGCGCGCGTAGAGCAGGCTCGCTGACGAAGAAGTCCAGGAACGCGACGTCGGCCTGCACCGTCTGCAGCGCCGCCGCGAGCTCTTTGGGCGCCGCGTTCGCGCCGAGCGCGACGCGCTCGACGCTGAGCCCGCGCTCCCGGATGCGCGCGCCGACGACGTCGGAGTAGTCACTGCGACCGCCACGCATCATGAACCGCGGCCGCGCCCCGATGTCGCGCAGCTGCGCGACGGCGTCGATCGCCCAGAGCCACCGCTTGTCGGCATCGAATCGCGCGACCTTCACCAGGCTCGGTCGCCCGGCCAGGCCCGCGCGCATCGCGCGCACGTGCGCCGGGGGCACCGGCTCGGCGAATCGCGTCGCGATCCCGTTCGGCAGGATCGCGGGCTCAGCGCCCGACCGCGCCATCTCCGCCCGCATGAACCGAGAGATGGTGGTGATGGTCGCGGACCGCCCGAGGAGCGGGAAGTCGATGCTGCCGAAGCCGTACGTGTTGTTCGCGTTCCAGAACGGCGTGATCGCTCCGCGGAGCCCGGCCCGCCGCGCGAGGACGGTCGTGTTGATCGCGGCGTTGGCGGTCTGCCAGTCCTCGAAGAGCAGCACCGCGCGCTTTCCCTGACGGGCGGCGGGGACGACGACCTCCTCGAGCAGGTGCGGCGGCACGGTGCGTCCGAAGTCACGCCACTTCCCGTCCTCGCCGTCGTACACGTCCTTGGGGTGATGGCGCGAGATCCACTGGCCCCAGCGCTCGAGCACCAGCGCGCCGTCGCTCCGCAGCTCGGTCGCGGGGAGCGCCGGATCGCCGATGAAGAGGTGGCGCACCCGGTGGCCGCGCGCGATGAGCGCCTCGGCCAGGTCGTTCATCCGCGTGGCGAGCCCGCCGACGAAGGAGTAGCGATCGGGCCCCTCGAACGCGATGAGCACGACCTCGCTGATCTCCGCTCCCATGGCGGGCATCGTAGGCGAGGCCGATACTGACGCCGTGCGGCCACTCGATCTCATCCGCGAAGATCCCGAGCGCGTGCGCGCGATGCTCGCCGCGCGCGCCTTCGATGCGCCGCTGGACCGGATCATCGAGCTCGACACGAAGGTCAAGGCCCTACGCAGCGGGGTCGAGGCGCTCCGGGCCGAACGCAACAAGGCCAGCAAGGGTGGTCCACCGACCGACGAAGTGAAGGCGCGGATGCGAGACGTGGGGGAGAAGATCGCGGCGATCGAGAAGGAGCTCACCGTCGTTCAGGAGCAGCTCAACGCCGATGTCCTCTGGATCCCCAACATCATCGATTCGGACGTGCCGATCGGCGCGGGCGAATCTGACAACCCGGTGGTCCGCGAGGACTCACCCAAGCCACTGCCGTTCCCCGGCCTCCCGCACTGGGAGCTCGGCGAGCGCCTCGGGATCCTCGACATCCCGCGCGGCACCAAGCTGTCCGGCTCGCGGTTCTACTTGTTCCGCGGCGCGGGCGCGGCGCTGCAGCGCGCGCTCATCACCTGGATGCTCGACGTGCACGTCGCCGACGGCTTCACCGAGATCTATCCACCGCCGGTCACCCGTCGCGAGACCCTCCTCGCGAGCGCGCACCTCCCGCACTTCGACGAGAACCTCTATCGCGACGAAGATGACGACATTTGGATGATCCCGACCGCCGAGCCGCAGCTCGTGTCGCTCCACCGGGACGAGACCATCCCATTCGAGAAGCTGCCGCTGCGCTACGTCGCGTATACCCCCTGCTTCCGCAGGGAGCACATGAGCGCGGGCCGCGATGTCCGCGGCATCAAGCGGGTCCACTGGTTCGACAAGGTCGAGCTGGTCGTCCTCACCGCGCCCGAGGACTCGCGTCGCATGCTCGACGAGCTCATCGGGCGCGCGACGATGCTGCTCGAGCGGCTCGAGCTTCCGGTCCAGGTGACCGAGCGCTGCAGTGGGGACCTAGGCTTCGTCGCGAAGAAGGGCTTTGACGTGCAAGCGTGGGGTCCGGTGATGGGCGAGTGGCTCGAGGTCTCATCGTGTAGCGACGGGGGATCGCTCCAGGCCGAGCGCGCCAACATCCGCTTCAAGCGCGACCCGAAGGGCAAGGTCGAACGGCCGCACATCCTCAACGCCTCCGGCGTCGCCCTCTCCCGATTGATGATCGCGATCATGGAGAACTACCAGCGGGCCGATGGCTCGCTCACGATCCCCGCCGTGCTGCGCCCGTACCTGCACGGCCGCGAGCGCATCGCGCCAGGCGAGTTCGGCGACTTCGCCGGCTAGGCCGACTCGGGCCGGACCTGTTCCGCGCCCGCGATCGCGGCACGCGTCTCGGCCACGAGATGCCGGGGACCGAGGCGCTCGAAGGTCTCGAGCGCCGCCACCAGATCCACTAACGCGCCGGCCGCGTCGCCGCGCGCCGAGAGCAGTCGCCCACCCGACAGGCGCATGGTCGCGATCGCGATGGGCAGGTTCAAACGGTAGGCGGCCTCGAGCGACATGGCCCGTGCGGCGTCGGCTCCCGCGAGGTCGTTCGCCGCGAGCGCCGTCTCGACGAGCGCCGGTCCGATCTCCGCCGCGCAGCGCCGGCACCGGTGTGCGCGCTGGGCCGCGGTCGCGGCGCTCGCGTGCTGCCGCGCTTCTTCGATCGCGCCGCGAGCCACCGCGACGCGGGCGAGCTCGGCGGAGATGAGCGCCGCAAGATGGACCTCATCGCCGGAGCGCGGCGCGACGACGCGCGCCTCCTCGAGGGTCGTCGCCGCCAGCGCGAGGTCGGGCTGACGGAGCGCGAGCCGGCCGAGGGCCAGCAGCGTGCGCGCCGCGTCGGCTTCCGCGGGCGCGCCAGGGACGTTCGGATCAGCGAGCGCGAGCGCGCGCTGCAGCGCGCGATGCGATTCGTCCTCGCGGCCCATGAGGTCCTGCGCCTTCGCGAGGGCCCGGAGCGCGCGGGCCTGTCCACCGATGTCGCCGACGCGCGCGGACGTGGCGAGCAGCTCGAGCGCGAGCGGCTCCGCCTCGTTCGCCTCTCCGCGATCCAAGGCCGCGACGGCCTGTGCCGCGAGCGTGCGCGACAGCGCGGACAGATCGCCCAGTCGGGTGGCCAACTCGGAGCAGCGGACCAGCGATCGCCGGGCCTCTTCGGCGAGCCCGCAGTCCGTCGCGCACGCGACGACCGCGGCCTCGGCCTCGAGCTCGCGGACCCCATCGCCCGCGCTCTGCGCTTCGCGGACCGCGATGCGCGCGATGGTGAGCGCCTCGGACGGACGATCGTCCGCACGTGCGAGCGCCGCTTTCGCGAGCGTGAGCTCCGCGCGTTCGCTGCCGAAGGACGGGGTGAGTCGCTCGGCGTCCGCCAGATGCTCGGCCGCGCGTTCGATCATCCCCGCGTGAGCGGCGATCCGACCCGCGCGGCGGCGGAGCGCGGCACGCAGGTCGCTCTCGGGAAGACCGGTCGCAAGGGCCTCCTCGGCGGCCAGCAGGGCGTCGTCGCGCGCGCCAAGGCCCGCGGCCGCGTCGGACGCGGCGAGCAACGCGCGAGCGCGCTCGATCGTGCCATCGGGCAAGCGGAGGGACAGCGACGCGGCGAGCCGGTAGTGGTGGAGGGCGCCGTCCAGGTCGTGGAGAGAGCCCGCCCGCTCCGCGGCGCGGAACGCGTAGTCGATGGCGCGCATCGTGTGGGTCGAGGCCGCGAAATGCATCGCCAGGAGCGCGGGCTGCTGCACGGCGACCTCCGGCCGGCCGGACTCGATCGCGAGACCGACGCGACCGTGCAGCTCCTCGCGGTGGCGCGCGAGCATCGCGCCGTACACGACCTCGCGTAGTCCGGTCTGGGTGAATCGATGGAGATCGCCCTCGGCCTCGACGATCGCGGCGGCGGTGAGCCGCCCGAGCGCACCGTCGACGTCGACCTCCGCGCCATAGATGGATCGGAGCAGCGCCGTGTCGAAGGTGCGGCCGACGACCGATGCGGCGTGCAGGACGCGCCGATCTGGGGTCGCGATCGCGTCCACTCGCCGCAGGAGCAGCTGCTGCAGTGAGTCGGGGAGCGCCGGCCGTTCGGATAGGTCGACCAGCGGGCTCGCCCCGTCGCGCGCGACGATGACCCCGCTGCCTGTGAGCAACCGGACGGCTTCCTCGCAGTACGCCGGGTTCCCGTTGGCGCGCTCCGCGATCTCGCGGTCCACGCCGCCCGTGGGTACCAAGGTCCGCACGAGCGCCTCGGTCGCCGTCGCGTCGAGCGACTGCAGCCGCAGCTCGACATGTTCGCGTGTCGTCGCCCACGGCGGGGTGAAGTCCAGGCGGTGGGCCACGACGGCGAGCGCCCGGGACGAGCCGAGCGTTGACGCGAAGCCCACGAGCGTGGACAGCGACTGCGGGTCGATCCAGTGCAGGTCGTCGATCGCGACAACGAGCCCCTGGGCATCGGCGACGCGCTCGAGCAGGCTCGCGAAGCCTCGCGTGAGGATGCGCCGCTTCGTCTCGCCGGACATTGGCGGCAGCTCCACGCCGTATCCGAGCGCGGCGAGGATCAGCGCCCGGGTGTCCGGTTCGATCTCCGGCTGGGTCTCGGTGATGAGCTGGAGCGCGTGGTCCGCCGACGCGGTACGCCGGATGCCGATGACCCGGCGCAGGAGATCGCCGATCGCGCCGTACGAACGGTGCTGGTCGTATGGAGTGCCGCGCACCCGACCGACGCGCGCACCGCGCACTCGCGGATCGGCGATGAGCTCATCGATGAGCCGCGATTTCCCGAGGCCCGAGTCGCCGACGATCGAGACGAGGCGTCCGCGGCCGGCGAGCGCGTCGTCGAGCGCGCTCAGCAGCGCGGCCATCTCGTCATCGCGGCCGACGAGCGCGGTGCGCTGCTCGGGAACGACGTTTTCCGCCGACGCGCCGACCAGGCGCCACGCCGCCACGGGCGCGGTCTTGCCTCGGGCGACGACCGGCGGGTGCGGCTCGTAGGCGAACAGTCCTGGCGTTCGCCGGTACGTCGCGTCCCCGACGAGGATCTCGCCGGGCTCGGCGGCCTGCTCGAGCCGGGCGGCGACGTTCACGGCGTCGCCGAGGACGCCGAACTCGCTCTCGCGATCGCCGATGGCGCCGGTGACCGCGATGCCGGTGTTGACGCCGATCCGCAGCGCGAGCCGGCGCTCGGTCTGTTGCACGATCCGCTCGTTCGCGCGCTCGAGCGCGGCGAGGATCGCGAGCGCCGCGCGCTGGGCCTGCTCCGGATGATCGGGCGAGGCGTCGCCGACCGCGCCGAACGCCGCGACGATCGCGTCGCCGATGTACTTCTCGATGAGCCCGCCGTTCGCGCGGATGTCGGCCGCGATGAGATCCCACACCGTCCGCATGCTCTCGTGCAGCTCCTCAGGGTCGAGACGCTCCGCGAGCGCGGTGAATCCCGAGATGTCCGCGAACAGCACGGTGATCTGGCGCGTCTCACCGATGCGCTCCTCGGTCTCGGTGCCAAGGCGCGAGCCGCACCGTCCGCAGAACACGAAGCTCGCCGGCATGTCGGCGCCGCAGCGGGGGCAGCCCGAGGCGAGCTCGATGCCGCATTGACCGCAGAAACGCATGCCGGTCGGATTGCCATACCCGCAGGAAGCACACAGCACGGCGCCGTGAGGGTACTGCGGGCGCGCAGGCGCGGGGTGTCGCGGCGGGCGCAGGCTACGCGCGCAGGAGCAAGAGCCCGCCGGCGAACGACAGCAGCGCGAATACGCCCAACCAGAGGATGAGGCCGTACACCAGGATGCTGAGCTCGGGTCCCACGCGTGGCGCATCGGGCGACGCGGCCGCGTCGCGCGCCAGCTGCTGGACCCGGTCGCGCAACGTCCGGACGCTGTCGCGCACCGACGTGATGTCACGCGCGTTGTGTCCGATCGCCTCGCTCAGCGTCGACAGATCCGCCGCGACGCCCTTCAGCTCGTCGGTGTTCCGGCGGAAGCTTTGCGAGATCGGCAGGAACGGCTGAGCGCCGAGGAAGTTGATCCCCATCGCGTCGGCGAGCTGCGCGCTCGTCGCCGACGCGTCGTTCAGGAGTTGCGACGCGTGCGCGGAGGACGTGCGCGCGTCATCCAGGCTCTTCCCGAAGCCATCGAACGCCGTCGCGGTCTGATCCAGCGCCGTCGCGGCCGCCGCGAGGGAATCACCGGCCGAATCGGCGGCGACGGTGGCCCGCGTGAGCAGCGGGCCGACCGCTCCCAGCGCGACGATCACGAGCGCGAGGCCGAGCAGGCCGTTCGCGATGAGCGTGAGGCCCATCAGGCGAAGGGTGCCCCGGGGGGTGCGGCGGGCACGTTCAGCCATGCCGCGGTAACGAGTGCAACAACCGCGCCGGATGGCCGGGTGCTACGATATGGGCACAACAGGTCACGGCACGACGATCGATCCAACAGGTTTCGAGGGACTTCTCCTTTCGGCCCGGGGTGGTGCGATTCGGGTCCGGACCAGCAAATAAGGAGAAGCCAAATGAGCTTCAGCGACATCACTCTCACCTGTAAGGACTGCGGGAACCCGTTCGTGTTCACCGCGGGGGAACAGGAGTTCTACCAGCAGCGCGGCCTCATGAACCAGCCCGGCCGGTGCAGCGACTGCCGTGCGGCACGTAAGGCGTCGGGCGGCGGCGGTGGCGCCAGCTACGGCGGCGGTTCGCGTGGCGGCGGCGGCGGCTACGGTGGGGAGCGCGAGTTCTTCACCGCCACCTGCTCGTCCTGCGGCAAGGAAGCGCGTGTGCCATTCCAGCCGCGCGGTGACAAGCCCGTCTACTGCAGCAGCTGCTTCGAGACGCGTCGACCGGCTAGCCGGTACTGATCGCGATTGGGCCGGGCTCTTCCAAGAGCCCGGCCCTTTAGCATTCCATCTTGATGCCGATCGAGACCGTTATCCGACTGAGCGGTGGTCCGCTCTCTAACAAGATCGTGAACGCTGGTCCGGTCAAGCTCGGTTCCCTGATCCGGCTCACCCGCCAATCGGGGTCGCCCGTGTTCTATCGCATCACCAAGGTCGATGAGGTCCCCAACCGCACGTCGTTCACCGCGAGCGCGAAGTTCGAGCCGAAGGGCGACATCCGCCCCGCCAGCTAGTGCTTCGGCCTCGTCGCCTTCTTCGCCGCGGTCTTCTTCACGGCCTTCTGCTTCTTTGGCAACGTCGCTCCGTGCGCCCGCGCCTGCTCGATCCACTTGGCGAGCGCGGCGGGCTTCGCGACATCGGATGCCGGGATGACGATGTATTCCTTCATCGGCCGTCCGGGCATCGGCTCGAACTGCCTCGCCCCGGCCTTGATCGCGCGCTCCCGTGCCGCCTCTGGCAGCCGCGCGACCACCTTGTCCTGGAAGGTGCCGGCGAACATGTTGCCGTTCAGGAAGAGCGCGGGGTAGCCGAACATCGGCTTGCGTACGACGCTTGGATCCTTCGGCGCGGCCTGATCGAACCTCGCCGCGAGCTCGGGCGGTGTCTTCTTCCACTGCATCGGTGGGATTATCGCTTCGCGCAGCCGTTCCCGACGCGGCCCGCCAGGAGGTCGCGATGGCCATCGCACAGCTTCAGGCCAAGGTGGACGGGCTGACCGACGCGAACGAGTGGTGTGCCGCGGCGCCCAAGCCGAAGAACGTCAACGACGCCTACGAGCAGAGCTTCTCACCGATGGAGCGCATCGCGATCTGGACCACCGACCGAGTCGGGACGATGGGCTTCTTCCTGATCATCGCCGTCTGGACGATCGTCTGGCTCGGCTGGAACATCGTTGGGCCTGCGGGTCTGCGGTTCGATCCCGCGCCGGCCTTCGTGCTGTGGCTGTTCATCAGCAACCTGATCCAGATCCACCTGATGCCGCTCATCATGGTCGGCCAGAACCTGCAGGGCCGGCACTCCGAGCTGCGCGCGACGGCCGACTTCGAGGTCAACCAGAAGGCCGAGCGCGAGATCGAAACGGTGCTCGAACACCGATCGAGTCAGAACGATCTGATGCTCGAGATCCTGCGGCGTATCGAGCGCCTCGAACACCGTCGCGCCGCCGCCGGGTCCGCCTAGCGGGTGTCCTGCGGCCCGGCGCCGAAGTGCGTTGCCGGGATCGAGCCCATCCGGCCGGCCTGGTAGTCGGCGATGGCCTGCAGGATCTCCTCGCGCGTGTTCATCACGAACGGTCCGTACTGCACGACCGGCTCGCCGATCGGGCGGCCGCCCAGCAGGAGCACGTCGAACGCGGCGCTGCGGCTGTCCTGCCGCGGGCTCCCGTCGATCCGCAGCGCATCGCCCGGTCCGAAGACGGCGAGCTGCCCCGACTGGAGCGGTCCGGCCTCCGTTCCGACCGTGCCGAAGCCGCCGAGCGCGTAGACCAGCGCGTTGAAATCGGGACGCCACGGGAGCTCGAGGCGCGCGCCCGGCATGAGCGTCACGTGCGCGTACGTGATCGGCGTCTGGGTGACCCCCGGTCCGGCGTGGCCGGCGAGGTCGCCCGCGATGACGCGCACGAGCGCACCGCCGTCCTGCGAGCGCACGAGCACGACGGACGTCGCGGCGATGTCCTGATAGCGTGGCGGCGACCACTTCTGCGCCGCCGGGAGGTTGACCCACAGCTGCACGCCGTGGAACAGCCCGCCGGTCCGGATGAGCTTCTCCGGCGGCATCTCCGAGTGCACGATGCCCGCGCCCGCGGTCATCCACTGCGTGTCGCCGTTCGCGATGACTCCGCCACCGCCGGTCGAGTCACGGTGCACGAACTCGCCATCGATCATGTAGGTGACGGTCTCGAACCCGCGATGCGGGTGATCGGGAGCGCCCTTCGCCTCTCCGACCCCGTACTGCACCTCGCCCATCTGGTCGAGCAAGATGAACGGATCGGCGACCCCGCGCTCGAGCCCCGGGAATGGCCGGCGGACCGGGAAGCCCTCGCCTTCGTAAGTCTGGATCGAGTTCACGATCCGCTGGGCGCGGCGGAATTGCGCGCCTGGCGCGACCTGCACTGCGGGGAGGGTGAGCGGGTTGGCTGTGGTGACGGCGGGCACGATGGACTCCTCAAGTAGTTGTGTCAGCAACTATCCTACCATGACCGACCGCCAGATCACCAGAGGAGCTGGATCAGACGGCGGAGGTAGTTGGCCGGAGCGCCGCCGCTGACCGACGCGCCGCGAGGCGGACGCCGACCACGATCACCGCTGCGCCGGCCAGCTGGAGCGGAAGCGGCCGCTCCGCGAGGATCAGGAACGCAAGGACCAGCGTCGCGACCGGCGTGAGGTAGCTGACCATCGCGGCAAGGCTCGCGCCGAAACGGTGGACCGCCCAAAAGAACAGGACGTAGGCGACGGCCGTCGAGAACACGCCGAGGAAGCCGGCAGCGAGCCAGGTCTCCGGCGCCCATGACGGCACGTCGCGGTACGCCTGCGCGAGGAGCCCGAGGGGCACGAGCATTGCCGTCCCGATGAGGACCATCAGGGTGACGTACCCAAGGACGGTCTCCTTGCGCAGCACGACTGCCCCGATGGTCAAGCTCGCGGCCCAGGCCGTGGCCGCGCCGAGCTCGAGGAGGTCGCCGCGCAGGCGCAGGGAGGACGGCTCGCTCGCGCCCTCCTGCCCACCGACGATGACGAGCGCGGCGCCCACGCTCGCGACCGCGAACCCGAACAGCTTGCGCGACGTCGAACGCTCGTGGATCAGCGTCGCGAAGAGCGCGGTCGCCATCGGGATGGTTGTCGGGATGATCAATGCGCTATCCGAAGCGGGCGTGAGGCTCAGGCCGACGAACGCGAGCGTGTTGAAGCCGAGCACTCCGCAGGCCGCAGCGGCGGCGATCGGGCGCCAGCGGCGTAGGGGGATCGGCGTGCGCGTGATCGCACACGCCGCGAGAAGCACCGCCGCGGCGATCGCGAAGCGCATGGTGGAGAGCTCGAGAGCCGGGACCGCGGTCACCCCGAGCTTTGCGGCGATCCATTGCCCGCCAAGGGTCAGCGCGAGCGTCGCGTAGACGGCGACCACGATCGGCGTCTGGCCCATGCGCGCGATGCTAGAGGCCAGTCTCAGCTGCAGGTCGCGCACCCGCCCGGCCAAGCCAGCTGGCGTCGTACTCCGCGTGCTGACGATTGTTGAAATGTCGCCCGAGGTTGTTAGCCAAATCGAAGGCAGCGCATCGCGTTTGTTCGTGAGAACTTGCTTCAGCTGAGGGCGGAGAAAAGACGCTCGGGCTGTGCCTTCGGGGTAATGATCGCCTGACCCGCGTCTCGGTTACTGGAATGCGGTCTGTTCGGTGGCTGATCGTTGCGGCCAGCCATTGAAGGAACAGTGAACAAGTCTCGACGGTCTCGGTTGGACGAATAGAAACGCCCGATCGACGTGACTGGTCACTGCCCGTAAGCCGCGACCCGGGCGTCCGCGTCCACGAGAGCGGGGTATAGGCTCGGGTCCGTGCCCGAGTGAATGCGGCCGCCTCGGCCGCGAGAGGTTCCGACCGCGCGGTCCGGGCGCTCGTTGCGCTTGGGGACCGGGCGCTGGCCAACACCGTCGACCTCACCCTCCGGCATGGAAACTTCGTCCGCCGGTCCGAAGGCACGGTGAAAGACGCCAGGGCCGCGATCGCGGAGTGGAAGCCGCAGCTGCTCCTCATCGACATCGACCTCGAGGCAGGTGCGGGGATCCAGCTCATCGACGAGGCGCGGGCCGGCGGGCCGATCGGGGTCATCGCGCTGACCCGGCGCAGCGATCTGCGTGGGAAGCTCGCCGCCTTCGAGCGCGGCGCCGATGACTACGTCGGTATTCCCTTCGTTCCGGACGATCTGGTCGCCCGCGTCCGGGCGGTGCTCCGCCGGACCCACGGCAACGCCGGGGAGCTCGTCCCGCGCCTGCGCATCGGCGACCTGGAGTTCGACGTGCTCAACCGCAAGGTGCTTGCCGGGGAACACGAGCTGCACCTCACCTCGCTCGAGCAGGCGCTGCTGTACTTCCTCGCCGCGAACGCCGGGAGCGTGCTCACGCGGGAGCAGATCCTGGACGCGCTCTGGGGCACCGACTTCGTCAGCGAGAGCAAGGTCGTCGACTGGCACGTGCGCGCGCTCCGCGCGAAGCTGCAGGACGACTGGCACAAGCCGCGGTACATCGAGACCGTGCCCGGTACCGGTTACCGATTCGTCCCCAGCCCCGAGGCGAACCGACCCGGCTAGCTCAACCTTTCCCCGGCGCAGTTTCCGTCACGGCGGGCACGCGCCGATCCTGGTGGCATGAGTGTTGGCATCAAAGAAATAGTCGCCACGCAACATCCATCCCGCGCGAATCAGCCCGCCTTGATCACGCGAACTCACGCTCACCTTGGCACGATGATCTCGCGCGCGCCGGTCCGACAACCCGTGAAAAGAGACACCTGATGGAGGTACAGCGATGTCCCTGGAACGCTAGGGAGGTTCGGCCGTGACCCGTCGTCGGTTCCTGCATCAGGCGCTGCGCATTTGGGATCGTGATCGCGTTAGGAGATCGTGCCGTGGAAGAGTGCGTCGCGGCGCTTTTGGGGGTCGGGCCACGGTGTACCGTCTCGTGCCGGAGGACCTGCGTGCACATCGCCTTCATCGCCATGAGCGGCGTCCGGGCGGCGAGCGAGGAGCTCAACCGCATCGGCATGACCCTGCCCGGCTTCGTCGAGCGCAGCAGGGTGATCGCCTCCTTGCCGAGCCTCGCGCTGCTCACGCTGGCCGGGCTGACCCCCGACGACGTCGAGATCAGCTACCACGAGATCGCCGATCTCCGCCATCTGGGCGAGCTGCCGGCGTGCGACGTGGCGGCGATCGCCTCGTACTCGGCCCAGATCAAGGATGCCTACGCCCTGGCCGACCGCTACCGGGCGCTGGGCGTGCGCACCGTGCTCGGCGGGCTGCATGTCACCGCGCGACCCGAGGAGGCGGCGCTGCACGCCGATGCCATCGTGGTCGGGGAGGGCGAGCTCAGCTGGCCCGAGCTGATCGCCGACCTCCGCGCCGGCCGGCTCCAGCCGGTCTACGGGCCCAACGGTCGCGAGTTCAGCCTGGCCGATGCGCCGATGCCGCGCTTCGACCTGCTCGACCTCGAGCGCTACAACCGCATCACGGTGCAGACTCAGCGCGGCTGCCCGTGGCGCTGCGAGTTCTGCGCGGCCTCGATCCGGCTCACTCCGCTGTACAAGGTCAAGCCGGTGGAGCGGGTGATCGCCGAGATCCGCGAGATCAAGCGGCTCTGGCCGCGGCCCTTCATCGAGTTCGCCGACGACAACACCTTCGTCCACCGCCGCCACGCCAAGGAGCTGCTGCGCGCGGTGGCGGAGGAAGAGATCCGCTGGTTCACCGAGAGCGACATCGCGGTGGCCGATGACCCCGAGCTGCTCGAGCTGATGCGCGAGGCAGGTTGTGCCGAGGTCCTCATCGGTCTCGAGAGCCCGAACGCCGGCGGCGTGGACGGCGTCGAGCTGCGCCGCAACTGGAAGCGGGGGCGCGTCGCTGACTATCGCGAGGCGGTCGAGCGGATCCAGTCGCACGGCATTCCCGTCAACGGCTGCTTCGTGCTGGGGCTCGACGGCGACGGGCCCGAGGTCTTCGACGCGGTCGCGGCGTTCGTGACCGAGAGCGGCCTCTTCGACGTCCAGATCACCGTGCTGACGGCGTTCCCGGGAACGCCGTTCTACGATCGGCTGCGGGCCGACGGGCGGCTGCTCGACGAGACCGCCTGGGAGCGGTGCACCCTCTTCGACGTCAACTTCCGCCCACAGCAGATGTCGCCGGAGACGCTCCAGCACGCGCTGGTCGAGCTGGGGCGCCGGCTCTATACCGAGGAGCAGCGCACCGCGCGGCGGAACGCGTTCTACGAGCATCGTCGGCGTTTCCTGCGGGAGGCGCGGGCCAGGAGGAGAAGCGCATGAAGACCGGCGGGTATCGGACCTTCTTCGTCGTCGCGGCCGTATATGACATGGTGCTGGGGGCGGCCTTCTTCTTCTTGTATGGGCCGCTCTTCTCCGCGCTGGGCATCGCGCTTCCGAACAACATCTCGTACATCCACCTCACCGCCGCGTTCGTGTTCGTGCAGGGGCTTGGCTACTGGTTCGTCGCCCAGGGGCCGCTCGCCAACCGCGGCATCGTCAAGGTCGGCGCCGCCTATAAGTTCGCCTTCGCCTCGCTGGCGGCCTACTACTTCCTCATCGGGCAACTGATCCACCCGGTCTTCGGCCTCTTCGGCTTCCTGGACTTCGGGTTCCTGCTCGGGTTCCTGGTCTTCCTGCGCGACACCCAACCTGAAGCGGCCTGATGCGCCAGGCGCCGTCGCGACCGACCTCGATCGAGCTCTCGGCCGATCCGCGCTTCGCGCTGCGCGTCAAGCGCCTGGCGGCGACGAGCGTCGTTGGGCTGGGCCTCATCTGGGTCGCGGCGACGGCGACGTTGGCCGCGCCACCGGTGGTGGGATTGGCGCTCGCGGCGGGCTGGGTGCTGATGCCCGCAACGCTGCTCGCCAGCCTCGCCCAGCCGCCCTGGCGGTACGCATTGGTCGTGCCCGCCTCGCTGGTCGGCATTGGGCTGCTCGCCATCTCGGTGGCGTGGCTGCCCGCAGACCCGCTTGCGGCGATGGGCTGGCTGCTGATCACCGGGGGCGTGCTGCTCGGCGGCCTGCTCGGCCTGTGGTTCTGGTACCGGCTCGTGCCGGTCCCTCGGGGGCTCGACGATCCGTTCTCACGCGGCCGATGGGCGCTCATCACCACCCATGTCGGACTGGTCGTGGCCGGGCTGCTGCTGCTGGGCGTGGCGGCCCTCGCGAGCTAGCCGCGACACCGCCGCGCGTGGCGGGTCGGATCCGCCTCCTCACAGGTCCGGCCGATCTCAGATCCGGGATATCGAGCCCGTGCTCCGCGCTCGTGCTCGCGCCCCGCGGATATGCTTCCGCGCGACTGGGATGCGGGACGTGCTCCTCATCGTCGCGGCCGCCGCGCTCCTCATCGGCGCTTCGGTGCCGCTGACGCAGTGGGCGAACGACAACCTCAGCGCGGTCACGACCGATGACGAACGCGCCGCCTACGGTGCGGTCAGCAACCCGTTCGTCGCCGGAAGCGCGGCGTTCCTCGCGGTACTCGGGGCCCTCGCTGCCCAGCTCGGACTGCGCGCGTGGCGCGCGGGCCTGGTGGCCGTGGCGGCGACTGCCGTGTCGTACGCGGCCGCCGTCCCGATCCGGCAGTCGCTCTTCCCGGGCGCGGATTGGCTGGTCGTCCTGCCAGGAGGACCCATGCCGGAGTCCTCGTTGCCCAGCCTTTCGTGGTCGCAGCGGTCCTCGTGGTCGCCGCGCTGCTGTCGTTCGTGATCACGACGTCGGCGGCCTGGCTATGGGGGCGCGTGCGCGCGCGCGGATCGCGTAGGTGGGACGGGTGCGGATCCCGCCGCAGCGCGACGACACGCCAAACCGAGGACGGCCCGGTCACTTGAACACGAACGTCATGTGGGCGCTCCGGGTGCTGGCGATAGTTACTGGCCTCGTACTCACCGTGCTCTTGCTTCAACAGGGGTATGACGATTGGACCGGCACAGCGCAGGACCCGTTCGCGAACGAGCCTTCAAAGCAGGTGTCGTTCATCTCGATGATCGCTCGCGCTGCCATCGGGCTCGTCGTGACCGCTGCCGCAGTCCGGCTGGCGTGGCGACCGAAGAGGAGCACAGACCGGCGGAGCTAGTGGGGATGGCGGAGCTCCTGGGCCCGAACCAGGAGACTGCCCCTATTTGGGGATGGAGCGGGGAGGGGGCGGACTCTTGGTCTCCCAGCGTGACCTTTCTGGCCGATTCGTCGCAGATAGCCTTACGCGATGCTTGCCAACGTCCGCGCTCGCTGGGGCAGATGGCCACCCTGGAAGTGGGTAGCCGTTGCGCTTGTCGGCGCATACGTGACCGGACCCGCGCCGATCGTTGAGTTCAGCGAACACTGCCCGGGCTTCTCGAGCCCAAGCCCGGCGGGGGAGCACCTTTGCCACAATCACCTCGGGCCCGATGCCAAAAGCCTGCTCCGCGCATTGGGATCGTCATCAGCTGTCCCCGCCGACATGCCCGCGATCCAGAATCGCCGGTTGGTGCTGCGCCTCGTCAACCTCCGCCTCTCCCTGTTTGATCTCGACGTCGGGACGGGCGTCTACTCAGGACCGGTGATCGAGACGAGATAGAGGGCGCTCGACGTGCAGGCCGAGTCCTAAGGCTGCATACACGCGAGTTGGCATCAAGGTTGGCATGCAACGGAGGCGTGGCGGGCGGTCAAAGGCCGAAGAATGCTTGTGATCATTGAGAGGGAACACCTGAATGGCTATTGAGCGACGCGTCTTGACCGTGACGGGGGCGCGGCGGACGAACGCCCGTGGCAGGAACGCCCGACCAGCAGGCTCCTCTCGGTGGTTCATCGCCGATACCCTCACCCGGCTCGCCGCGCAGGCCGGAGCGACGATCGATCTTGAGCCGCACTATGGGTTCGTCGGGAAGATCAGCTTCCCGGCTGGCCGAACGAGCTACTTCCACGCCCAGATGCTTGACCTCAACCCGCTCGGCTCGTCCGAG
>DASYVN010000097.1:0-2750 GCA_035937095.1 Candidatus Limnocylindria bacterium
GCGCTGACGTCGTGCGGGAAGATCTCGCAGTAGACCCGCGACTCGCGCACGCGGCGCGCGATGAGCTGGACGTACTGCCCGCCGTAATCGAGAACGGCGATGGTCTCGCGCGCCGTCGGAGCTCGCCAAGATGACACGGCAGGGTCCGGCGAACGGGTCATCTCAGTACTGCGTCGCACGACGCGCCGCGGGGGCGGGCGGTGTCGAGCGCGCGGTGCGAAAGGTCCCGTTCGACGGAACCGAGCATCAGGAGGTGCGAACCCGATAATTGGGCGCTTCGACGGTGATGCGGACGTCGTGGGGATGCGACTCGCGCAGACCCGCGCCGGAGATGCGCGCGAAGCGCGCGGTCGTGCGGAGGTCCTCGATCGTGGCAGCGCCGGTGTATTTCATCCCCGCGCGCAGGCCCCCGATGAGCTGATGGACGAATGGCTCGAGCGCACCGCGCGCGGGTACGCGTCCTTCGATGCCTTCGGGCACCAGCTTGCTGAACTCGGCGACGTCGCCCTGGCCGTAGCGGTCACGAGACGTCTGGCGCGCCTGCATCGCGCCCATCGAGCCCATGCCGCGGTACGACTTGAAGCGGCCGTCGTCGGTCTCGACGACCTCGCCCGGCGACTCGTCGACGCCCGCGAAGAGTCCACCGAGCATGACGGTGTGCGCGCCCGCGCCGATGGCCTTCGCGATGTCGCCGGATTCCTGGATGCCGCCGTCGGCGCAGATCGGCACGCCGGCCTTCGCCGCGGCGTTCGCGCAGTCAAAGATCGCGGTGACCTGGGGCATACCCGCGCCCGCGACCACGCGGGTCGTGCAGATCGCGCCAGGTCCCACGCCCACCTTGATGCCATCAGCACCCGCCGCGATGAGGTCCTCGGTGCCACCGGCCGTTACGACGTTGCCGGCCACGACCTGCACGCGGTGGCGGGCCTTGATCTTCTCGACCATTCGGATGACGCCGGCAGAATGGCCTTGCGCGATGTCGACGAAGATCACGTCGACGCCCGCAGCGACGAGCGCGCTCACGCGCTCGTCCGCGTCGCCGGACACGCCCACGGCCGCGCCGACGCGTACGCCGGCGGCCTTGCACTCCTTGACCTGCTGGCTCTGCTGATCGACGGAGAGGTTGCGGTGCAGGACACCCATCCCGCCGAGGCGGCCGAGGGCGATGGCCATCCGTGACTCGGTGACGGTGTCCATGGCCGCGGAGAGGATCGGGATGTCCAGGGCGACCTCGCGCGTGAGGAAGCTGCGGGTGGAGACCTGCGCGGGGAGGACGTCGCTGCGGGCGGGGATCAGGAGGACGTCGTCGAAGGCGAGCCCTTCGGTACCGAACTTGTCCTCCGGGGTCACTCCGCCGCCCTCACCCGGTCAAGTCTACCGAGCGGGGTGTCGGGCTACCTCGCGGGCTGCGGACCTGCCGAGACGCTGTCGGCGCTGTTGCCGGCGATGTCGGTCGTCGTGATGTAGAAGCAGTACTTCGAGGCCGAGACGAGACCCGAGATCGTGGCGCTCGTCACGACGCCAAGCGGCGTCGCGTTCGGGTAGTTGGTCGTGTTGGTGGCGGGACAGCTCGCGACGACGCCCGAGCGGTGGATCGTGTAACCGCTGACGCCCGAGCCCGAGGCCCCGTCCGTGCCGGCCGTCCAGGTGAGGGTGATCGAGCCAGCGGCGGCGCCCTTCGCCGTGATGATGCCGGTGGCCGCTGTCGGCGCAGTCGTGTCGACCTTGAGCGTCTGGGTCGCGCTCGCCGCGACGTTGCCGGCCGCGTCGGCACCGAAGTACACGATGCTGTGGTTGCCGTCCGCCGGAGTGAAGCTCATCGGCGAGGCGCCGGACACGTTACCGCCGGCGTCGACGTTGCGCGTGACCGTCCCCATCCCGATGCCGGTGTCCGTGCCGGTGATCGCGACCGTCGGCGAAACCGTGTACCAGGTCGACGAGGAGCACGCGACCGCGTTGCAGGTGATCGAGACCGTCGGCGCGACCCGGTCGGAGATGCCATTCTGGGCGTTGCTGCTGCCGCTCGTGAAGAAGCCCGCGCCCTGCGCGATCTTCGTCTGGATCGTGTAGCTGTAAGTGCCGTCAGCCGGCGGGGTGTCCGAGTAGACGAGGCTGGCGGTCGTGCCGATCTGGGTCGCGTTGCGGAACACGAGGTAGGTGATGGTGTGGCCGTTCGGCGCGGTCGGCGTCGCGGTCCAAGACAGGTTCACCGTGCCGCCCGCGACGGAGACGACCGCGTTCTGCGTCGCCGGCGGCTGCACGTTGACCGTGTTCCAGCTGTTCGACGGGTTCGTCGAGCTCGCGGTGAAGCTCGCGCCGGTGTTCCCGGTCGAGAAACCGACGATCGCCGTGCTCACGAGCACGACGAATGCCACGACGATGATGCGGTCCATCCGCATCAGGCGGCCCTCGCCTTCGCGGGAGCCTGCTGCAGCCAGCGCTCGTGCTCGGCCCAGATCCGCTGGGCCTCGGCGCTCATCGCCGTCGTCGCGCGGACCGGAACGAGACGCGTGATGTTGCTCGAACGGGTCGAGCGCTGCACTGGCGCCGGGGCGGTGGCCGGCTTGTCCTTGCGCAGGAAGACCATCGCGGCGCTGGTGAAGAAGATAATCGCCGCGACCAGCGTCGCGCCGAGCCGCCAGATGTACTGCATCCAGGCGACCGCGTAGCCGACGCCCGGGATCGCGAGCTTCACCAGGCCGACGCGGCCCGGGAAGCCGAGCGGCACCGGGTCGGTGACCTGGTTCGCG
>DASYVN010000098.1:0-8907 GCA_035937095.1 Candidatus Limnocylindria bacterium
GGAGGTATGTCCGGAAGCCGAGGTTCCGCTCGCGCAGGACGAGGAGCTTCGCGCAGATCGCCTGGACGAGCGCGGCGATGCAGAGCGTCTCCTCCATCAGTGTGGCGGCGTCGCAGATCCGGAACTCGATGGTCGGATAGATGGCGTGGGGACGCAGGTCCCACCAGATCTTCTTCCCGTCGTCGATGCACTTTGTCCGCACGAGCAGCTCGACGTAGTTCTCGTACTCGTCCCACGACGAGAACTCCGGCGGGATGCCCGTCCGGGGGAACCGCTGCCACACGATCTGCCGGTACGACTTGAGGCCGGTGTTGCGGGTGACCCAGAACGGGCTCGAGGTCGAGATGGCGAGGAGATGCGGCAGGAAGTAGCGCGCCTCGTTCATCACCTCGATGCGCTGCTCGCGATCGGGGATCCCGATGTGGACGTGTAGCCCGAAGATGAGCAGCTGGCGGATGACGTCCTGCAGCTCCTCCTCGAGGACCTTGTAGCGCTCTTGCTCGGTGACGAGCTGCTCCCGCCAGTGCGAGAACGGGTGCGTCCCCGCGGACACCAGCCGGAGGCCGTCACGCTTCAGGAGCGTCGCGAGCGTCCCGCGGGCGTTGGCGATCTCGCGGCGCGCCTCGCTGACGTTGGCGCAGATGCGCGTCCCGATCTCGACGACGGACTGCATCATCTCCGCCTTCACGCGTTCCTCGAGGTACGGCTGCGCGGCGCCGATGAGCGCCTGGGCGTGGCTCTTCAGCTGGCCATCGGCATCGACGATCTGGAACTCCTCCTCGATGCCGATGGTGAGCCGCTGGACGTCCACGTTCACGAGTCGACGATATAGGTGGGCACAACGCTGCCCGCCCCTGCGGTCACGTTCAGCAGGGCGCTCGAGGACAGCCGGGTGAGGCACCCGCTCACCGCGCCCCAGAACAGGTATGGGTTGTGATCGATCGCCAGGTCGAGGTAGTGGATCCGGTCGAGCAGCACCGGGAACGGGTACCGGGGGACCGAGACCTTCTCCTGCACGACGTACGACGCGGTCAGGCCGGAGAGGACGGTCTGTTCCCACTCATGCTGGTCGACGGTCCAGCCCAGCACGACGCCCTTTCCGCCGTACTCGTCATTGGGCTTGAGGACGAACCGGTCCTTCTTCTTGGTGACGAGGTCGACGAGATCGACGGCCTTGCCCTGATACGTCGTATGCCCTTCGCGCATCTTCCGGGTCCAGGGAATGTGCGTCGCGATGGCCTTTCGCTGCTCGGCGGTGTACAGCTTCGCGTACCGCTCGTCCGACAGCAGGGCGAGGCTCATCTTCTTGTGCAGCAGCTTTGCCCGGAAGCTGTTCACCACGGTCACGGCCCCGTCCAGATACGCCTGCACGAGCGCTTTCGCCGCGTCCGGCTTCGCGAGCAGCTCGCTCGTCAGCACGCGGCGATACACGACGTCGATCCGCGTCCCATTCGCGCGGAGCGCTTTGCGCGTGTATGTGAGGTCCTGCGGCGCGCAGATGATCGCCTTCAGCCCCTGCTCCTCGAAGTAGCGGGCGAACATCTCGAACTCGGTGAGCGTCGGCAGGCCGCGCCAGTCGACGATGGCCACGGTCTTCATGTCGCCGCGCGGGCGCCGCGCCCGCCGCAGCACGGCGAGCTGCTTGCGCCGTACCGGGAAGGCCCCCAGCCGATGGCGCTTCTTGAACGCGCGCATAACGGGCAGCGTCGCGAAGACGGCCGCGAGCTCGTCGTTGTACGCCATGCCCGCGGGCGACTCCGCGTTGTACTCAACGAAGCGGATGACGCCATCGTCGCCGACGAACCCGTCGAGGCGTGCGGATGGCGAAGACGCCCTGAATCCGGGGTCCGCCAGGGCGAGCTCGGCCTCGCGCGCGTCGAGGTCGAGCTCAAGGCGCAGGTCGTCGTCGTTCAGCAGCGCGTGCTCGAGCCGGTCGAACGCCAGGTACAGCGTCTCGGACGCTTTCGTGATCGTGTCGTACTGCCAACGGGAGATGAGATTGGGCCGGAGCGCGACGCAGAGCGGCCGGTCGCCGAACACGAGCCGGCGCGCGCGCTGTCCCTCGGACAGGGCCGCGGCGCTCTCCGCGGCGAGGTCCGTGTCCTCGAGCAGTCCGTGGTACTCGATCAGCGGATGTGGTGCGACCACCGATGATCCTTGCGCCACGGCGGCTCCGCGGCGCCGGTCGCGTAGGCGATGACGAGGTCGCTCATGTGCTCCAGCACCCACTCGAAGTTCGCGCCTTTGATGGAGAAGCTGTCGAAATCCGGGGCCGGGTTGAGGAAGTCGATGGCGTAGAGGATGTCGTCGCGGACGGCGAACTCGACCGTGTCCATGTCGTAGCCCAGCGCGTCGGTGAGCGCGATCGCGTCATGGACCGCGCGCTCCCGCAGCTTGCCTTCGACCGGTCTGTCGACGACATATCGCTCGTGGAACGGCGCCGTCGGGTCGTAGCGGATCGGATTGATGTGCTTCCGGCCGATGCAGATACACCGGAGGTAGTCGTCCCACTCGATGAACTCCTGCAGGATCATCGTCTTCGGCCGCTGGCCGAACGTCGCGGTCCCGGTCTGGTCGTACGCCCAGAGCAGCTGCTCCATCGTGTCGACCTTGTAGACGTCCTTCCAGCCGCCGCCGGTGTTCGGCTTCATGATCGCGGGCAGGCCGGTGTACTCGACGATGCCCTTCCAGTCGAGCGGGTACTGGAGGTTCCGCAGGGACCCTTCGTTGATGTCGGGGATGTACGACTTGTTCGGGAGGACGACGGTCTTCGGGACGGCGACGCCGAGCTTCCGCGCGAGCGTGCATTCGAAGAACTTCTCGTCCGCCTCCCACCAGAACGGATCGTTCACCACGACCGTGCCGAGGACGGCCATGCTCTTGAGGTGCGCCCGGTAATACGGGACCTCGTGGCTGATGCGGTCCACGATCACCTTGTACGTCGGTTCCTCGAGCTCCTTGGCCCCGCCGAACATCGCCATCTCGGCTCGGACGCCCTTCGCCTCGCCCTTCATGTTCACCGTGTCGATGAACGGCTGGGGGAAGGTGTTCTCCCGGCCAATGAGCAACCCCACCATCTTCGATGTCATAGGAAGGTATCCACCATCTCTTTCCAGAACGGCCAGTCATGGGCCCAGCCACTCCATAGGTGCAGCGTCGCGGGCACGCCCTTCTCCTGCAACGTCGCGACGACGTGACGGGATCCGGCAACGTTCGGGTCGTCGACGCCGGTCGCGATCACGAACTCGGTCTCGCGGAGCGGCCGCAGCAGCCCTTCATCGGCGAGTCTCGGCAGGAACGCGAGCGGGTTCGCGAAGTACGCATCCTGCTCGCGAGAGCCGTCGAGCCACTTCGCCGCGTCGTACGCGCCCGACAGACCGATGACCCGGCTCGCGATGCCGGGGTGGCGCGTCGCGAGCGCCACGGCGTGGAACGCGCCGAACGAGGCACCCAGGAGCTCAAGGTACGGGTCAATGTTCTCCTTGCGGATGGCGGGGACGACCTCTTCGGCGACGTACCGGTCGTATGCGAGGTGGCGCCGCGCGCGCGCCTGCCCGTCCACTTGCTTGTTGTAGAAGGACTCGCCGTCCACGCTGTCGACGCACCACAGCTGCAGCAGGCCCTCGTCGATACGCTGCTGGAGGTGGGCGACCATCCCGAAGTCCTCCCACTGGTAGAAGCGACCCATCGACGTCGGGAAGATGACGACGGGCCGGCCGTGCTCGCCGAAGACGAGGAGCTCCATCTCGCGGCCGATCGCCGGGCTCAGCCACGTGCGGTAGTCACGCTTCATTTCCGCTTCTGCCGCCTGCGCGCCGACTCGATCACGCGCCAGGCCGTCTTCTCGTCGTGCCAGCCGCGCACCTCGGTGTCATCCGACTCGAGGTACTTGTACGTCGCGAAGAACGTCTCGATCTCCTTCCGCCAGTGCGGCGCAAGGTCCTTTAGCGTCCGGATCTCGTCGAAGCGCGGATCGCCGGTGGGCACGGCGAGGATCTTCTCGTCCTCTCCTTTCGAATCGCGCATGAAGAGCGTGCCGATCGGCCGTGCGGGAACGACGCAGCCAGGGAAGGTCGGCTCTTCGACGATGACGACCGCGTCCAGCGGATCGCCGTCGTTCCCGAGCGTGTCCATGACGAAGCCGTAGTCGGCCGGGTAGTGGACGGAGGAGTGGAGGACGCGGTCCAGCCGGATGTGGCCGGTCTTCTTGTCGAGCTCGTACTTCGCGCGGGAGCCGCGCGGGATCTCGACGAAGACATCGACCTGGTCAGGCGTCTTTTTCGCCGGCATCCACTCCCCTTGCGTCACGGTCCGCGGGCGCGATGACCACCGTGACCTCCCCCTTGGGACGTTCGTCAGCATACCGAGCGGCCAGGTCCTTCGCCGTGCCGCGCACGAAGGTCTCGTGCAGCTTCGTGAGCTCGCGAGCGACCACGACGCGCGCGTCGGGCGCGATCGCCGCGAGATCGGTCAACAGATCACCGGTCCGGTAGGGGCTTTCGTACACGACGATCGTTCGGCCCTCGCCGATGAGGGCGCCGAGCAGCTTCTGCCGCTGGCCGGTCTTCTTTGGGAGGAAACCGAGGAACGTGAACGCGCGAGTCGGAAGGCCGGATGCGACCAACGCGGCGATCGCGGCGTTCGGCCCCGGGATCGGGCTGACCGTGTGTCCGGCGGCGACCGCAGCGACGACGAGCGCCTCGCCCGGATCGGAGAGTGCGGGCGTGCCGGCGTCCGACACGAGTGCCAGGTCCCACCCGCGGTCGAGCTGGCCGACCAAGACGGCGACCTGCCGCTTGTGATTGAACTCCGTATACGAGGTGAGGTGCTTCGCCCGGATCTCGTAACGGCGCAGGAGGATCTGGGTGTGCCGCGTGTCTTCGCACGCGACCATGTGGACGTCCTGCAGGACCTTGAGCGCCCGCGGCGAGACGTCCTCGAGGTTCCCGATGGGCGTCGCGACCAGGTAGAGCGTCCCCACGGGCGCAAGCATGATTCCTGCAGAGACCCGCCGTCATGGACCCGATCAGGGGCGCCGTCGCCGGCGCCATCGGCGGTGCGGCCGGTGCGTACACCATGGAACGCTTCCAGGAATGGTGGCAGGAGATGGAGCAGCGCGCCGCGCCGAAGCGACGCGCCCACGCCATCAAGGACGGCGCGACCGACAAGGTGACCGCGGAGCCCGCGACCGTGAAGGTCGCCGAGCGCGTCTCCCGGAAGGTCCTCGACACCGAGCTCCCCGAGGAGCTGAAGCCCGCGGCCGGAGAGGCCGTCCACTACACGACCGGCGCGACGATCGGCGCGATCTACGGCTTCGTCGCCGAGATCCTCCCGCCCGCGCGCATGTTCAACGGCCTGCTGATGGGCACGATCGTCTGGTGGACCGCGGACAACATGGCCGTGCCGGCACAAGGGCTCGGCAAGAAGCCCGAGCACGTCCCGCCGTCGAAGCACGCCTACGCGCTCGCATCGCACCTCGTGTACGGGTTCACGACCGAGCTCGTGCGCTCCCTCGTCCGCCTCGTCATCTAGATCCTCCCTCGCTAGACACCTTCCGCGGACAGCCGCACCCGCTGCGCGACGAGGATCCCTACCATCACGATCACCCCACCCACCACCTGCAATGCTTGGAGCGACTCCCCGATGAGCAGCCACGCCGCGATCGCGGCGATCACCGGCTCGGCCGTGGAGGTCAGCCCGACCCGGGCCGCGGAGATCAGCCGCACCGCGCCGACGCTGAACAGGTACGGAATCACCGTGGCGATGAACACCACCCCGAGCACGTGCCAGCCGATCTCGCGGTTCAGGCTGGCCCACGGCAAGGTCCAGGGCGGACGCGCGATGGACCACGCGAGCGCGGCCGTGCCGAAGCCGACGCACAGGAGCGCCCAGCTCGAGTAGCGCGCCACGAGCCGCTCCGTGAGCAGGAAGTACAACGCGAGGATCACCGCGTCGACCGCAGCCAGCAGCGCGCCCACCGCGTTCACCTGACGGAGCTGCGCGTCATACGCGCCGACGACGAAGTAGCACCCGCCGAGCGTCAACCCGCCGGCGAGCCACAGTCCGAGGCCGACGTGACGGCCCCGCAGCCGCCAGAAGCCCAGGATCAGGAGCGGTGCGGTGTACTCGATGACGAGCGCGACGCCGATGGGGATGCGCTGGATGGCCTCGTAGTACACGAGCTGGACGGCAAGCACCCCGAGCAGGCCGAAGAGCGCGAGGAACGGCAGGTCGACCCGTCGTACGGCCAGCAGGTCGCGGCGCTTGAACGCGAGCGTGATCGCGATGAACACGACGGACGCGAACAGGATCCGCCATTCCGCGAGCGTGTCGGGGGCCACGCCGAGATCGAAGGCGCGTTTCGCGATGACGCCACCCACCGCGTAGAACGCGGCGGCGGCGATCGCGAAGACATAGCCGAGGGCCGTCCGGCTCAGTCAGCTTCCCAGTCGCGCGGATAGAGGAAGTCGTGCCCGACTGTGCGAAGGCTGAGCTTCGCGATGAGCGGCATCACGCGCTTGAAATGGTTCCGGCGGATGCGCTCCCGGATCTTCGCGATGAGCGCGGCGTCGAAGCCGGCCGCGATGAGCTCCGCCGGCCGGGCCCGCCGATCGACCATGTGGTAGAGGATCACGTCGGCCTGCTCGTAGGTGAACCCAAGCTCACCCTCGTCGGTCTGTCCTTCCCAGAGATCCGCGGTCGGTGGCTTCTCGATGACCCCACGCGGCACGCCCACGCGCATCGCCAACTCGCGGAGCTGGGTCTTGTACAGGTCGCCGACGGGGTTGAGTGCGCAGGCGAGGTCACCGAACTGCGTGCCATAGCCGAGCAGCAGCTCGGTCTTGTTCGACGTGCCGAGCACCAGGCCATCGGGCCACGAGCGGTCGAACTCGATGCTCTTCCGCTCCCGCGCCATCTTGTTCCCCATCCGCACCTGATCGACCTTGGGGTCGACCTTGGGCAGCGTCGCGAAGTAGCCGTCAACCTGCGCGGTGATCGGCACCTCCTCGAGCTGGATGCCGAAGGCGCGGGCCACGTCCAGCGCATCGGTCCTCGACCGCGCCGCGGTCGTCCGGTACGGCGTGAACAGACCCAGGACGTTCTCCGGACCGAGGGCCTCTGCCGCGAGCGCGGCGACGACCGCGCTGTCGACGCCACCGGACACGCCCAGCACGAGACGCTTCGCGCCGGTCTTCAGGGTCTCGTCGCGGAGGAACGCGACGAGCATCTTCCGCACGAGCGACTCGTCGATGCGGAGCGGGGTGAGGTCGCCGGGCGCCATGCGGATCGCCGGCCGCTCGTCGATCACTCCGTCACCCGCACGCCCATGCGCTCCGCGAGGACCCGGAACACGAGATCGGGACGCTCGTCGCGAAGGAGCGGATTGCGCGCCCGTTCGCGCGCGATGAGCTCGAGGTCGAGGTCGGCGACGAGCAGCTCTTCCTCCCATTCCTTCGCTCGCGCGCAGATCGTCCCGTCAGGCCCGATCACCTCGGAGCCGCCCCAAAAGCCGATCCCGTCCTCGTGGCCGACGCGGTTCACGAAAACGACGTAGACGGTGAGGTATTGCGCGTAGAAGCGATCCATCATCCGACACGAGGCGGCGGTCCCGAGATCGCCGCCCTCCGCGACCCCACGGCCCGGACTCGCGGCCGGCGCGAAGATGACGCTCGCCCCCTCGACCGCGTACACGTAGGGCACCGAGAGGTGCCACAGGTCTTCGCAGATCGCCATGCCCGCGACGCCCACGACGCTCTCGAACGTCGCGAAACGGTTGCCCGCTCCGAAGTACCGTCCGTCGTCGAAGATCCCGTAGGTCGGGAGATAGACCTTCCGGTGGACGTGCCGGAGCGTGCCGCCGGACCAGTACCCCTGGGCGATGTGGAGCTTCGCGTCGGGCGAGCGCTCGACGAATCCGGCGCTCACGTCGATATCCCGTGAGGCTTCGGCGATCGGCAAAAGGCGCGGGTCGTTCGCGGCGCACGCGACGTCGGCGGCAAGGTCCTTGAGGTAGTAGCCGGTGAGCGACAGCTCCGGGAACACCACGAGCTTCGCGCCCGTCGCACGCGCTCTGCCGATCCACTCGCGGTGCATCTCGAGATTGCGCTGCATCGCCCCGAGCGCGGGCGCGCATTGGGCGATGGCGATCTTCACGATGCCCGGAAGCTCCCCACGCGGTCGGCGTACTGGTGCGCGAGCGACCAGGCCCGGCCGTCATCCGCCGCCTCGGCCCACACGCTGAACAGCGGTTGATCGGCGTCGGGCAGGACGAGCACCCATTCGCCGTCGTAGACGTGCTTCACCCCATCGACCTGCTTCGTGCGATCCGTCGCCGGCTCCTGGGCGAGCATCCGCATGACCCGGCCCTTGTCCTCCCACGGGCAGGCGACCTTGAGGCGCACCAGGTGCGCTGCCGGCGTGGCGTCCATCACCTCCGCCAGGGTGGTGCGCTGGAGGGCGAGGACCTCGAGTAGCTTCACGATCGCGAACAGGCCGTCGAACGACGGGTGGAACCGCGGGAAGATGAAGCCGCCGAGCCCGTCCGCGACAAGCAGCGGGTGCTCGCGGGCGGCGAGGCCCATCTGGGCCTCCGCCGACGCCCGGACCCGCTGCACCCGTCCGCCCGCCTCCGTCACGAGCTGCTCGATGATCGCCGGGGCGAAGACCGGGACGGCGACGAGGCCGGGGGTCGTCTTCGCCACGAGGCCGACGAACGCGGTGAGGAAGTGGCGGTCCTCGATGATCCGGCCCTGATCGTCGGTGACGAACACTTTTTCCCCGCCCGAGTCCAACGTCACCCCGAAGCTCGCGCGCAGCGTCGCGGTGATAGCCGCGAGCTCGCGCATCTGCTGCTGGAACTCCTCCAGCGAGCGCGAGCCGATGTTCTCAGAGACGACGGAGTTGATC
>DASYVN010000099.1:0-15553 GCA_035937095.1 Candidatus Limnocylindria bacterium
GATGCGAAGACCGAGCTCGATGCCCCGCTCGTTCTTCTCGCGCGCGGCGTGCTCGGCGAACACCTTGTGCATCGCGAGCGCTGTACGGAGGGCCCGCTGCGGGTCGTCCTCGTGGGCGATGGGGGCGCCGAAGATCACGAAGATCGCGTCCCCGATGAACTTCTCGATCGTGCCGTCGTACGTGATGGCCTGCTCCGCGAGGTCCTCGAAGATCCCGGACACGAGCTCCTGGAGGACCTCGGCGTCGAGCTCCTCCGACAGGGTCGTGAACCCGACGAAGTCCGCGAACAGCACCGTGACCAGGCGCCGCTCCTGGCCGAACTGGATCGTTTCGCTCACGGGCTAAGTGTGGGCCAGCGGGCACCCCGTCATCACTGTCGCGGCCCATACAAAGAAGGAGGACCCCCGAAGGGGGCCCTCCTCAGCGCACGGCTGACAGTGGAACGACGCGGTCTAGATCTGCGGGTCGCGGCGGCGGAGCAGAACCCCACCGAGGCCCAGCATCGCAAGACCGAGCATCGCGAGCGGGATTGCCGGGGTGCTGTCGGTGCTGGTCGTCGGGAGACTCTGCACACCCGCGACCGGCGACGTGTTGCCAGCCTGCATGTTGGTTGACGGAAGTCGGCCGGAGGCACCGGGGAGCGCGACGATCGGGGCGACCTGCCCAGGCGTGAAGATCTGGATGCCGTTGGTACCGGCCGGAGCGCCGGTGTTGGTCGTGCCGTTGCTCTCACCGGTGCTCGTGCCGGTGCTCGTGCCGGTGCTCGAACCGGTGCTCGTGCCGGTGCTCGAACCGGTGCTCGTGCCGGTGCTTGAACCGGTGCTCTCACCGTTGCTCGAACCGGTGCTCGTGCCGGTGCTTGAACCGGTGCTCGTGCCGGTGCTCGAACCGGTGCTCTCACCGTTGCTCGAACCGGTGCTTGAACCGGTGCTTGAACCGGTGCTTGAACCGGTGCTTGAACCGTTGCTTGAACCGGTGCTCTCACCGGTGCTTGAACCGGTGCTCGTGCCGGTGGTCGAACCGGTGTTGCAGGCCGTCGTGCCGCCGCTGACGCCGGCGATGAGGCGACCCAGGTCGCTATAGAAGTTGTTCGAGCTCGCTGGCCCGAGGTGCGCGATCGCCTGGCCGAACACAAAGTCGACCTGGAAGAAGCAGGTCGGGACCTGGACGGCGAGCGTGAAGCTCCCGTTAGTGAAGGTGTTGGTCTTCACGTCGAAGATCTGCTGCTGCGACGCGGTGTCGCGTGAGAAGCTCGCAGATGGAGCGGTGTACGAGACGAGCGTGAGCTCCGTGCCCGTGCAGCCGTTGCTCATCGTGAACGACACAGTCGCCGTGCCGCCCTGCGTCGCGCCCGTGATGGCGGTGTGGCTGGTCATGGCCGCGGTGCCACTGCACCCGGTGGTTCCGCCGCACAGGGTGCCATTGGCGGTCGCGCTGGTGCTCACGGAGTGGTCGCTCGACCAGCGGACGAACAGCTGCGTTCCACCGCGAGTGGTGATGAAGCTGTGGGCGCCCGCGGTGCCGAAGTCCGTCATCGTCGCGCCCGAGAACGAGCTGTTCCAGCTCTCGTCGATCTTGCGGTTGCTCTCGTTGGGCAGGGTGATCGTCCAGGCGTAATGGCTCGCATCGGGAGCGCAGGTCGCTGTAAGCGTTAGCGCGCCCCAGGCGCTCGCCTGACCCGCGAACGTGAAGAGGGACAGCATGAGCGTCGCGATCACTCCCGCTGCCAGGCGGCCCATGGGTCCGCCCGTCGAAGCCTTGCGCATCTTGATCCCCTTGACCTTTCTCGCCCGGTGACCGGGCATGGCTGGCAGTGGCAAAGCAACCCGCTATCCGATTCCGCGGCGATCGGTAACTGTGCCACGACGGATGTGTATGGTGTGGGCAACGAGTCGCGAGCAACTGCGTCCGTTTGCGGTATCGATACCTGGGCGTTGCTCCGTCGTGACGTCCCTAGCAGTGATGAGCGTTGAGCGTGACCACGCGGACGGGCGGCGGTGACCCGCCGGGCGGCGGTACCAACCGTTCGTAATAGACGAGGTCGAAGCTCACGATCGGCGACTGGCCTGGCTGTAGGTGGAGATTGCGGAGCCGGCAGTACATCCGCGAGTACTCCTGCCGGTAGTCGGCATTGGCCGCGGCGGCGATCCACTCGGTGACCTTCGTCCAGCGGCTATAGAGCGGGTCGGCGTAGAGCGGCTCGTCGCTCGGCGGCCGGCCGGTCGCGAGGTCGACGTGCGTGCCGTCCGCGAGGATCGCCGGAATGTGCATCCAGCCATCGGCGATCGCTGGATTCGGGGCGAACATGTTCCATTTCTGCACGACGTCGGCGTACAGGAGCATCCGATCGACGGTCCCCGGACGAGGGGCCGCCGCGTAGGCCGGCAGAGAGGTCGAGAAGATCGTCAGCGCGAGGACCGCGAGTGCTGCGCCACCCGCCCACCGCGGCCACTTGGATGCACGCGCCACTGCGCTCGCGGTGGCTTCGCATGCCGGCAGCCGAAGCATCGCCGCGATCCGGTGCACCCAACCAGCCGGAAGGAATGGAATGAGGCCGGCGAGCATGATCAGCGGGAAGTTGCCGACGTTCATGAACAGCAGGATGGATAGGTGCAGGCCTGCCGCGGCCACGACTGCGACGATGCGACCAACCCGCCGCACATAGGGCAGGAACGCGAGCGGAAGGAAGCCGAGCTCCGTCACGAGCGTGAGCGCCGTGGCCGCGCGGGTCAGCTCGACACTGCGCGCCAGCGGCGCGGCCCACGGCCGGGCGAAGGTGTGCTCGAGCTGGAGTGAGTAGAAGACCGCGAGGCCGTCGCGCCAGAGCCCGCCACCCATCTTCTCGAGGCCGGTCGCGAGGTAGATCCAGGCGAACTGCACCTCGAGGATCCGCACCGGCAACGCCCAGCCCAACCCGCTCGGCGGATCGCCGCGCCGAGCGCGGAGCCACGCGTCGACCGAGTAGCGGTCGCCCGCTGCGGTAAAGCCGAGCCAGAGCGCGCTCGCGCGGAACACCTGATCGCTCGCGTCGCCGATCATCGGGTTGCGGAGCGAGAAGCTCGCGAGCATGACGAATGTCACGAAGGCGGCCGTGCGGCTGTGAAAGCCGAGTGCCAGCGCCACCGCGGCGATCAGGGCCGCGATCCAGAACAGGGCCACCTGCCATGTTTCGCCCGCGACGTTCAGCAACGTGAACTGCAGCGGATAGAAGAGCACCTGGCTCGCGCGCGGGAACATGCCCTCGTCGGTGAAGAAGGCGGTCAGGTTGGGCAGCAGCTGCAAGAACCAGTTGATCGCCAAGAGCCCGTAGACGATCCGGAACAGCGCCACGGGCGCGACGTCCGTCTGGCCGGTCCAAAACGCGAGGTCGCGTCTCATCACCTCAGTGTGAGGCGAAAAGGAAAGGGAGCCCGCGGCTCGATCGTGTTGCAACCGATGCCCGGTGCGAGTCGAGTGCCGTCGCGGAACGGCCGGTGCTCGAGCCCCCCGGCCCAGTTCGTGTTGCCGTTGTTGTGCCGCTCCACACTGAGCGGCGCCCGCGGTCGAGTCGTCCGCGTCGACCTCGAACCCATATGCGGTATCGGTATGCGCCTTTGCACCGCGGTCACCAGATGGCTCCGCAGCGTGTCTACCTACCGGACGGTAGACTCGATGGAAATGCCCGATCAGCCTGGAAATCGGCACCTGCGGCCCCGATCACGGCCATCGGGCAGCTCCACGCGCGAGCGCCTCCTCCAGGCGGCCGACCGCCTCTGGAGCGAACGCGGCGTCCACGGCGCGTCGCTCGACGACATCGCGCGCGACGCGGCGGTGACGAAGCCCACCCTCTACTACTACTTCGCCGACAAGAGCGTGCTGTTCACCGAGATGGTCTGCAGCGTCCTCGAGCAGCACGGCGGCGGTCTTCGCACCGCGAGCCGCGCGGCGGCATCGGCGCGCGAGCGGCTCGTCGCTGCGGTGGCGTACCTCATCCGCGCGCGCTGCAGCGGTCCGCGGCTCCTCCGCGACGGCGGCGTCGCGTTGACGATCGACCAGCTCAGCCAAACGCGGAGTGCGTTCTTCCGGCACTTCTTCTCGCCGCTGCAGCAGATCCTCGACGACGGGGTGCGGTCCGGCGAGCTGCGCTCGATGGACAGCGCGTTCACCGCGCAGGCGCTGCTGAACCTCATCGATCCGTGGACCGGTCGCGAGGCCAGGCCGGGGGGCCGGAACGCGGATCAGCTCGCGGCGGACATCGTCGACCTCGTCGTCGACGGGATCGGCGTCTAGCTGAGGTCTCCCACGACCTAGGTCACAAATAGAAGCCCCCGACTAGGGTGCGCGGTGCTGAGCCAAACACCACTAGTCGGAGGGGCTTCTTTTGTATCACTCAGCCGCGACCACCGAATCGATGCGGGCCTTCCTGGTCACCGAGTCACAGCGGATCGGAGTCAGCCTGACCGCACGACACCTTGGGGTGAGCCGGCGGACGATCTATCGCTGGCGGCATCGCGCGCCCGATTTCGCCGACCGACCGTGCCGGCCGCACCGCTCACCGCGGCGTGCGACTGACGCAACGGAGGCGACGGTCGTCGCCCTTCGCATGGAGCAGCGCTGGGGCCCGGACCGGATCGGGCCGGTGCTTGGTCTGGCGCCCTCAAGCGTCCACCGGATCCTGCGCCGGCACGGAGCGCATCGGCTGGCGCACCTCTTCCCCAAGCCCCCGCGGAGCTTCGGCCACTTCGACGTGACCACTCCGGGCGAGCTCATCGCCATGGATACCAAGAGCCTCGGGCGCCTGGATCGTGGCGGCGGCCGCCGGCACGTGGGCAGCAACAGCGCCAAGGTCGGCTGGCGCCAGCTGCACGTGGCGATCGACCTCGCGAGCCGGTTCGTCGTCACCGAGTTGCGGTCGACCTGCGGGAATGCGGACACGATCGGGTTCCTCGAGCACGCGATCGCGGCGTGTGACGCGAAAGGCATCCGGGTCCAGCGAGTCCTCACCGACAACGGCTCGGGGTACAAGCGAACGTTCCACGAACGGGCCCGGGCCCTGGGGATCCGCCACACCCGGACCCAGCCGTACCACCCCTGGACGAACGGCCGGGTCGAGCGGTTCAACCGCACGATCCAGTACGAGTGCCCGTACAGCCAGACGTTCCACGCAGAACAAGAGCGCGACCTTGCGGTCGCGCTCTTCGTCGCCTACTACAACCGCCAGCGTCCGCACATCGCACTCGGGGGACTCGCGCCGCTGGACTGGCTAGACCGGTGGCGTGTGACCCAGGTCCATGGAGACCTCATCTAGCGGTCGGCGGAGGTGATGCTGCCGGCCGCGGCCGTGACCCGGCCCTGCCCGGCCGCGTGGGCCCATTCGCCGATGCGCGTCACCGCCGACTGCAGGTTCTTTAGTGAGTTCGCGTACGACAGCCGCAGGTAGCCCTCACCGCCCGCCCCGAAATTCGTGCCGGCAAGCGTCGCGATCCCGGCCTCGTGGAGGATCCGCTCCTGCACGGTCGCGGAATCGCCGAGGCCGAGGCCAGTGATGTTCGGGAAGACGTAGAACGCGCCCTTCGGCTCGCGGCAGCTGATGCCGTCGATCTTGTTCAGACCCGTGACGACGGCGTCGCGCCGCTCGCGGAACGCCCTCACCATGTCGGCGACCTCCGGCGGGCGTGAGGTCAGCGCGGCCGTGCCGGCGCGCTGGGTGAACGTCGCGGTGCACGACACCGAGTTCGTCACGAGCTTCGTGACCGGCTCGACGAGGGGCCACGGGAACACCCCGTAGCCGAGCCGCCATCCGGTCATCGCGAACGTCTTGCTGAAGCCGTCGAGGAGGATCGTCCGCTCAGCCATCCCGTCCTCGCGGAGGATCGAATGGTGGCTGCCCTCGTACATGATCTCCGCGTAGATCTCGTCCGCGAGCACCCAGAGATCGCGCGCCCGCGCGATCTGAGCGATCTCCCGGATGACGCTCTGCGACAGGACGCCGCCGGTCGGGTTCTCGGGACTGTTGAGCACGATGAGCTTCGTGCGGTCGGTCACGAGCGTCTTCAGCTCGTCGAGATCGGGATTGAAGTCGTCCTTCTCGCGGAGCTTGAGCGGCACGCCCTTCGCGCCCGCGAAGCTGATCATCGACGAATAGATCGGGAATCCCGGGTCCGGGTAGATCGCTTCGTCGCCCGCGTCGAGAAGGGCGAGCATCGCGTAGAACATGATCGGCTTGGCGCCCGGCGTGACGATCACCTGCCCGGGATCGACGCTGAGATGGCGGGTCTTGTTCAGGTGATCCGCGATCGCCTGGCGCAGTTCCACGACGCCGGCCGACGGCGTGTAGTGCGTCTCGCCCCGCTGGAGCGCAGACAGTCCGGCGCGGACGATCGACGGCGGCGTATTGAAGTCGGGCTCGCCGATCTCGAGGTGGATGATGTCGCGGCCCTGCGCCTCGAGCGCGCGCGCCTTCGCGAGCACTTCGAACGCGGTCTCCGTGCCGAGGCGCGACATCCGCGGAGCCAGCGGACGGGTCATCGGGCGGCAGTCTAGCCCCGCGTCACGATCCGCTTTCGCTGTCCGCGGGCGTACGAGCGCGAGCTTTGCCCTCGACGCATGCGCAGCCGCTCGGACCGACGGTCGCGGAATGCGGAGTTCCCGCGGGCAAGACCATCCGGTCGTCGGCGGCCAGATGGATGACGCGGTCGGCGAGCGTGAAGTCGATCGAGCCGGAGACGCAGTAGAGGAACTTCGTGTACGCGTGCACGTGTCGCGCGTAGCGGTCGTTCGGTCCGTTCGACCAGCCATACACGTCATCCGCCTCGGCCTGCAGGCGTTGTTCGTTCATCACCGTTTCCCCGCTCCTCGCGCTCGTCGCGGGGCCCCTCGTCCGATACTCAACCAATGCGTCTCCACGCCATCTTCCCGCAGACCGAGATCGGAACAGACCCCCTGGTCATCGCACGATTCATCCGAGAGGTCGAGGCGATGGGCTGCGACGGCCTCGTGGCATATGACCACGTGCTCGGGGCCGACCCCGGGCGGTCGGGCTGGTCCGGGCCGTACACGATCGAATCGACGTTCCACGAGGTCATGGTCCTCTTCAGTTACGCCGCCGCGATCACCACGAGGCTCCAGCTCTCGACGGGCGTGCTTATCCTGCCGCAGCGGCAGACCGCCCTCGTGGCGAAGCAGGCTGCCGCCCTGGACGTGCTGTCGGGCGGCCGGCTGCGCCTCGGCGTCGGGGTGGGCTGGAACTGGGTGGAGTTCGACGCGCTCGGCATGAGCTTCAAGGACCGCGGCAAACGCATCGAGGAGCAGATCGCGCTGCTCAGGAAGTTGTGGACCGAGCCGTCGGTCACGTTCGAGGGCCGGTGGCACCACGTCGATCGCGCGGGCATCAATCCCCTCCCGATCCAGCGGCCGATCCCGTTGTGGATGGGCGCGGACAGCGAGCCGGCCATCCGCCGCGTGGCGCGCCTCGCCGACGGCTTCTTCGCGCATTTCGCGCCGACCGACGAGGGCGCGACGGAGGCCGCCACGTTCTGGGAGTGGGTGCGGGAGGCCGGCCGCGACCCGAAGGATGTCGGTCTCGAATGCCGGATGGGCGCGCGGATGACCGACGACGAGCTCGCGCGCGCGGCCGAGCGGTTCCGCGCGATGGGCGCGACGGACTTCGAGTGCAACACGATGCGCGCGGGATTCCGCTCGCCCGACGAGCACCTCGCGGCCTACCGCCGGTTCATGGAGCGGGTCACGGCGTAGTCGTCGAGACCGGCACCCCGAGCGCGGAGATGCGCACCGCTTCGCCGCCCGCGAGCGGCATCGCGTACAGGCCCACGTCGCGCGCGACGTAGAACCACTTCCCATCCGGCGACCACCCTGCGAACCGGCCGCTGCCTGCGGACGCCACGATCGACCCCGTCTCGGCGTCGCGCACAGCCGGGATGTTGCCGAGTGTCATCCCGATCAGATGACCGATCGGTGACCAGCGCACGTCATTGATGTCCTGGCCGGGAAGGCCGACGGTCGGGGTGCCGTCGCTCGCGCGCAGGACCGCGAATGTAAATCCGACCGAACCGACCGCCGGGCTCACGCGCACGGAGACGAAGCTCCCATCGGCGGAGGCGCCGAGCATCGAGAGCTGCCACGAGCTCGCCGTCGCTCCGCCGAAACCCCCGAAAGTCGCAAGCGATGTCGCGGTCGCGATCGTGCGCGTGCCGGTCGCCGTCTGCTCGAGGATCGCGTGATCCGTGTACCCCAATGGAGACTCCAGTCTGCCGTTGTCGATGAGGTACGTCTTGCCCCCGCCGAACGCGATCTCGCGCGCCGGGTACGTCACCACCCTCGCGCCATTGGTCGAGCTAACGATGCGCACCTCGCCCGCCGCGCCGAGGCCGGCGGAGTCGGCCGAGAAGAGAAGGTCCGTGTACGCGACGTTGCCGTCGGGTGACCACACCGGGAACGGGCCGGCCGCATCCTGATCGCTCAACCTGCCGCCGGTGCCGGTGACGTCGGTCACGAACACCGCGCCGGTGAAGCTGTTGGCGAGTACGTCGAAGTACAGGATCCGATCGCCGAGCGGCGACCACTGCGGGATCGCGGTGCCGCTCAGCCGACGCACATCGAGGTCGTTCGCCTGCATCTGTCGGAGCAGGCGCACTTCGCCGGTCGCATCGGTCGCCCAGATGAGCCCGGCGAGCGCGAACGCGTACCGCGCGACCGGGCGCGCCTGGGCCGGCGCCGGCGACAATCGCGCGACCGTGACGGTCTCGGGGTACCACGCGTCGGGCTGGAAGACCTCGCTGAGGAGCACGACCGGTTGGTCCGGCTGCGCGGTGTCGTAGCGGAAGATCCGCGACGCCGTGACGCCGATCGCGGTGCGGCGGTCAGGCGAGAAGACGACACGGTCGACGACGCCGACCGTCGTGTCGATCGGCGGCTGGCCGCTCGCGAGGAACGCGAGCGCGGTGCTCGCCCCTTGGTGCACGAGATAGCGGCCGTTCGGCCAGCGCGCGACGAGGCGCACGTCGTCGTAGCGCTGGGTCGTCTCCTGCCGCACGTCACCGCCGTCGATGGTCATGCTCCAGACGCGGGCCTGGCCGGCGTTGATGACGGGCACGGTCTGATCGCGCACCGCTGGCGCGACCTGGCCGGCGAAGTAGTAGACCCGGCCGTCGTCGCCGAGGAACGGCGAGGTCGCGACCTGCGCGGTGAGCGGCCGCAGCCGTGAGCCATCAACGCCCTGCAGGGCGATGAGCCCGTTCTGGGTGTGCACCAGGAGCTCACCCGCGGAGATCCACTGCGAGAGGAACGCGTTGCCCAGCACCGTCACGTTCCGCCACGCGCCGCCACCCGCGAGCGCGACGTACACGTCGGTCCGCTGGCTTCCCGCGTCGCGCTGCGTCGCGGCGAGGGACCGGCTATCGGTCGCCCAGTCGAGGTCGATCAATCGCGATCCGGCCGCCACGAGGGCCGGCGGTAGCGGGAGATCGACGTGCGAGCCGTCGAGCCGCTGGACGGCCACGGATTGCCCGCCGCGGTCGAGGTAGCCGATGGACTCGCCGTCGGGCGACCAGCGCGTCGTTGCCACGCCGCTGAGCGCATCGGTCTTCGCGATCGCCCGCCTCTGGCTGCCGTCGATGTTCGCGACCCAGAGCTGACTTCCGCCGCTCGGATCCGTGCGCCAGTACGCGATGCGCCCGGCGCGCGAGAGCTCGACGGGCGCCCGGGTGGCCGTCGGCGTGGGGGACGCGTCCGCGATGGTGCGCTCCTCGAGCAGGCCGCCGGTCGCGAGTGCCGCCGCCAGCACCGCGATCGAGATCACGACCACGAGCGCCGCGGTGATCGCATAGGGCGCCAGCGAGCGTCGCATGCCGCAATAATCCGCCTCGCGTGGATGCGTCGCTGGTCCGTGAATTCCTGCGCACCCTCCCTGATCGGCCGCCCGACGACGGCACGGTGGCGCGGACGCGCGCCTACCTCGAGGCCATGGGCCGGCCCGACGTCCGGTACCTGGTCGGCACCGTTCGGGGCGAGGGCGCCGCGATCGTCGCGCGTTACGCGCGCGGCGTGCTGGAGGCGGCGGGCGCGAGCGTGGCCGCGGCGGACGACCAACTCGACGATCCGCTCCTCGCGATCGCCGGCACGTCGGTCGCGACGATGGGTTATCAGCTCGTGGCGACCCACCCCGAGCTTGGCGAGCTCTCGCGCATCGAAGCGGAGGCGCTGCTCGCGTTCGTCGCCCACGCCGAGGCGAGCCGGCGGGTGCTCCTGCTCGTCGACGAGCCCCTCGATCCGCGCGCGCCCCTGCATGGCGCGATGCCCGACGTCATCGCCATGGCCGGGGCGTCCGATGACCAGCTCGCGGCCGCGATCGCCGATGCCCCGGAGCGCCGGCCATTCGTCATCGCACCGCGCGAACCGATGGCCGCGGAGCGGGCGATGGCCGGCCGCGCGCTGCCGTACGTCCTCGGCGGACGCGACTTCGTCGCGAGCCGTGCCGGTTTGGCGCTGGACCTCACGGTGGGTGGCGAGCGGTACGGCGAGCTGGCCCTTGGCACGGGCGACGATCCCGATCTCGCCGCCACCGGCATCGTCACCGGTCTGGCCATCGCGGCGTTCGGGGTGCGCATGCGACCGGAATGGGTGGAGCTCGGTGCGCGGGCGGCGGCGGCACGAGAATGACACCGTGACACCGCTGGAAGCGGCCCGGACGTTCATGGCCGCGCTCGAAGCCGGGGACGCGGACAAGGCCGCGTCGGTGTGCAGCGACGACGTGACCCTGGTCCTTCCCGGCGGTGAGACCGAGCTGCAAGGCAAGGACGCCGCGAAGCGCCTGATCCGGGTGGCCCCGCCATTCATCCGGCGGGTCCGCGAGGAGGACGTGCACGGCAACACGGTCATCCTTCGCGGGCTCACGCGATCGCCGGGTCATTTCGCCAACTTCACGACCTGGACGTTCGAGACCGAGGGCGACCGGATCGTGCACGTCTCCTTCGCCTGGCGGCCCGCGAATTAACCCTCGACGTAGCGGAACGAGCGCGGGACCTTCGCGAGGCCGAACTCGCTGAGCGCTCGCGGGACCCCGGTAGCGCCGCGGCTTCGTGATCGGAAGGGGCCCAGCCCTGCGCCGATCGGCGCGTCGGCGCACCGAGATCGCACTCACCGACGATCGCGCGCTCCTCGACGACGGCGAGGTACGCGCGCGGGTAGCCGCTTGGGTGGGACGGTGCGGTGCTCGAAGCGGGCCGTGCCGTCCAGGATGGCGTCGGCGTGGTCCGCGTGGATGGCGAGGACGACGGCATCGGGCATGGCGATCCTCCGGATCGTGATCGCCAGGGCTATCGGTGGGCGCTTGCGTCCAGATCCAGCCGCGCGACGGTGGCGTAGTACGGCCACCGCTCGCGCAGCCGCCGGGCCATCGTCCGGAAGTCACCGGGCCGCACGCCCTCGAAGAACGCGGTCGTCTCCTGCAGGTACCGCGTCTCGCGCGCCGCGTGCTCGACGTCGTCATTCGTCTCATCGGCTGTGACCGCCTGGATCTGCCACGCGTAGCCCAGGACGTGGCGGAAGGTCTCGGTCGCGCGCTCGAGATGGAACGGCGAGGTGATGACCGAGAGCGGGCGGGGCTCGATGCCCACCAGGTAGCGGACCGCCGTCAGGAGGGCGTTGCCGATGGTGTCGCGCGATTCGTCCTCGATCGCGATCCGGTCCGGGTCGATGCCGCGCCCGATGATCAGATCGCGCATGAGCGCGGCCTCGCTCGGGGTCCCCGAGGGCGCCTCGAGCTGCCGGTCGCCCGAGCAGATGATCAGCAGCTCGGGTCGCTCGCGCGCGAGCTGCGCCGCGCGGTGCGCTCGCGCCGCCGTGGACGGCAGCGGCCCGCCATCCGGCGCGAGGCCGCCACCGAGGACGACCCCGAGTTCCGGCGCGTCGGCGACTTGCATTTCGTAAACCTACAGAAAGACACGAGGCGCCCCCGTTTCGGGGCGCCTCGTGCGATGACAGAGCATCGTGGTCCTAGATCGCGTGGAGCGTTGCGTTGTCGAGCAGGATCGAGACGAAGCTATCGCCACTGCCGTTCTTGTACACCGGGTCGCTGTCGGCCGGCCACGGTGC
This sequence comes from Candidatus Limnocylindria bacterium, assembly GCA_035937095.1. Classification (GTDB taxonomy): domain Bacteria; phylum Chloroflexota; class Limnocylindria; order P2-11E; family P2-11E; genus UBA4735. The sequence goes on from DASYVN010000099.1 coordinate 12,092, forward strand.
GACGCGCTTCTTCTCGTTCACCGGGTTGTTGCCGTAACGCTCCCAGAGCGGGATGTTCGGCAGCAAGTCGTTGTACGCGAGGATCGCCTGCGTCACCCCGGGCTTCTGCTTCTCGGTGTCGAAGCCGTCGCCCATCGTGTTGATGAGCGCGACGAAGTCCGTGCTGCCCTGCGTGAGCGGGTAGGCCATGCCGCCGCCCGCGGGGATGGTGTTGTGGACCTGCAGGTCCTGGACGAAGCTGCCCTGCGGGTGTGGGTTCGCTGCGCCCCAGCCCATGATGGCGATCTGGAACTTGCCCCCGTTCACGTCGGCGAGCTGGGTGGAGCGGATGGCGCCGCGCGGCGTGATCTTGATGCCGAACTTGTTGAGCGAGTCGCTCGCGTGGTTCGCGGCGCTCGTCCAGTCGGCGAAGTCGCTCGGGAAGTAGAGCTCGTAGGCGAGAGCCTTGCCGCCCTTCGCGTAGATGCCGTCGCTGCCCTTCGCGTAGCCCGCGTCGGTCATCAGCTTCGCGGCCGCGGCGAGGTCGTAGGCGTACGACTTCAGCTTCGCCTGGTCCGCCGTGCTGACCCAGAGCGGCACGATGTTGTCGCTGACGCCGGCCATGAACTTCTGGGCCTTGGCCGACTGGCCGTAGGTGATCGTCGCTGACTCGGCCTTGTTGATCGCCATCGCGACGGCCTGACGAAGCCGCTTGTCCTGGAACTCGGGTGCGGCCGTCCAGTGGAAGAAGATCGCCGGGCCGGTGTAGAGCGGTCCGCGGACGACGCGGAGACCGTTGTCGCCGAACGCCTTGTCGGTCGCCAGCGGGAATCCGTGGGTCGCGTAGTCGACGTCGCCGGCGAGCACGAGCGGGGTCACCGCGTCGGTCTCACCTTGGTAGACGACGAGCTTGTCGAAGTTCACCTGGTCCGCGAACAGGCCACCCGGGTTCTTGACCATGGTGAGCTGCGCGGCGGTGACGCTCGCCTTGTCGATCTTGAAGGGGCCGATGGAGGGCGGATTGTCCGGACGGAAGTCGGCGACCTGCTTGGCGACCGCCTTCACCTCGTCGGACGCCGTCGTCTTGCCGGCGTTGTAGAGATCCTGCAGCTGCTTCGCAAACGTCCCGAACTGCGAGTCCGGACGGATGCCGTTGCGGAGCACCAGGCGCGGCACGAGAGCCGACGGGCGGCTGATATGGAACCGCACCGTGGACTTGTCCGGCGTCTCGAGCTTGTCCGCGTAGGTCCAGATCCCGAAGCTCTGCGAGCGGCCCACCCAATACGTGGTCGCGACGTCGGCGGAAGTGAACTCCTTGCCGTCGTCCCACTTGAGCCCCTGCTTCAGCTTGATCTCGTAGTTCTCGCCGTTCTGGGTGGCCGACTCCATGAGCCAGTTTTCCCACTTGCCGTCGGCCCAGCGGTAGACCGCCAGCGAGGGGATGAAGAAGTCGGCCAGGTAGCTGCCCGAGAGGATCGTGCCGGCGGACAGGTAGTTGTAGTGGCCCTTCGGCGGAAGATCCCACGGCCATGCGGCGTGGAATTCGCCACCCTTCTTTGCCGTCCCGCCGCCCGTGGTCGTGGTGCCGGGCGCGCAGGCCGCGGCGACGATGCCGAGGCTGACGAACGCGGAATCACGCAGGAACCGGCGCCGGTCGACGCGATATCGCTCGTCGCTCACTGTTGCTTCCTCCTTCGCTGGACCGAGGCATTGTGCGCTCGGGGCATCTTCGGCGTCGAATACCGAACCAGCACGGCCGCCAATGACATGAAGGTCAGACCGATCACGAGGGCCATCGCGCTCACGACGAATTCCGCCGAGTCGCGCGGCTCGAAGATCAGCAGCAGCAGAGCGACGCCCGCTACGAGCACGGCGACCCGGAAGCCCGCACGGAGGATCTGCGGGTCCACGTTAGGCGAGCAGCTCCGCCGCGGGTCGGCGCTCGCGGATGGCCACGTGGCACGCAACTTCCCGCGGCGCGTCGGCGGGCAACGGCAGGAGCTGGGGGATTTGCACGTCGCACAGGCCAGGCTCCGCGAGCGGGCAGCGAGGATGGAACGTGCAGCCAGGGGGAAGGGCGAGCAGGCTCGGCACCTCGGCAGTCTTCAGCTCGACGCGCTCCTTGGAGCGGGTGATCCGCGGGTCGGCTTCGGGGATCGCCGCGATGAGAGCGGCGGAGTACGGATGCGCCGGGTCCGAGACGAGCGCTTCGCTGTGCGCCAGCTCGACCATTCGTCCGAGGTACATCACCCCGATCCGTCCCTCGCGCGCGAAGTAGCGCGCGACCGCGAGGTCGTGCGTGATGAGCACGATGCTGACGCCCATCTCGCTTCGGAGGCCGAGCAGCAGGTTGAGCAATGAGATGCGGATCGAGACGTCGACCATCGACACGGCCTCGTCGGCCACGATCACCCGCGGGTCGACCGTGAGCGCGCGTGCAATCGCGACGCGCTGCCGCTGGCCCCCGGAGAGCTGATGCGGATACTTCCCGAGGAAGTCGTCCGGCGGCGTGAGCCCGACGACGTCGAGGAGATGACGGACGCGGTTCGTCGCGTCGCGGTTGCCCTTGGCGTTCTTGTGGCGATAGAGCGGTGCGGACAGGGTCTGGAAGATCGTGCGCGTCGGATTGAGTGACGCATACGGGTCCTGGTGCACGAGCTGCACCGCGCGACGGAACGTGGACAGCTCGTTGCCTTTCTTGCGCCAGACGTCCTGGCCTTCGTAGAGGAGCCGGCCGCTCGTTGGATGGAGGATACCCGCGAGCATCCGTCCGGTGGTCGTCTTGCCGCACCCGCTCTCGCCCACGATGCACAGGGCCTCTCCGGCGCCGATCGCCAGCGACACGCCGTCGACCGCGGTGATCGTGCCGCCCGGCACCCTGAACGCGCGGCTCACGTGGTCGAGTTCGATTACCGCACGCCCCGTGACGGTGCTGTCGACGACGCTCATGCCGTGGCGATCTTCTCGGCGACGGCGACCTCAGCCGTGCCGACCTGCTCGGCGACCGTCGTCCACCGGATACAGCGCGCCTCGTGGTTCGGCGTATCGACCGGCAGCAGGTCTGGCTCCCGCTCGGCGCACGCGGCGATCGCGAGCGGACAGCGGGGGACGTACGTGCAGCCCGGTGGCAGCCGGATGAGATCGGGAGGCGATCCGGGGATAGAGGCGACCGAGCCCATCGCGCCCGAGACCCGCGGCACCGCGCGGAGCAGTCCGACCGAGTACGGATGGCGAGGGCGATAGAAGAGGTCGGTCACCGACGCGCGCTCGACGATGGTTCCGGCGTACATCGTGATCATGCGGTCCGCCAGCTCGGCCGCGATCGAGAGGTCGTGCGAGATGAAGATCAGCGAGAAGCCGAGCTTCTTCCGCAGCTGCCCGAGCAGATCGATGATCGAGCGCTGGGTCAGGATATCGAGTGCGGTCGTGGGCTCGTCGAGGATGATCAGCTGCGGCTCGAGCAGCAGGCTGAGCGCGATGAGC
>DASYVN010000100.1:0-4901 GCA_035937095.1 Candidatus Limnocylindria bacterium
ACGCAATGGAACGCGAACCCCGGCGCGCCGATCGAGTACGGCATCCCGACCTCGTACTACGCCGCGGTGCAGGCGGTCGTGCGCACCCGGAACGTGGACGACCCCGACGAGCTCGCGGAGATCCTCCGTGCACAGCTCGCGCACTTCCAGCCGGAGGGCGGGCACGGGCCCGTCGAGCCCTCGAACGAGTACGGGAAGCACTTCGGCGCGATCCGCGGGATCGTCGGCAGCATCGAAGAGGTCCGCGCGAAGTTCAAGTACGGCGGCAACAAGTCCGTCGAGCACCGGATGCGCATCGCGGACCATCTCGCCGAGCGGGGCCAGGGCCACGACGCGGACGCCCGTGCGCAGCTTCTCCGTCGGACCGAGAGCTAGCTGTTCCGCTCGTTTCGGGCCGAAAAGCGGCCTTCCTATACTCGCCACGATGGCGCCGCCTGACGCCCAAAAGGAGCGGGAGGAACTCATGAACTCGAGCCTCATCTCCAAGATCGAGAAGGCGAAGCGGTACGCAGCGGAACCCGATCGCGTCCAGTTCCAGGGTCTCGAGGTCTCATTCCGCGGTGACAACGGGACGCACAAGATCCGCCTCTCCGGAGATGAGTGGTCGTGCGAATGCGATCACTTCGTCGTCCACGGCCTCTGCTCGCATGTCATGACCCTGCAGCGACTCTTCTCGGCGAACCTGTCCGACGCCGCGCGATTCACCCAAGAGCGGTTCCCCGCGATCGCCTAGCTCGATCCCTCGCGACAACTGAATACGCGGAGCTCCAGCGAAGCCGGTGCGATTCCGGCAGGGTCCCGCCACCGTAACGGCCGAAACGCCGAACTCGGGTCGCCTGGTCCATCCGCTCGCGGCCAACACACCTTCGCGAGAAAGGGTGAGCCTGAATGACCAGACGCGTCGCGTTGCTGTTCGCGCTTCTCTTCATCGTCAGCTGCGGGAACGCCACCACGCCCGCACCCGCATCGTCCACTGCCACCGCCAGCGGCTCCGCCGCCGCGTTCCCGGCGAGAATCATCGACTTCCAGAACCGGTCGGTCGCGATCTCCAAGCGGCCGGAGCGGATCGTCTCCATCGGACCTTCGAACTCAGAGTTCCTGTTCGCGCTCGGTGTGGGCGACCGCGTCGTCGGGACCGACGACTTCTCTGACGAGCCCGCCGCAGCGAAGACCAAGGAGCACGTCGGCGGGGTGAAGGTGAGCCTCGAGAAGGTCGTCTCGCTCAAGCCCGACCTCATCGTCACGGTGAAGTTCTCGGATGGCACGATCGAGGCGCTGTCGCAGACCAACGCGGCGGTGCTGGTGGTCGATCCGCAGAACGCGGCGGACGTCGCGCGGACCGCGACGCTGCTCGGGCAGGCCGTCGGGGCCGATGGGGCCAAGCTCGCTGCGGACATCCAGGCGCAGCTCGACGCGGTGAAGGCGAGGACCGCGAACGCGTCGAAGCCAAAGGTGTTCCACGAGATCGACGCCTCCGACCTCACCAAGCTGTACACCGTCGGCCCGGGCTCGTTCATCGACGACCTCATCAAGCTCGCCGGCGGCACGAACATCGCCGCCGCCGCGAAGACCCAGTACCCGACGATCTCCGCCGAGGAGGTCGTCCGCGCCGATCCCGACATCGTCGTGCTCGCCGACGCCGCCTACGGCACGACGGTCGAGCAGGTAGCTGCCCGAGCCGGCTGGTCCGCCCTGGCAGCCGTCAAGAACAAGCGCGTGTATCCCGTCTCCGGGAACCTCTACAGCCGCCCCGGGCCGCGGCTCGGTCAGGCAGCCGAGGAATACGCCAAGCTGGTCCATCCAGAGCTCTTCAAGTGACCCGGGCCGCGTCGGCGTTCGCGATCCTCGCGGTCCTGCTCCCGGTGAGCGTGGTCGTGGGGATCCTCGTCGGCGCGGTCCCGATCGCGCCGGGTGACGTGCTCGGCGCGCTGCTCGGCAGCGGCGATCCGGTGACCGGCGTCATCGTCCGCGATCTGCGCGCGCCGCGGGTCATCGCCGCGGCGCTCGTCGGCGGCGCGCTCGCCGTGGCGGGCACGCTCCTCCAGGGGCTCTTCCGCAACCCGCTCGCCGATCCGTACGTCACCGGCACCTCCGCGGGCGGCGCGCTCGGTGCGGTCGCGGTCATCGCGGTCGGCGCGGACATGGCCGGGGCGGCCGTTCCGATCACGGCGTTCGTCGGTGCGCTGGTGAGCGCGCTCGGCGTCTGGCAGCTGTCGCGCCTCGGCGGGCGCACGACCGTCCTCACACTCCTCCTCGCCGGTGTCGTGCTCACGTCGTTCGCTGGCGCTGCCATCACGCTTTTGCTCTTCGTGAGCGACCGGCTCGCGCTCCGCCTGCGCGCGATCCTCGACATCCTCGGCGGTGGCGTGGCGGTCCGCTCGACGAGCGAGATCGTCGTCGCGGCGATCGTCATCGCCAGCGGTCTGGCGCTCGCGATCGTGCTCGGGCGACGCATCGACGCGTTCGTGTTCGGCGAGGAGACGGCGGCGACGCTCGGCGTCGATCCCGATCGCACGACCATCGCGGTCATCGCTGCCGCCGCGCTCCTCACGGGCGCCGCCGTCGCGCTCGCGGGCCTCGTGGGATTCGTCGGCTTGGTGGTGCCGCACGCGCTGCGGCCGATCGTCGGCGCGGGGCATCGCACCCTGGCGCTCGCGAGCTTCCTCGCTGGTGCGATCGTGCTCGTCCTCGCGGACACGGGCGCGCGATCGGTCATCGCGCCGGCGGAGCTCCCGGTCGGCGTCTTGACCGGATTGATCGGCGCGCCGTTCTTCCTGTTTCTGCTCGTCCGCGCGCGCCGGCGTGAGGTCGCGTGACCGCCCTCGTGGCGCATGCCGTCGAAGCGGGTTACGGCGCGCGCCGAGTGCTCCGCGGCGTCGATCTCGCCCTCGAGCCCGGGGGTCTGATCGCGTTGGTGGGACCAAATGGCGCGGGGAAGTCGACGCTACTGCGGGCGCTCGCGGGTCTCATCCGTCCGACCTCCGGCGCCGTCACGCTCGATGGCGTCGACGTGCTGGCGATGTCACGCTCTGCGCTCGCGTCGCGCATCGCCGTCGTGCCGCAAACCTTCGACACGTTGTTCCCGTTCACCGTGCGCGAGATCGTCGGACTCGGCCGGAGCGCGCGGCTCGGTCTGTTCGCGCGGCCGACGCGCGCCGATGCGGAGGCGGTCGAGCGCGCGATCGCGGACCAAGATCTGGTGGCGCTCGCCGACAGGCGCATCGACGCGCTCTCCGGTGGCGAGCGACAGCGGGTCGTCGTCGCGATGGCCCTCGCCCAGGAGGCCGACGTGCTGCTCCTCGATGAGCCGACCGCGCACCTCGATCCGTCGCATCAGCGCAGCGTGCTCCTGCGGGTCGCTGAGCTCGGACGGACCCGCGGCGTCGTCGCGGTCGCGGTGCTGCACGACCTCAACCTCGCGGCGCTCGCGGACCGCGTCGTCGTTCTCGATACCGGCGCCGTGGTCGCCGACGGTCCGCCGGTAACGGCGCTCGCGCCGGACATCGTCGGGCGTGTCTTCGGGGACGGTTTGACGGTCAGCCAGGTTGGGGCTCGAACGGTCGTCCTGCCGCGTTGATACCTGGCGATGTGTTGACCCCTGACAAGTGGCGCTCCTAGCATCACACCAGCGGGTGGCCGCGCGTTATCAGAACGACACACGGTACCCGGCACGAGGAGAGGGTAAGAACGAGCGTGTTCCGCACGGTCTGCGTCGCTGCGATCCTGCTTGCCCTCGTGGGCGGGCTCGGGTCGGCGCGCGTCGCGCATGCGGCCAACGTGCCGGATCCCTCCGGCGATGCGGTCGCCCCGACGACGCCACCGCAGGCCGCGGTCCCCTGCACCGAGACGGTCGCTCCCGGCGTCGCGCCGGTCGCCGCGACGACCGGCCTCACCGGCGCGCACGCCGCGCTCTACGCGCGCAGCGGCTTCCCGACGCTGTGCGCGGGCGGCAGGGCGACGGTCACGATCGCGTTCCTCAACACCGGATCGCTCGGCTGGTACGGCAACGCCGCGCTCGGTACCTGGGGTCCCGAGCCTGGTCAGGATCGCGCGAGCGCGCTCGGCGGCGACGGGTCCGGTGGCTCGCCCGCGACAAGCTGGTCGAGCGCGAACCGGCCTGGTATTCAGGCGATGCCCTACATCGGCCCCGGCCAGGTCCTGTGGTTCCAGTTCAACGTCCAGGCTCCGACGACGCCGGGTCTCTACAAGCTCGGCCTGCGCCCGCTCCTCGAAGGGCAGCAGTGGCTCGATGATCCGAACCTTACCTTCTCCGTCCTCGTGAAATCAGATGACGACCATGTGCCGACGCTGCCCGGTGGGCCGGTCGCGCAGCCGGAGGTCCCACGTACGTACGTGCCGGCCACGCTGATCGACGGTTCGCGCACGATCCGCGTCCCGTCGCTCATGTACCACTATGTGAGCTGGCTCCCGACAAGCGACCCGAACGTGGCCCTTCGCAAGGACCTCACCGTCAGCCCGACCGACTTCGAAGCCATGCTGAAGTACCTGCGCGACAACGGCTACCACACGATCACGACGAAGGACCTCTGGTGGTCCCTCGATCAGACCGCGGCCCTGCCGTCCAAGCCGGTCATGCTCACGTTCGACGACGGCTACGCCGACGCATACAGCGTCGCCATGCCGCTGCTCAGGGCATACGGGATGACTGGCACGTTCTTCGTGACCGTGAACCTCGTCGATCGCCCGGGCTACCTCAGCCGTGCCGAGGTGAAGGCGCTCGCCGATGCGGGCATGGACGTCGAATCACACGCCATGGACCACGTCAGCATGATGAAGCCGCTCAACGACCAGATCTATCAGATGTGCCGCGCGCGGGACTTCCTGTCGCTGTGGACCGGCACCGACGTGCGCCACTTCGCGTACCCGTCCGGCGACTACAA
>DASYVN010000101.1:0-5088 GCA_035937095.1 Candidatus Limnocylindria bacterium
AGACGACGTTCGCCCAGATCGTCGCCGAGGAGCTCGGGCTCCCCGTCGGCGACATCGCGGTCGAGGAGGGCGACACCGACACGGCGCCATACGGCCTTGGCACGTACGCCAGCCGGAGCACCCCCGTCGCCGGCGGCGCCACCGCGATCGCGGCGCGGAAGATCCGCGAGAAGGCGAAGCTCATCGCCGCGCATCTCCTCGAGGCGAGCCCCGACGACATCGAGTGGAAGGACTACAAGTTCCAGGTGAAGGGCGTGCCCGCGAAGTCGAAGACCATGCAGGAGATCGCCTTCGCCGCGTACACGAACCATCCACAGGGAATGGAGGCGGGGCTCGAGGCGGTCGACTACTACGACCCGCCGAACCTCACGTATCCATTCGGCAGCTACATCTGCGTCGTCGACCTCGACCGCGGCACCGGCGCGGTGAAGATCCGCCGCTTCGTCGCCGTCGACGACTGCGGCACGATCATCAATCCGATGATCGTCGAAGGACAGATCCACGGTGGCCTCACGATGGGCCTCGCACCGGCGCTCTACGAGCAGATCAACTACGACGAGCAGGGCAACATCCAGGGCGGCAACTTCATGGACTACCTCCTCCCGACCTCGATGGAGACTCCGGAGTGGGAGCTAGGGAAGACCGTCACACCCTCGCCGCACCACCCGATCGGCGCGAAGGGCGTCGGCGAGTCGGCAACGGTGGGCGCACCGGCGGCGATCGCGAACGCGGTCGTCGATGCCCTCGCGCATCTTGGCGTGCGCAACATCGACATCCCGATCACGCCGTGGAAGGTCCAGCAGATCCTCCGGGAGAAGGGCCTGGCCCAGTAACGCATGCGATTCGAGGGCACCCTGGACATCGCCGTCGCCCGCGCGGAGGTGTGGTCATTCTTGACCGACCCGCAGCGGGTCGCGGCGTGCGCACCGGACGTCCAGCGCCTCGAGGTGACCGACCCCACGCACTTCACCGTCGTCGTCCGCACCGGCGTGGGGCCGGTCAAGGCGACCTTCACGATGAAGGTCGAGTTCGCCGACCTGGTGCCGCCCGAGCGCGCCGTCGTGCTCGCTCACGGGCAGGCGCCCGGCAGCGCGGTCGACATGCGCAACACCATGGAGCTGTCCGAGGACGGACCGCAACAGACCACGATGCGTTGGTCGAGTGAAGTGAACGTCAGCGGTCTGATCGCCAGCGTCGGCGCTCGGCTGATGCAGGGCGCGGCCGACAAGACCACGCAGCAGGTCTTCGCGTGCATCAAGCGAACGCTGGAGGTTCCCGCAACCGCCGGGGCCTGAGGGGAGAACGCGCATGTCCCGAGGCATCTCGATCACCGTCAACGGCACGAAGCACTCGCGGGAGGTCGAGCCGTCGCTCCTCCTGGTGGAGTTCCTCCGAGAGGATCTCCGACTGACCGGTACGCATGTCGGCTGCGACACGAGCCAGTGCGGCGCGTGCACGGTGCTCGTGGACGGCCGGGCCACGAAAGCCTGTACCGTCCTCACCGTCCAGGCCGACGGCGCGACGGTCACCACCGTCGAGGGCCTCGCGGCCGATGGCGCGCTCCATCCGATGCAGCGCGCATTCCAGGCGCAGCACGCAACCCAATGCGGGTTCTGCACGCCGGGCATGATCATCACCGCGGTCGACCTCCTCGCCCGCAACGCGAAGCCGACCGAGGCCGAGATCCGTCACGCGATCAAGGGCAACCTCTGCCGCTGCACCGGCTACCAGAACATCGTCAGCGCGATCGAGACCGCCGCCGCGGAGACGCCGGCTGCGGCCGGCGTGGAGGTGCGGGGATGACCGTCAGTGCGACCCCGAAGTACGTTGGCGCTCGCGTCCTGCGCAAGGAGGACCCGCGCCTCATCACCGGTACCGCGACCTACACCGACGACATCGTGCTCCCGGGCATGGTGCACCTCTACTTCGTCCGCAGCCCACACGCGCACGCGCGGATCAAGCGGGTCGACACGACGAAAGCGAAGCGGGCCCCCGGCGTGGTCGCCGTGCTGAGCGGCGCCGAGGCGGCCGCCACCGGCACGCTGCCGCTGTTCGTCACCGTCCCGGGGATCAAACAGTCGAAACATTTCCCGATCGCGACGGATAAGGCCCGCTACGCCGGGGACGCCGTCGCCGTCGTCGTCGCCGACAGCCACGGCGCCGCTCGCGCGGCGGCCGCGCTCGTCGACGTGGACTACGAGCCGCTCCCGGTCGTCGTCGACGGGGAGAAGGCGCTCGCGCCGGGCGCGCCGATCATCCACGAGGAGCTCGGCACCAATCTCGTGTGCACCTATCCGTTAAAGGGCGGCGACATCGACAAGGCCTTCGCGGACGCGGAGGTCGTCGTGAAGCAGCGCCTGGTGAACCAGCGCCTCATCCCGAACGCGATGGAGCCGCGGTCCGTCGTGGCGAAGATCGACGGTAACGAGCTCACGATCTGGTCGACGACGCAGATCCCGCATTTCGTGCAGCTGTTCGTCGCGATCAACCTCGCCATCCCGCAGAACCACGTGCGCGTCATCGCGCCGGAGGTCGGCGGCGGGTTCGGGAGCAAGCTGAACGTCTACGCCGAGGAGCTCGTCGTGCCGTTCCTCGCGAGGCAGCTCGGTCGCCCGGTGAAGTGGACCGAGGAGCGCCGCGAGGGCTACCTCGCCACGACGCACGGCCGGGACATGGTCCACGACGTCGAGCTCGCGGCGAAGCGCGACGGCACGATCCTCGGGCTGCGCGTCCGCACGGTCGCGAACATGGGCGGCTACCTGCAGGCGTTCGCCCCGATAAGCGCGACGATCCTCCACGTGTTCATCATCCCCGGCGCGTATCACCTCCCGGCGTACGACTGCGAGGTGAAGGCCGTCTACACGAACACCACGCCGATCGACGCGTATCGCGGTGCGGGCCGTCCCGAGGCCGCGTACCTCATCGAGCGGATGATGGATCGGCTCGCCGACGAGGTCGGCATGGATCCGGCGGAGGTCCGCCGGAAGAACTTCGTGAAGCCCGACGCGTTCCCGTACACCGCCGTGAGCACGCTCGTCTACGACAGCGGGGACTACGCGAAGGCGCTCGACCGAGCGCTCGAGCGGTCGGACTACAAGGGCTTCACGAAGCGACGGGACGAGACCGAGCGCCGCGGGCGGTACCGGGGCATCGGCCTCTCGAGCTACGTCGAGATCTGCGGCCTCGCGCCGTCCAAGGCGAACGCCGCGCTCGGCATCGGCTGGGGCGGCTACGAGAGCGCGCGGATCCGGGTGAACCCGCTCGGCACGGTCCAGGTGTGGACCGGAACGTCGCCGCACGGCCAGGGACACGAGACCTCGTGGTCCCAGATCGTGGCCGACCAGTTCGGGATCCGGCCGGACGACATCGAGGTCCTCCACGGCGACACGCTCGAATCGCCCGGCATGGGCGTCGGGACGTTCGGCAGCCGGAGCCTCGCCGTCGGCGGTATCGCCGTGCACAAGGCCGCCCAGCAGATCCGCGAGAAGCTCATCCGCCTCGCGGCCCACCTCCTCGAGGCATCGCCAAACGACATCGTCTTCGAGGGCGGCAAACTCTTCGTGAAAGGCGTCCCCGAGCGGTCGAAGGCATTCGGGGAGGTCGTGTTCCAGCTGTACCTCGCGGCGAACCTGCCCGACGGGATGGAGCCCGGCCTCGAGGCCATCGTGTACCACGACCCCGAGAACTTCACGTTCCCCTTCGGCACGCACGTGTGCGAGGTCGAGATCGATCCGGAGACCGGCGCCGTCGACATCGTCCGCTACACGGCGGTCGACGACTGCGGCGTGCAGATCAACCCGATGATCGTCGAGGGCCAGTTGCACGGCGGCATCGCCCAGGCCATCGGTCAGGCGCTCTACGAGGCCGCGGTGTACGACGAGAACGGCCAGCTCCTGACCGGAAGCATGATGGACTACCACGTGCCGACGGCCGCGGACGTGCCGAACTTCACGCTCGACCACACCGTGACGCCGAGCCCCGTCAACCCGCTCGGGGTGAAGGGTATCGGCGAGGCGGGCACGATCGGCGCCACGCCGGCGGTCGTGAATGCGGTGGTGGACGCGCTGTCCAGCCTCGGGGTGAAGCATCTGGACATGCCGCTCACGCCGGAACGGCTGTGGCGCGCGATCCGCGCGGCGAAGCCGATGGAGGTGCGCACATGATCGCCACGCCGTTCGACTACCGCCTGGCGACGTCGGTCGAGGAGGCGGTGCGCCTGCTCGCCGGGTCGCCCGATGCGAAGATCCTCGCGGGCGGACACAGCCTTCTCCCGCTCATGAAGCTCGGTCTCGCGCAGCCGTCGCTGCTCGTCGACATCGGCCGGATCGCGGCCCTCCGCGGCGTCCAGCAGAACGGCGAGATCACGATCGGCGCGCTGACGACGCACCAGGCGATCGCCGACGACGCGACCTGCCGGGCTCGGCTCACCGCCCTGTCCGAAGCTGCGGCGTCGGTCGGCGACGTTCAGGTGCGCGGCCGTGGGACGATCGGCGGCAGCCTCGCGCACGCGGATCCCGGCGGGGATGAGCAGGCCTGCGTGCTCGCGTTCGACGCGACGCTGCGCGCGGTCGGGCCGAAGGGCGACCGCGCGATCGCAGCCAAGGACTTCTTCAAGGGCGCCCTCGAGACGGCGCTCGGTGTGGGCGAGATCCTCATCTCGGTCCGGTTCCCGGCCCCGCCACCCCGCACCGGGAGCGCCTACGCGAAGGTCGCGCATCCGGCGTCCGGCTTCGCCGTCGTCGGCGTCGCCGTCGTCGTCACCGTCGCGAAGGACGGGACGATCGAGCGCGCCGCGATCGGCGTGACTGGCGCGGCGGACCGTCCGTTCCGTGCGACCGCCGCGGAGCGCGCGCTCGCGGGCACGAACGGGGACGACGCGGCGATCGCCGCGGCCGCCGCGAAGGTCGGCGAGGGCGCCCGACTGTCCTCCGACCTCGCAGCGTCGGCAGAGTTCCGAGGCCCGCTCCTCACCGTCCACACCCAGCGGGCGCTCCGCCGCGCGATGGAGGCCGCGAAGGGCTAGGGAGGTCGGCTCCCTACACTTCTTTCATGAAGGCGCCACCGGTGTGGTCGTCGGTCGACGAGGTC
>DASYVN010000102.1:0-12517 GCA_035937095.1 Candidatus Limnocylindria bacterium
ACGTCGTCGTCAACGAGGACGGCAAGATCGACGAGACGGTCGAAGGGATCGCGTCGATCATCCAGAAGGAGGCGACGCGGCCGCGGCACTACGAATTGTGACCCGCACGGCCGAGGTCGCGGTCTTCGCCGGCCTGCGCGGGCCCGCGCGCACGTTCACGTATCGCGTCCCAGACGGCCTCGATGTCCGCATCGGCCATCTCGTGCGCGCCGGCTTCGGTGCGCGGGCCATCCATGGCGTCGTCGTCGCGCTCGACGTACCCGCGGACCGCGAGCTCAAGCCGCTTGAGGGCCTTGTGCATCCGATCCCGCTGCTGTCGGAGCGCCAGCTCGCGCTCGGTCGCTGGATCGCCGAGACCTACCGGTGCGGGCTCGCCGATGCGGTACGCGCGATGCTCCCGCCCGCGCTCGCCGCCCGCGCGCGGAGCGGGCTGCCGGCGGCGCGCGGCGAGCGGACCGAGCCGGTGTTCGGCATCACGCCCGCCGGCCACGCCGCGCTCGCGAGCGGCACACCGCGCCTGGGCGCGCGCCAGCTGGTGACGCTGCGCGCGCTCGCCGCCGGCGCGACCAGCTCCGATGATCTGACCCAGGCGGGCGGGACGCCCGCCGCGGCACGGAGCCTCGCCACCCGGGGGCTCGCGATCCGCGGCACGCGTGGCGTGCGCCGGGTACCGGTCGAGTTCCGCCTCAGCGAAGCCGATCTCTCGCGTGACATGCCCGCCACCGCGCCGCAGGCCGCCGCGATCGCCGCAGCGATCGCGGGCATGGGCACCGGCCAGGGCTTCCTCCTCCACGGCGTGACCGGAAGCGGCAAGACCGAGGTGTACCTGCGGCTCACCGCCGAGGCGCTGGCGCGCGGTCTCGGCGCGATCGTGCTCGTGCCCGAGATCGCGCTCACGGCCCAGGTCGTCGCTCGGTTCGTCGCGCGCTTCGGCGAGCGCGTCGCGCTCCTGCACAGCGCGCTCTCCGCCGGCGAGCGGTACGACGAGTGGCGCCGGGTGCTCGACGGGATCGCGGACGTCGTGGTGGGCTCGCGGTCCGCGCTCTTCGCGCCGATCGAAGAGGTCGGGCTCGTGGTCGTCGATGAGGAGCAGGAACCCTCCTATAAACAGGAGAGCGCGCCGCGCTACCACGCCGTGGACACGGCCCTGGCCCTCGGGCGCCTGTCCGGCGCCGCGGTCGTGCTCGGGAGCGCGACCCCGCGCGTCGTCACCTACGCGGCCGCGAAGGCGGGCGACCTCTCCCTGCTCGAGCTGCCCGAGCGCGTGCTCGATCTTCCGCTGCCGAGGACCAGGGTGGTCGACCTGCGCCTCGAGCTCAAGGCGAACAACCGCTCGACCCTGTCATCCGCCTTGCGGACGGCCCTCGTCAGAGTCGTGGCCAAGGGCGAGCAGGCGATCCTCTATCTGAACCGCCGCGGCTTCGCGACCGTCGTGCTCTGCCGCGACTGCGGCTATGTCGTTCCGTGTCCGGCGTGCGAGATCCCGTTCGCGCTCCACGCCGATGGCCGGCTCGTGTGCCACCGGTGCGGCCGTGAGGAGCCGCGGGCCCCGGCGACGTGTCCGCGATGCGGCTCCGCCCGCATCCGCCATCTCGGGGTCGGAACGCAACGCGTCGAGGAGGATGTCCGCGCGGCGGTCCCGCAGGCGCGGCTCGTGCGCCTCGATCGCGACGCGGTGAAGGCGAAGGGCGCGCACGCGGCGATGTACGAGCGGATGCGGAGCGGGCAAGCCCAGGTGATCGTCGGCACCCAGATGGTGGCGAAGGGCTTCGATCTGCCGAGGGTGTCGCTTGTCGGCGTCGTGAACGCCGACACGCAGCTCAGCCTGCCGGACTTCACCGCGGCGGAGCGCACCTTCGAGCTCCTCACCCAGGTGCTCGGCCGTTCCGGCCGGGGGACCGTCGGCGGCGAAGGCATCCTGCAGACGTATCTCCCCGATCACTACGCGATCACGGCCGCGGCGGCGCACGACTACGCGACCTTCGCGGAGCACGAGCTCCGGGCGCGGCGGCGGTTCGGGTATCCGCCGTACGGCCGGCTCGTGCTGCTGCAGACCTCCGCGGCACGCGAGGCGACCGTCGAGCACCGCGCGACCGAGCTCGCCGCGCGACTGCGGGCGGCGGCGAAAGACGACGCGGACGTCCTCGGCCCGGCGCCGGCATTCGCGGCGAAGCGTGCCGGGAGCTATCGCGCGCAGCTGGTCCTGCGCGGCGATCGGCCGACGGCGCTCCTTGATCGCGTCGACATCGGTCCGGAATGGACCGTCGACGTGGACCCCATGACCCTGCTCGGGTAGCGTCTGGACCGTGGAGAGCGAGCAGCCCCTCGGCGCGGACGACGACCTCGACGCACAGCCGAACGACCCCCGGATCCGGATCACGAAGGGCGCCCCGTGGATCATCGACCGCGGCCGGCGCGAGCGCTGGTCGGCGCCCGACTTCGTCACCAGGCACGCGGTCGAAGTTCGCCAAGTCGGCGACCCGGTCCTGCACGCGCCCGCGAGGAAGCCGCGCATCGACAAGAAGGAGCTCGAGCCGCTGGTTCAGCGCATGTTCGCGTCGATGGTCGGAGCACATGGGATCGGCATCGCCGCGCAGCAGATTGGCGTCCCGCTCCGGGTCGTGATCATCGACGTGGATGGCGTCGGCATCGTCGCCGTCAACCCCGAGGCCGACTTCCAAAGCGCGGAGGTCGAGGAGCTGAGCGAGGGCTGCCTCTCGGTGCGTGGCCTGTACGGGATGCTCGAGCGCCCGATCCTCGCGCGGGTCGCCGCCATCGACATCACCGGGAAGAAGTTCACGATCGAAGGCGAGGGGCTCGGCGCGCAGTGCATGCTGCACGAGACCGATCACACCAACGGGATGCTCTACGTCGACCGCCTCCGGACCCGCAAGGATCTGTTCCCGGTCGAACCCGACGAACCCTCAGCGGACATGGCCGAAGGTCGTGGTGATAACAGAACGCATCGCTCGGTGTCGGGCCACACCCGCGACGAGATGGAGAGGGCGACTTCGCGCTGACGCGGCGGGTCATCTTCCTCGGCACGCCCGCGTTCGCGGTGCCGTCGCTCGGCGCGCTCGCGGTGCTCGCCGCCGAAGGCGCGATCGAGATCGTCGCGGTCGTCACGCAGCCGGATCGCGCGGGCGACCGGGGCACGGTCGAGCCGTCGGCCGTCAAGCGCCGAGCGCTCGAGCTCGGCCTGGCGGTCCGCCAACCGGTGCTCTTCGCTGCCGACGCCGCGGCGGAGCTCATCGCCCTTCGGCCCGACGCGCTCGTGTGGGCCGCGTACGGGAACCTGATCCCGCGGCGGCTCATCGACGCCGTGCACGGTCGCGCGCTGAACGTGCACGCGTCGCTCCTCCCACGGTGGCGCGGCGCTTCGCCGGTCGCCCACGCGATCCTGGCCGGAGACAGCGAGACCGGCGTCACGCTCATGGAAGGGACCGCGAGCCTCGACCGCGGTCCGATCGTGTCGCAAGGTCGCGTGCCGATCGGCCCGGAGGACACCGCCGGGTCGCTGACCGCGCAGCTCGCCGAGGTCGGAGGCGCGCTCCTCCGGCGCGATCTCCCGGAGTACCTGGCCGGGAAGCGCGCGGCCGCGCCGCAGGACGAGACACGCGCGACGTGGGCGCCGAAGCTCACGACGAAGGACGGCGACCTGCGGTTCACCGAGCCGGCCAATGTGCTCGCCCGGCGGGTGCGTGCGATGACCCCGGAGCCCGGGGCATGGACGACCGTCAACGGCCAGCGGCTCGGCGTGCTGCGGGCGTCGGTGGCCGGTGGCCGCGGCGCGCAGCACGGCACGTTTGAGGTGCGCGAGGGCGTGCCCCACGTCGCCGGCGGCGCGGGGTGGCTGCGGCTCGACGAGGTGAAGCCGGCGGGCAAGCGCGCGATGAGCGGCGCGGAGTGGGCGCGGGGTCTGCGCCTGACCGGCTCGGAGCGGGTCGGGCCGGAGTAGGCTGCCCGCCACCCGACGGGTCGAGCGCGCCGGTCGAGAGGTTCGGCGGAAAGCGTGGCTACTGGTACACGTTCGGGAAGCACGACGGCGTCCGCATCGTCCAGATGCTGAGCGCCCGCAAGCGCGCCGGCGACATCAGCTACCGCGCGCCCGGCGCAGTCGCGCGCCCGGCAGAGCCCGGTACCCTCGATCGGTGAACGACCCGCGCCCGGCGATCAGTGACGTGAGCGACGCCGAACTGACAGCGTGGCTGGCCGCGCACGACCAGTCGGCCTACCGGCGGAAGCAGATCCGCCGGCACGCGACGCACACCCGCGCGGCGGGCTGGAGCGAGCTGACCGATCTGCCGAAGGAGCTGCGTGACGCGCTGGCGTCGGCGTTCCGCTGGTCGAGCGTCGAGCCGGTCATCGAGCAGGCCAGCGCCGACGGCGAGACCCGAAAAGTGCTGCTGCAGCTGCACGACGGCCATCGGATCGAGACGGTGCTCATGCCGCACCACGGCGCCCGTAACTCGGTGTGCATCTCGACCCAGGCCGGCTGCCCGATGGCCTGCGCGTTCTGCGCGACCGGCGAGATGGGTCTCATCCGCAATCTCACGCCCGGCGAGATCGTCGACCAGGTCCGCCACTGGCAGCGCGAGCTCGCTGCCCGCGGCGAACGCGTCTCACACGTGGTCTACATGGGCATGGGCGAGCCCTTCAACAATTACGACGCGACGATCGCGTCCGCGCGCCGGCTCGTCGACGCCGACGGATTCGGGATCAGCCCACGGCGTCTGACGATCTCAACGTGCGGCGTGGTCCCGAAGATCGACGCGCTCGCGGCCGAAGGACTGCCGATCAATCTCGCCGTGTCGCTGCACGCCGCCGACGATGAGACCCGCGGCGCGATCATGCCGATCAACCGGAAGTGGGGGATCGACGAGGTCCTCGCCGCGTCGGCCCGCTACGTCGCGCGCACGAAGCGCCGGGTCACGTTCGAGTACGTCCTCCTCGCCGGCGTGAACGATTCAGCCGACGCGGCGCGGGAGCTGGCGGAGCGGATCGCGCGGTCCGGCCGGACGGGCGACTACCACGTGAACCTCATCCCGGTGAACGCGGGTCCCGGCGGGTTCAAGCGGCCGCCGATCGAGACGATGGCGCGCTTCGCCGAGATCCTCGCGGAGCGCGGCATCGCCGCGACGGTGCGGATCAGCAAGGGCCAGGACATCGCCGCCGGCTGTGGGCAGCTCAAGGTCGACGAGCGCGGCGGCGCGAAGCTCGCGAAGGCCTAGGAAGCGGCCTTGACCGCCTTCTTGGCCATCCGAGCGGGCTTCGTCGTGGTGCGGCGGCACCGCGTGCAGACGAGCAGCTTCTCGCCGTTGATCATTGCGGTGTGGAGGTTCGCGTCGAAGCGGCGGGCGGTGTGGACCTTCGAGTGGCTCACGTTGGAGCCGAAGGCCGCGGATTTCCCGCAGATCGCGCAGGCACGTGGCATCGGCGAATCACCTCAACGAAAGCGCGCCGCGACGGTGTCGCGGACTGGTAAAGTCCGACCATCGTAACACGGTGTGACGCAGCGGCGCTCCTCGCCGCGCTCGAAGCCGCGACCGCTCGGCTCGAGGGCAACGTCGACGAGGTCAACGCGCTCAACGTGTATCCCGTCCCCGACGGCGACACCGGGACCAACATGCTCCACACGATGCGGTCCGCGCTCGAGTACGCCCGGAAGGCCGATCGCGAGCCGGCGGCGATGCTCGCGGGCGCGACGCACGGGGCGCTCATGGGTGCGCGCGGCAACAGCGGCGTCCTCCTCAGCCAGATCATCCGGGGCGTGAAGGACTCCTGGAGCGACGACGGTGCCGATCTCAAGAAGGCGTTCGAGCTCGCGCGCACGTACGCGTTCGCCGCAGTGACGAAGCCCGCGCCGGGAACGATGCTCAGCGCGCTCAAAGAGATGCAGGAGGCGGTCGCGCACGAGAAGGGGGACGCCGAGCGGCTGCTCGGGGCTGCGGTAGACCGCGGCCGCGCGGCCGTGGACCAGACGATGCACGACAACCCGGTGAACAAGGCCGCCGGGGTCGTCGACGCCGGTGCGCGTGGACTCTGGCTCCTGATGGATGGCGCGCTCGCCGCGCTCCAGGGCCGCTTCGTGCCCGGGCCGGTCGCGCGCGCGGCGTCCCGCGGGACGACGGCCGCGGAGCCGGGCGCGCACGATGTCGCGAGCTGGGCCGGCGCGTACGACGTCCAGTTCCTCATCATCGCACCAGCGCGGCCCGTCGAGGCGATCCGGACCGAGATGCTCGAATTCGGCGCCGACTGCGTGCTCGTCGTCGGTGACGAGACCGTGGCGAAGGTCCACGTCCACACCCTGCAGCCCGATCAGATCATCCGGATCGGCACGAGCGCCGGGCGGATCAGCGACGTCGTCGTCGAGGATCTCGATGCGATGTCGGCGGAGCACGAGTCCGCGACCGGGATCGTCGTGTCATCTCCGGCACGCGAGCCGGCCGCGGTGGCCGTGGTCGCGGTCGTGCCGGGCGATGGCCTCGGCCGCATCGCAACATCGCTCGGCGCGTTCGTCGTGCGCGGTGGCGCCACGATGAACCCGTCGACCGAGGAGGTCCTCGGCGCGATCAAGCGCGCCAACGCGCGCCACGTCGTCGTGCTGCCGAACGACAAGAACGTCATCCTCGCCGCCGAGCAGGCCGCGAAGCTCGCTGGGCCGATCGCCGTCACGGTGCTTCCGGCTCGGAACGTCGCGCAAGGGATGGCTGCGCTCGCCAGCTGGGATCAGAGCGAAGCGCCCGAAGACGCGATCGCGACGATGCGCGACGCGGCCGAGCGCGCGCACGCGATCGAGATCACCCCGGCGATCCGCGACGCCGAGGTCGACGGGCAGCGAGTCGCCAAAGGGGAGCACCTGGCGCTTCTCGATGGGAAGCTTGTCGCCCACGCCGGCGACGAGCTCACCGCGCTCGCGACCGCCGCGAAGGCGCTGAGCGAGACCGGCCTGTTCACGCTGTATGTCGGCGCCGGCGTCGATGCCGAGCGGCGCGACGCCGCCGCGGCTCGGCTTCGCGCGACGTTCCCCGGCGCCGAGGTGGAGGTCGTGGATGGCGGCCAGCCGCACTACCCCTTCATCGTCGCTGCGGAATAGCTCGACCAGCCTCGACCTGAAGGTCGAGGCCTTGCCGGGCGTCGGCGACGGGTCGGCCAAGCTGCTCGAGCGGCTCGGCATCCGGACCATCGGCGATCTGTTGTGGCACCTGCCGACCCGGTACCTCGACTACGCCGACATCCGGCCGGTGCGGCATCTGGTCGCCGAGCGCGAGCAGACCACCGAGGCGATCGTCGGCACGATCGGCCAGCGGCGCACCGCGCGCGGCCAGATGCTCACCGAGGTCGAGCTCCTCGATCCGGCCGACATGCGTCCGTCGGGCGTGAAGGCCACCTGGTTCGGACGGCAGTTCATCAAAGAGCGGTTCCGGCAAGGGCAGCTGATCCGGCTCTCGGGCAAGGCGACGTGGTTCGGGCGGGCGCTCCAGCTCGCCAACCCGAAGGTCGAGGCCGCCGACGCGGAGCGCGTCCACACCGGGCGGATGGTCCCGGTGTACCGGCTCACCGAGGGATTGAAGGAGGGCCATCTGCGGCGGTGGCTGCACACGGCGGTCGAGGGCGGGCCCAAGCGGTCGCCCGTCGTGACCGAGGTCCCCGACGAGCTCCCGCCGGCGATCCGCGAGCGCCGCGAGCTGCTCCCGCTGCCCGAGGCCTTGAAGGAGGTCCATTTCCCGTCGACCGAGGCTCGGCTCATCGAGGGGCGACGCCGCCTCGCGTTCGACGAGCTCCTCACGCTGCAGCTCGGGCTCGCGCAGCGGCGCGCGCGCTGGCAGAAGAACGCGACGGCCCCGAAGCTCGCGGCACCCGACGTCGCTGTGGGGCACTGGATCGCGGGACTGCCGTTCACGCTGACGGAGGGCCAGCAGGCGGCCCTCGCGGACATCCGCGCCGACATCGGACGGACCATTCCGATGTCCCGGCTCCTGGAGGGTGACGTCGGGTCCGGCAAGACGGTCGTCGCCGCACTCGCCGCACGCATCGCCGTCGCCTCCGGCACGCAGGCCGCGCTCATGGCGCCGACGGAGCTCCTTGCCGAGCAGCACTTCCGGACGCTGTCGGTGCTCTTCGCGACGGACGGGCCATCGGTGCGACTGCTCACCTCGAGCGTGAGCGCGCCCGACCGCCGTGAGATCCTGGCCGGTCTGGCCGACGGCACGCTCGACGTGGTGGTCGGAACGCACGCGCTCGTCGTCGAAGGCGTGACGTTCAAGACGCTCGGGCTCGCGCTCGTGGACGAGCAGCACCGGTTCGGCGTGCGCCAGCGGACGACGCTGCGCGAGAAGGGCGTCGATCCGCACCTGCTGCTCACCACGGCGACCCCGATCCCGCGCACGCTGACCCAAACGATCTATCGCGATCTCGATCTGTCGGTCCTGAAGGAGCTTCCCGCGGGACGGCAGGAGATCCGTACCGAGGTCCGCACGCCGGAGGCGCTCGCGAAGGTCTGGCCATGGCTGCGCGAGCACGTCGCGAACGGCGACCAGGCCTTCATCGTGACGCCGCGCATCGATCCGACGGACGGCGAGGATGACGCGCCGAGCGCGATCGACACGTACGAGGAGCTGCGCCAGGGCGCGCTCAAGGGCCTCCGTGTCGCGCTGCTCCACGGCCGCATGCCCGCGAAGGACCGCGACGCGGTGATGCGCGCCTTCGTCGGCCGCGAGCTGGACGTGCTGGTGGCGACCACCGTCGTCGAGGTGGGGATCGACGTCCCGAACGCGACGGTCATGGTCATCCTCGGGGCGGAGCGGTTCGGGCTCGCGCAGCTGCATCAGCTCCGCGGCCGCATCGGCCGCGGCGAGAAACGGTCGTTCGCCGTGCTGGTGAGCGACGACGCCGGCGACTCGGAGCGCCTCGCCGCGATGATCGAGCGGAAGGACGGCAAGCCGCTTGACGGCTTCGCGCTCGCGCAGCGCGACCTCGACATCCGCGGCGCAGGCGAGTTCCTCGGCGACGAGCAGAGCGGCCTCGGCGAGGAGCTCCGGATCGTCGACCTGCGCGACGTCGATCCACGCCTCGCGCGCGAGACCGCCGAAGAGGCGGACGCGGTCCTCGCCGCCGATCCGACGCTCGAGCAGCCGCAACACGCGGGCCTCGCGCGCGCGGTCGAGGCGCTCTGGCGCCGGTACGCATTGGCATGACCGAGTCCTTCGTGCATGTCAATGGGTGCGACATCTGGACGGCAGTCGACGGCGACGGGCCCCCAGTGGTCTTGCTGCACGGAGGGCCGGGACTGCACGACTACATGCAGGACATCGTGCCCATGCTCGCGGATCGCTTCTCCGTTCATCGGTACGACCAACGCGGCGGCGGCCGCTCGGCGCGCGCGAGTCCGTGCGATCTTGCCACGAGCATCGCGGATCTCGAGGCCTTGCGAGCGTATTGGGGGCACGACCGCGTCCGGCTCGTCGGCCACTCGTTCGGTGCCTGTCTCGCTCTGCTTTACGCGTTCGAGCACCCCGAGCACATCGAGCGGATGGTCCTCTGGTGCGGCATCGGTATCACGATGGGCTGGCAGGACGAGCAGCGGGCCGCCGTCGAAGCGCGCCTGACTTCGGCCGAGCTAGCGCGACTCGGCGAGATCCGTTCCATTCTTCAGACGGGCGCTGCGGACCCCGATTCGGCGCTGGACCGAGAAGGGATGCGGCTACGCGCGATCAGCGACCTCGCAGATCGCTCGAACGCGGGCCTGCTGCCGGATCCGGTGTTCGCCTATCCAACGAACTACGAGGTGAACGCCCGTCAGAACGCGGATTGGGTGCGGCTGATCGACAGCGGCGAGCTCGACCGCCGTGCCCGCACGGTCACTGTCGCAACGGTCGTCTGGCAGGCCGAGGGCGACCCGAGACCCGAAGGGCCGGCGCGCGCGCTCGCGGAGGTACTCCCGAGCGCGCGCTTCGAGATCCTCCCGAAAGCGGGCCACCTGCCGTGGATCGAACGCCCGAACGCGGTGCGGACCCGGCTGCGCGAGCTCCTCGGGTGAGGGTCATCGCTGGCGAGGCCAAGGGGCGGCGGCTCGTCGTACCCGCGGGCGGGGGAACCCGCGCGGCGACGGACCGGATCCGCGAGACGCTCTTCGCTATCCTCGAGCCGATGCTCTCCGGCACCGACGTGCTCGACCTCTTTGCGGGCGCCGGCACGCTCGGCATCGAAGCGCTGTCTCGGGGCGCGGCCCGCGCGACCTTCGTCGACACGGCCCCGACGGCCATCGCGGCGCTTCGCACGAATCTCGAGACGACCGGCTTCGCCGCGCGGGCGAGCGTCGTCCGCGCCGATGCGCTCGCGTACCTGGACGGTCCGGTCCACGCGGACATCGCCTTCTGCGACCCGCCGTTCGCCGATGTGGCCTTGCATGGCGCGGTGCTCGCGAAGGTCGCCGCGCCGGGGCGCCTGGTGGTCGCGCGCGCGCTCCGAAAGCATCTGCCCCCGATACCGCCGACGCTGCGCATCGCCCGCACCAAGGAGATCGGTCAGGAGACGCTCCTGCTGCTCCAGTACAGTGAGAAGGCTTCCGCGGGAGGGTAACGATGGACATCCAGTTCCTCGTCGAGCGACTGGAAGCGCTCGTCGTCAACGCGCGCAAGCTGCCGATGACCAACCAGGCGATCCTGGAACAGGCCGCCGTCCTTGACCTCATCGACCAGATGCGCGTCGCGATCCCCGAAGAGGTCAAGCAGGCCCGGCGCATCGTTCAGGAGAGCGATCGCGTCGTGCACAAGGCCCGCGAAGAAGGCGAGCAGATCATCGGCGCGGCGCAGGAGCAGGCCGCGATCCTGCTCCAGGACCAGTCGATCATCCGCGAGGCGGAGGGGCGGTCCGACGACATCGAGAAGCGGGCCCAGGCCAAGGCCGACGAGACGATGCGCGGCGCGGACCAGTACGCGGCCGACGTGCTCATCCGTCTCGAAAGCGATCTCGTCAAGACCCTGTCGATCGTGAAGAAGAGCCTCGAAGTGCTCGAGGAGCGACGTCCCGAACCAGTTCGCGAGTAGGTGGTAACGCGTGGTCATCAACGTCGCGCCTCTCCTGAAGCAACCCTTGGGCGCTCGCGTCGACATCGAGGTCGAGGAGGCGCCGATCGACCCGCGCGGTGACAACGCCGGACTCCTCGAGGCCGACATCGTCGACATCGACGCGCGGCTGCACGCGACGCACACGAATCCGGGCGCCTACATCGACGGCTCCGCCGACGCACACGTTGCGGCGCAGTGCGCGCGCTGCCTCACGCCGATCGATACCCCCATCCACGCGGACTTCGCGGAGCAGTACTACGCGACCGCCCCGGTCGACACCGGTGTCGGGATCGTCGAGGCGCCGCTCGACGCGAAGACCATCGGCTCCGACTTCAAGGTCGATCTCACCCCGCTGTTGCGAGAGGAGCTCATCCTCATGACGCCGGTCGCGTCGTTGTGCCGGCCTGGCTGCGCCGGCCTCTGCCCGGTCTGCGGCGACGACCTGAACCAGCGCCCGCACCGGCACGACGAAGCCGTGGATCAGCGGTGGACCGCCCTGCAAGAGCTCCGGGACAAGATCGGCAAGACGGAGTCCTAACGGCCGGTCAATCCGTGCCAGAGGTCGGCGACCACATCGGTCGCGACGTAGCTGTCCAAGAACCGATTCACGTGCAGGAACCACTCCTGCGTCTCTTTCGCCACCAGCAGGCCGGCCAGCGCCACGGCCGTCACGCGGCCGTCGATCAGCGCCGCGGGCCGGAAGCGGTCACGAGCGGCCACGAAGATGAACCAGAACTCGAAGAGGTTCGGGAACGCGAAGAGGATCGCGCGCGTGCCGGTGAGCCCGAAGAGCGCATCACCCCCAAGACGCAGGGCGAGCAACGCGAGGGCGACGTTGCGCTCGAGCGGTCGCCAGCGGAGGGCGACGATCGCGAACGTCGTCATGTAGGCGAGATCGCAGACCTTGTCGAAGCGCTGGTAGTCGGGAACGCCTCCGAGCCAATCCATGAGGAAGAGGTCGCCGAAGTCGGTGAGGAGCGCGACGAGGGCGCCCGCGAACGGCCACTTGAGCACTGGCAGTGCGCCGGCGACCCGGTACGCGCCGATGAGCAACATCTGCCAGGTCACGACTACCTACAATCATGAAGGCGTCATAGAGGGAGTCTCGAATTGGCCGGAGAACCGAAAAAGCGAACGCCGCACGCGGCGCAGGGCGACCGCCGCAGCCACCTCCGGCTGCGCGCCGCGAACCTCGTGCCCTGCCCGCAGTGCAAGAGCCCGAAGCCGTCACATCAAGCCTGCCCGCATTGCGGCATGTATCGCGGCCGGCAGGTGATCAAGATCCGCTCCAAGAAGCGCACCGCAGCCAGTTAGCGCGATGCGCATCGCGGTCGACGCGATGGGTGGTGATCACGCCCCGGACGAGATGGTCCGGGGCGCGTTGCTGTACCGGGCCGAGGGGGGCGTCGCCGACATCGTGCTCGTCGGTCGCGAGGACACCCTTCGCG